>NZ_CP041091.1:3113268-3443525 GCF_006494815.1 Nocardioides sambongensis
CGGCCAGCACCACCGGGACCGTGGCGATCAGCACGGCGGTGAGTCCGCCGATCGCGACCATCCGCCACAACGGTGGACGCAGCAGGTCGCGCCGGTCGACCGGCGTGGTGAGCAGCCATGCCGAGGTCGCGGGCGAGACGAAGACCGGCCCGAGGAGGCGGGCCAGCACCATCGCGATCAGCACCGCGGTCAGCGCTGCCACCAGCGGCACCAGCGAGCGGGCGTCGGCACAGGCCGCGGTGCAGGCGGAGTCGGTGGCGGCGCGCAGCCCCCACAGGACGTTGCCGACCATCGATCCGATGATCGCCACCGAGATGAGTGCGACGTAGGCGTCCTCGAACAGCCGCCAGATCCTCAGCTCCGAGCGCCCCCGCCGCCAGGCCCGGATCTCGGCCCGCAGCTCGGCGGCGTCAGTCCTCACCCGTGTGCTCACCGAGTCGGAGCACCCGGTCGCAGGTCGCCTCCACGAGGTCGGCGCGGTGGCTGACGAGCAGGACCGCACAGCCCGCCTGCTTCTCCCGCACGAGGCGGTCCTTGAGCCAGTCCACGCCCTCGGCGTCGAGGCGTTGCTCGGGCTCGTCGAGGACGAGCAGTCGTCGCGGACGGACCAGGGCGCTGGCGAGCGCGAGCCGACGCCGTTGACCGGAGGAGAGCGCGGACGGCAGATGCCCCGACACCTCGACGAGATGCAGCTCCTCCAGTACGTCGTCGACGACCGCCTCCGCGTCGTCGACGCCGTGGGCGCGCGCGAGGAGGTCGAGGTGCTCGACGAGGCTCAGGTCCGGGAAGAAGTCGATGTCGTCCATCACCACCGCGAGGTCCCGCCGGAACCGTGGGGACCGCTCGTCGAGACCCTCCCCGTCGAGCAGCACGTCCCCGGCGTCCCGCGCCATCGCACCCATCACGCAGCGCAGCAGGGTCGACTTGCCACTGCCGTTCGGACCGACCACCGCGACGGCCTCCCCGGCATCGATCGTGAGGTCGACCGAGTCCAGCACTACGTGATCCCCGAAGGCGCGCCGAAGGCCGCGGACCGAGAGCAGGGCAGGCATCAGGCCGACGACTCTAGCCGTCGGGTGGGTCAGGCGGCGTGGGGTGGTGGTCGTCCGGGTGTGTAGGCGATCCGGACGCGTTGGTGGGTGGGGGTGGGTGGTGGTGGTTGCCAGTGGGGTTGGCCGGTGTCGGGGTTGATGGTGATGGTCCAGGGGGTGTGGTGGGCGGTGGTGTGGTGGCGTCGGCAGAGGAGGATGAGGTTGTCGAGGCTGGTGGGGCCTGCGTCGGCCCAGTGTTGGATGTGGTGGGCGTCGCAGGCCAGGGGGAGGCGGGTGCAGCCGGGGAAGGCGCAGTGTTGGTCGCGTAGCACGAGCGCGTTCCAGAGTCCGGGGGTCACGGTGCGGGTGCTGCGGCCCAGGTCGAGGATCTCGTTGTGGGTGCCGAGGATGGCGGGGATGATCTCGGCGTCGCAGGCCAGGCGTCGGATGGCGAGGGCGGAGAGGGTGTGGCCGCCGGTGAGGGTGCCGGTGGGTAGGTGGCCGGTGTGGCTGGTGGGGTCGGGCAGGCCGGTGGTGTGGTGGATGCCGCGGAATCCGGCGGGGTCGGCGCCGGCGGCCTTCTCGGTCAGGTCGGCCAGGTTCATGGTGATGGTGATCCGGGCGGTGGTGCCGTGGGCGCGGGGGAGCTGGTCGGTGGCTTGGTAGCGGGTGGCGAGCTCGACCAGGGCGTCCCACATCCGCACGCCGGCTTCGCGGGGGTCGCGGCCGTCGTGGCGGCAGCCGGCCTCGGGGCAGCGGCGGCGGGTGCTGGGGGTGTTGGGGTCGTGCAGGAGGGGTCCGTCGTCGGGCAGCGGGGTGCCGCCGCAGGCGCCGGGCTCGGTGGTGGCCGGTGCCGCGAGTGGCATCAGGATGGTCTTGACGAGCTCGGTCTCCTCGATGGTGGCGTAGCCCTTGATCCGGACCCCGCCGAGGTGGTCGGGGGCGAAGGAGAGGAACCGGGCGTGGTGGGCGCCGCGTTCGGCGCGGGGTTTGTCGAGGTCGGCGCGGAGCAGCTCGCCGTCGGGGTCGAGCTCGCGGACCACCTCACCGAAGGCGTGGTCGAGGTCGGTGGCATCGACCCCGGCCTGGGCGACCCGGTCCAGCATCAGTGCGGCGGCGTCCTCGCGTAGCTCGGGCACGTGGGGCAGGGTGGCGACGCGGCGCGCGATCACACCGGCCTGCGCGAAGGAGATCCGTCCCTGGGTCAGTGCGTCACGGACCGCGGGCAGGTCCTGGGTCTGTTGCGCGACCCGCACCCACGCGGTGCCTGAGCCCTTGCGGCCGCCGGTGGCATGGGTGAGCAGCTCCTTGGTCGAGGCCCACCCCAGCTCGTGGGCCACGTCGTGTTCCTCCAGCGCCTCGGCCAGACCCACCATCACCCCGTCCAGCACGGCCCGCGTGCACGCGGCCAGGGCCAGCACCTCAACGAGCTCGGCCGATGCCACCGGCTGGGCCTGTTCGGCCGAGGCGAGGGCATCGACGGCCGCGGAGACCGTCCGCAGTGCCTCGGTGAGTGTGCCCATGCCCCATGATATCGAACACGTGTTCGAACGATCAAGGGCTGATCCACACCCTCTGCCGACGCACGACGGGACGCACGACGCGACCGCATCACAGGATCGCAGTCGGGTATTGGATCTGCATGGGAGCAGAGACCGGACGGATCACCACCGACATCCCCGCGCGGCTGGACCGGCTGCCGTGGGCCCGGTGGCACTGGCTGATCGTCGTCGGACTCGGCACCGTCTGGATCCTCGACGGCCTCGAGGTGACCATCGTCGGGTCGCTCTCCGCGGCGTTGAAGGACCCGGACACCGGCCTGGGTCTCAGCAGCTCCGACGTCGGCCTCGCCGGCGCGATCTACGTCGCCGGCGCCTGCCTCGGTGCGCTCTTCTTCGGCCAGCTGACCGACCGGTTCGGCCGCAAGCGACTCTTCCTGGTGACGCTGGTCGTCTACACCGTGGCCACGGTGCTCACCGCGTTCGCTCCCGCCGCCTGGTGGTACTTCGGCGCCCGGTTCCTGACCGGTTTCGGCATCGGCGGTGAGTACGCCGCGATCAACTCCGCGATCGACGAGCTGATCCCGGCCTCCCACCGCGGCCGGGTGGACGTGGTGATCAACGGCTCCTACTGGCTCGGGGCGGCCGGTGGTGCGCTGCTGACCATCCCGCTGCTGGACCCGACACTGATCCCCGCGGAGTGGGGCTGGCGCCTGGCGTTCGGCCTCGGCGCGGTCCTCGCGGTCGGCATCCTGGTGGTGCGACGCAACGTGCCGGAGAGCCCGCGGTGGCTCTTCATCCACGGCCGCGAGGAGGATGCCGAGCGGATCGTGCAGCGCATCGAGCGCACGATCGAGGAGGAGACCGGCGCCGAACTGCCCGCGGCGGAGGAGACGATCACGCTGCGCCAACGGCGCACCATCCCGTTCCGGATGATCGCCCGCACCGTCTTCACCCTCTACCCGCGGCGCACCATCCTTTGCTTCTCCCTCTTCGTGGGCCAGGCGTTCCTCTACAACGCGTTCTTCTTCACCTACGGCGACACCCTGAGCACATTCCTCGGCGTGGACCAGACCGGGTGGTACCTGGCGGTCTTCGCGCTGAGCAACTTCGCCGGAGCGCTGCTGCTCAGCCCGCTCTTCGACCGGATCGGGCGGGTGCAGATGATCAGCTTCACCTACATCCTCTCCGGGCTGCTGCTCACCCTGGCCGGGGTGCTGCTGGGATCGCTGACCGCGACCAGCCTCACCGCGCTGGGCGCCGCGACCTTCTTCTTCGCCTCGGCCGGGGCGAGCGCGGCGTACCTGACCGCCAGCGAGATCTTCCCGATGGAGACCCGGGCGCTGTGCATCGCGTTCTTCTACGCGATCGGCACCGCCGCGGGCGGGATCAGCGGCCCGCTGCTGTTCGGCTGGCTGATCGACCGCGCGTCGGCGAGCGGCGACATCACCGGCATCGCGGTCGGCTACTTCATCGGGGCCGCGCTGATGATCGCCGCGGGCGTGGTGGAGATCCTGCTCGGCGTCCGTGCCGAGGGCCGCTCGCTGGAGAGCATCGCGCAGCCGCTGACCGTCGACGACGCCGCGGAGGGCGACGGGACGGGCGAGGGCGACGTCAGTGCGCCAGGTCCGGGTCCCAGCGGTTCGCGATCAGCTTGAAGCTGGGCGTGTCCTTGTGGGAGGTCACCGCCTCGTAGATCCGCTCGTAGGAGGTCGCCGCGATCCGCCAGCGCCCGTCGGCGTCGCGCCGGTACTCGTCGTTGTAGTAGCCGGCGCCGCGGACGGTGACCTCGAAGTCCGGCACGATGACGGTGTCCTCGAACGCCCAGGAGGCGGTGGCGCGGTCGCCGTCGACGTCGATCTCGGGGTGCTGCGCGATGTGCACGGTGACGGTCCCGTTGCTCAGGTTCTCCCGCATCGAGGCGACCACCGCGTCGCGGCTGTCGAAGTGCAGCGGCTCGCCCATCGCCTTCGTGCCGTACCGCGCCCGGACGTCCTCGGCCAGACAGTCGCCGAACTCGTCCCAGAGCTTGAGGTCCAGGGTGCGGAAGTAGCGGTACTTGAGGCGCTTGATCGACTCGATCGCTTCGAGGTCCATGCCCGGAGACTGCCAGAGAACCAGAACCTGTTCTAGTGCGCTGACCGGTGAACGGGAGGTCAGCTCCGGTCGATCATCGCCTGCATCGCCTCCGGGTAGCGGTCTCCCACCACCGTCACCGCGTCGGACGCGGCGCTCAGCTCGGCGAGGTCCTCGGCGCTCAGCGCCAGCTCGGCGGCGCCGAGGTTCTCCCGCAGTCGCCCCATCCGGCGCGTGCCGGGGATCGGCACGATCCAGGGCTCCTGGGCGAGCAGCCACGCCAACGCGACCTGCCCGACGCTCGCGTCGCGACGGTCGGCCACCGACCGCACGCGGTCGACCAGCTCGAGGTTCGCGTCCAGCGCCTCCGCGGTGAAGCGGGGCAGGTTCGCCCGGATGTCGCCCTCGCCGAACGTGGTCTCCCGGGTGACCTGACCGGTCAGCAGCCCCCGGCCCAGCGGGCTGAACGGCACGAACCCGATGCCGAGCTCGGCGAGGGTGGGCAGCACGGAGTCCTCGGGCTCGCGCCAGAAGAGCGAGTACTCGCTCTGCAGCGCGGTCACCGGCTGTACGGCGTGGGCCCGGCGGATCGTGGTCGGGCCCGCCTCGGACATCCCGAAGTGCCGCACCTTGCCCTCACCGATCAGCTCGCGGACAGTGCCGGCGACGTCCTCGATCGGCACGTTGGGGTCGACCCGGTGCTGGTAGAGCAGGTCGATGACGTCGGTGCGGAGCCGCCGCAGCGACCCGTCCACGGCCCGGCGGATGGCGTCGGGCCGGCTGCTGACGCCGGTCTGGCGGCCGCCCTCGTCGTACGCGAAGCCGAACTTGGTGGCGATCACGACGTCGTCACGGACCGGCGCGAGCGCCTCGCCGACGATCTCCTCGTTGTCGAAGGGACCGTAGACCTCGGCGGTGTCGAAGAAGGTGACGCCGGCCTCGACCGCCTCGCGGAGGAACGCGATCGCGGTGCTCCGCTCCGGGGTCTGGCCGAAGCTCTGGCTGATCCCCATGCATCCGAGTCCGGGGGCGGAGACCTCCAGTGCGGTGCCGTGGTCGGTGCTGCCGAGCAGTCGGGTGGTCATGCGTCCTCTCCTTCGTTCACGGTGACGGTGTCGTGCTGGCTGGCCGCCCAGGAGGCGAGGAGACGGAGGCCGTCGTGCGCCGGCGTGCCCGCGGCAGCGGTGTAGATGTTCAGGGCGAGGCCCGGCTCGGACGGCAGCTCGAGCGTCTCGTAGTCCAGGTCGAGCTGACCCACCGCAGGGTGCCGCAGCCGCTTGCTGCCGTTGCGGTGGTAGCGCACGTCCTGGGACGCCCAGCGCCGCCGGAAGACCTCGCTGCGGGTGGAGAGCTCCCCGACCAGCTCGATCAGGGCCTTGTCGTGCGGGTTGCGGCCCGCCTCCAGTCGCAGCATGGCGGCCGCGTCCCGGGCGACCTGGTCGTAGTCGACGAAGAAGTCCCGTGCCGCCTCCTCGTGCAGGTAGATGAAGCGAGTGGTGTTGGCGGGGCGCCGGTCGTCGGCCTCCAGCACCGGCGCATACAGGGCACGGGCCATCGCGTTCATCGCGACCACGTCGTGGCGTCCGTTGCGTACCCAGGCGGGCGCGTCCCCGATCGCGTCGAGGACCTGCTGCACCGCCGGGCGCACCGACGTCCCCGGTGTCCTGCGGCGCCGCCCCGTCGGACCGGAGGCCCGGGCCAGTGCCAGCAGGTGCTCACGCTCGGCCTCGTCCAGCTGCAGCGCGGAGGCCAGCGCCTCCAGCACCGACTCCGAGACGCCGGCGAGGCTGCCGCGCTCCATCCGCACGTAGTAGTCGACCGAGACCCCGGCGAGCATCGCGACCTCCTCCCGCCGCAGTCCCTCGACCCGGCGGTTCCCGCCGTACGCCGGGAGGCCGGCCTGCTCCGGAGTGATCCGGGCGCGCCGGGAGGCCAGGAACTCCTTGACCTCGGCCCGCAGGTCCATCCCGCTGTCATCCATGTCTCCACGGTAGGTCGGCGTGCCCGATCCAGGCAGGCACTGGCGTTACCCGGATAGAGCGTCACTCCCGCGACGACACCCGGGGAGGTTCACTGGGGACCATGCGAGCAACCGTCATGTACGGCGCGGGTGACGTCCGCGTGCAGACCCTGCCCGACCCGACCATCCAAGCCCCACCGACGCCATCGTGCGCACCGTGCGGTCCTGCATCTGCGGCTCCGACCTGCACCCCTACCACTCGATGCCGGCCACCTCGTCCGGGGAGCCCGGCAACCCGATGGGCCACGAGCTGATCGGCGTCGTCGAGGAGATCGGCTCCGAGGTGACCGGCGTGCGCCGAGGCGACTTCGTGGTCGTCCCCTTCGCCTTCTCCGACAACACCTGCGCGATCTGCCGGGACGGCTTCCAGACCGCCTGCCCGCACGGTGGCTTCTACGGCAGTCCCGAGGTCGGCGGCCTGCAGGCCCAGCTCGCCCGGATCCCGCAGGCCTCCGGCAGCCTGGTCAAGGTTCCCGACGTCTCCCCCGACAGCGCGGACGAGGCCCTGCTGGCCTCGCTGCTCACCCTCTCCGACGTCTACCTCACCGGCTACCACGCCGCCTTCATGGCCGACGTCCGGCCGGGCCAGACGGTCACCGTGGTCGGCGACGGCGCGGTCGGCCTCGGCGCGGTGCTCGCGGCCCGCCAGATGGGCGCCGAGCAGATCATCCTGATGGGCCGCCACCGGGCGCGGACCGACCTCGGCCGCGAGTTCGGCGCCACCGACGTGGTCGCCGAGCGGGGCGAGGAGGGCGTCGCGAAGGTGATGGAGCTGACCGGGGGCCTCGGCTCCCAGGTGGTGCTCGAGGCGGTCGGGCACATGCCCGCCTACGAGCAGTCCTACGGCGTGGTCCGCCCCGGCGGCGTGATCAGCCGGGTCGGCGTACCCCAGTACGAGAAGGCGCCGATCGGGTTCGGCTCGCTGTTCGGGAAGAACGCCCGGCTGGCGGGCGGCCCGGCGCCGGTGCGTGCCTATCTCGAGGACGCGATCACTCAGGTGCTCGCCGGCGAGATCGACCCGGGGAAGGTCTTCGACCGCACCGTCGACATCGAGGACGTCCCGGCCGGTTACGCGGCCATGGACGACCGCACCGCCCTCAAGGTCATGGTCACGCCCTGACGCAGTCGCCACCACCGAGACCACCGAGAACAAGGAGACGAGCAACGATGGACATGATCACTCTCAACAACGGCGTCACCCTCCCCGCCGTGGGCTTCGGGGTCTTCCAGACCCCGCCGGAGGAGACCCGCGCCGCGGTCCGCACCGCACTCGACGCCGGATACCGCCACATCGACACCGCCGCGGCCTACGGCAACGAACGTGAGGTCGGCGAGGCCATCGCCGCCTCCGGGCTGGACCGGGACGAGGTCTTCGTCGAGACCAAGGTCTGGATCAGCGACTTCGGCTACGACGCCACCCGTCATGCGTTCGACAAGAGCGCCGGCAAGCTCGGCGTCGACCAGATCGACCTCTTCATCCTGCACCAGGCCCTGCCGAGCCGGTTCGACCTGACCCTGGAGGCCTACCGGGCGCTGGAGAGCCTGCTGGCCGAGCAGAAGGTGCGGGCGATCGGCGTCAGCAACTTCATGCCCGACCACCTCGAGCGGCTGCTGGGCGAGTCCGAGGTGGTGCCGGCGGTGAACCAGATCGAGGTGCATCCCTACTTCCGCCAGCCCGGGCTGTTGGCGTTCGACACCGAGCACGGCATCCTCAACCAGGCCTGGTCCCCGATCGGCGGCATCACCTTCTACCGGGACGGTGAGCACCGCAGCACCCTGGAGGATCCGGTGATCACTGAGCTGGCCGAGCGTCACGGCCGCACCCCGGCGCAGGTGATGCTGCGCTGGCACCTGCAGCAGGGTCGTCAGGTGATCCCCAAGTCGGTCACGCCGAGCCGGATCGTGGAGAACCTCGCGGTCACCGACTTCACGCTCTCTCCCGAGGAGCTCGGCGCGATCGACGCCCTCGACACCGGTCGCCGGGGCGGGCCCGAGCCGGAGGCGGTCACCCTGGAGAACTTCGGCCGCGAGATCCCGGAGGCCTGACCCTCACGCTCGGCGCGGCTGACCTCGGCGTGGGGCGCCCGAGGTCAGCCCGCGTTGCGCTCCATCCACTCCTGCGCGGCCGCCTGGATCGCCGGGAACCGCTCTGCCATCCGCTCCGAGAGAGCCTGCGCGGCCTTGAGCGGGCGGACCATCACCATGAAGTCGACGACCTTGCCCTCGTCGTCGAGCACCAGGAAGTCGCAACCGGTGATCTCCAGGCCGTCGACCTTCGCCTCGAAGACGAGCGCCTGGTTGGGGCCGTCGACCATCTGCCGCACGTAGCGGAAGTCCTCGAACACCTCCACCACCGAGCGGAGGATCGCGGTGGTGATCGCCTTGCCCGGATAGGGCTTGAACGCGACCGGGCTCCGGAACACCACGTCGTCGGCCAGCAGCGCCTCGACGGCGTCCATGTCCTTGGCCTCGATCGCCTCACGCACTGCGTTCATCCACGCGCACCCATCTAGTCAACTTGTTGAATAGGTACGACGGTAACCGATCGCCCCGCGGGCGACCACCCGCGCCCCGGCCACCGTCGGCGCCGGCCCGACCGGCGGCGGTCAGACCGGCGGCGGTCAGACCGGCGGCGGTCAGACGCGCAGCTCGGGCTCGGTCTTCTCCCGGACCTCGGCCTCGGTGACGCCGGGCGCGAGCTCGACCAGCCGCAGGCCGCCGCCCTCGGAGGCGGGGACGACGTCGAGGACGCAGAGGTCGGTGATGATCCGCTGCACCACGCCGCGGCCGGTGTACGGCAGCGAGCACTCCTCGACGATCTTGTAGGAGCCGTCCCGAGCGACGTGCTCCATCAGCACGATCACCTTCTTGGCGCCGTGGACCAGGTCCATCGCGCCACCCATCCCCTTGACCATCTTGCCGGGGATCATCCAGTTGGCGATGTCGCCGGCCGCCGAGACCTGCATGGCGCCGAGGATCGCGCTGTCGATCTTGCCGCCGCGGATCATCCCGAAGCTGGTGGCGGAGTCGAAGAAGCTCGCTCCCGTGCGGACGGTCACGGTCTCCTTGCCGGCGTTGATCAGGTCGGCGTCGACGGCGTCCTCGGTCGGGTAGGCGCCGACCCCCAGGATCCCGTTCTCCGACTGCAGCACCAGCTCGACGTCGTCGGGCACGTAGTTGGGCACCAGCGTCGGCAGCCCGATCCCGAGGTTCACGTAGTCGCCGTCGGCGAGCTCCGCCGCCGCGCGGGTCGCCATCTGCTCCCGGTCCCACGCCATCTCAGGCCTCCTCGCCCGCGGACCGCACGGTCCGCTTCTCGATCCGCTTCTCGACCGCCTGCTCAGGGGTGAGCGGCAGCACCCGGTGCACGTAGACGCCGGGGAGGTGCACGTCGTTGGGGTCGATCTCGCCGGGCTCGACGAGCTCCTCGACCTCGGCCACGGTGACCCGGCCGGCCATCGCGGCGAGGGGGTTGAAGTTGCGCGCCGAGTCCCGGAACAGGAGGTTGCCGTGCCGGTCGCCCTTCCAGGCCCGGATCAGCCCGAAGTCGGAGACGATCGCCTCCTCCAGGACGAACTCCTGCTCGCCGTCGCGGGTCTCGAAGGTCATCACCGGCTTGGCGGGCGACTCCTTGACCACGTTGCCGGCCGCGTCGTACCGCCAGGGCAGGCCGCCCTCGGCGACCTGGGTGCCGACGCCGGTGCGGGTGTAGAACGCGGCGATCCCGGAGCCGCCGGCGCGCATCCGCTCGGCCAGCGTGCCCTGCGGGGTCAGCTCGACCTCGAGCTCACCGGAGAGGTACTGCCGGGCGAACTCCTTGTTCTCCCCGACGTAGGAGGCCACCACCCGGCGCAGCCGTCCGGCTCCGAGCAGGAGGCCGAGCCCCCAGTCGTCCACACCGGCGTTGTTCGACACGACCTCCAGGTCGCGGGTCCCGGCTTCCAGGAGCGCCTGGATCAGCACCGACGGAATGCCGCAGAGCCCGAATCCGCCGACGGTGAGCACCGCTCCGTCCGGTACGTCGGCCACCGCCTCGGCTGCTGTTCGCACCACTTTGTCCATGCTCCGATGAAAGATGGCCTCGCCGGACAGGTCAATGGGCGCCCGGTGAGCCGACGTTTTTCAATCGTTGAGTGATCGCCATCCACTGATAGCGTTCGTTGAGTGAACACCCCTGCGGACGTGGTCGGGCGTGCCGGCGCGGTGCTGCGCGCGGTCTCGGTCAGCGAGCCCGCCGGCACCACCACCTCCGACGTGGCGCGGCAGACCGGCCTGGCCCGCCCCACCGCGCACCGACTGCTCACCTCGTTGCAGACCGAGGGGTTCTTGGACCGCGACGGCTCCGGGCGCTGGCTGCTCGGACCCGAGCTCTACCTGCTCGGCACCACCGCCGCCCACCGCTACGACGTGACCGCGCTGGCCCAGCCGGTCGTCCGACGGCTGGCCCTGGAGACCGGGGAGAGCGCCTTCTTCTCCGCACGCCGCGGCGAGGAGACCGTCTGCCTGCTCCGCGAGGACGGCAGCTTCCCGATCCGCTCCCACGTCCTCCACGAGGGCATCCGCTTCCCGCTCGGGGTGGCCACCGCCGGCCTCGTCGTGCTGGCCTACCTCCCCGCGGCCGAGGTCGACGACTACCTGGCCCGCACCGACCTCACCACCGAGTACGGCGAGCCGCACGCCGCCGCCGCGATCCGCGAGCGGATCCGGCGTACCCGCGAGGACGGCTACGCCCTCAACCCCGGCCTGATCGTCGAGGGCAGCTGGGGCATGGGGGCCGCCGTCTTCGACGCCGACGAGCGCCCCCGGTGGGCGTTGAGCCTGACCGGGATCGAGCAGCGCTTCCGCGACGAGCGGCGTCAGGAGCTGGGGCCGCTGCTGCTGCGGGCGGCGTACCAGCTGACCAGGACCCTGCGCTCGGGCGCCTCCACCGGCGCGGTCGAAGGGGCCGGGCGTCGATGAGGCGGTGGTGGCTGCTGACCGCGGCGATCGCCTCGGAGGTGACGGCGACCCTGGCGCTCAAGGCGGCGCTGGACCTGCCGGTGCTCTACCTGGTCGTCGCCGTCGGGTACGTCGTCGCGTTCGGCCTGCTCGCGCTGACCCTGCGGGCCGGGATGGGGCTCGGGGTGGCCTACGGGATCTGGGGTGCGGCCGGTGCCGCCGGCACCGCGACCCTCGCCGCCCTCATCTGGAACGAGCCGCTGACCTGGGTGATGGCCCTCGGCATCGCCCTGGTGATGGTCGGCGTGGTCATGGTCGAGGCCGGTTCCCGGCACGGCCCGCAGGAGGTGCTGTGAACGGCTACCTGTTCCTGGCCGCCGCGATCCTCACCGAGGTCAGCGCCACGCTCGCGCTGCGCGCTGCCGTCACCGGCCGGCGTGCCTGGTACGTGGTGACCGGCGCCGGCTACCTGGCCTCGATGACCCTGCTCTCGCTCAGCCTGGCCGCGGGCCTCCCGTTGGGCGTGGCCTACGGGATCTGGACCGCCACCGGGGTGGCACTGACCGCGGTGGCGTCCCGGCTCGTGTTCGGCGAGCCGCTGACCCCGATGATGGGCGGCGGGATCGCCCTGATCGCCTCAGGCGTGCTGCTGATCGAGCTCGGCGCCCACGCCTGACGCGCGAGGGCGCGCCCCGGCGAGATCAGGCCTGGTGCGCGCCGGGCGGCTGCTCGAGCTCGCTGGCGGGCAGGTGCACCGGCGTGGAGCTGCGGAAGTGGCCGACCAGGGAGAGCAGCACGCCGCCCAGGATCCAAGCGAGCAGCACGACCCACTCGTGCAGTGTCGAGGCGTCCGGGAAGTAGTTGACCTCGCGCACCAGGCTGGCGGCCGCACCGGGCACGAAGTACTGGCCGATCTCGCCCCACGGTCCGGTGATGAGCTGGTAGGGCTGCGTGGCTCCCGAGAGCGGGTTGGCGACCAGCATGGTGATCACGGCGCCGATCCCGATGCCGGGCGCACCCAGCAACGCGTTCAGCCCGACCACCGTCGAGGCGGTGCCGAGCATGCCGGCTCCGATCACCAGGGCCTCGTGCCAGAAGCTGCCGCCGAGGATCCCCAGCACCGGTCCGGTCACCACGGCGACCAGGAGGCCACCCACCACGCCGTAGACCGCGAGCGCGAGCATCCGCCGCGCGACCCCGGCGACGAGCAGCGAGATGACCACACCGCCGACGATGCCGCCGAGGACGAGCGGGAACCCCATCGCGCCGAGGCCGGCGCCGGTCGGGTCGTCGGCGGACAGCGGCACCACGTCGGTCGTGGTCAGCTCCGCGCACTGGGCGGAGGCGATCTGGGCGCCGATGCCCTCGACGATCGACACCGTGGCGGCGCCGTCGGCACCCGCGACCAGGGCCTCGGGACCGTCGGCGCCGAGGACGAGGGCGCCGTACACCTCGCGCTCCTCGATCGCATCCACGGCGTCGGCCCGGGAGTCGTACGTCGTCGCGTCGATCGGGAGCTCGGCGGCGTCGGGCAGCTCGCCGCCCACCACCCCGACGGGGAGGTCGCTGGCCTCGGAGGTGGCCACCGGCCACAGGAAGGCCAGCGCGACCAGGGCCACGATCAGCCCGGCGTGGTCTGCGTGCGCTGACGATGGCCGACGTCATCGAGGAGTCCGGCCTCTCCGCCGGTTCGCTGTACTCGCACTTCGACACCAAGGAACAGCTCATCGAGCTGGTCGCCTCCCGGGTGATCGGCGAACGGGCCGACCTCCTCTCCGCCGGCTCCGAGGAAGCCGAGCCGCGCGCACCGCTGGAGATCGTGCGCTGGTGGCTCTCCGGCGTCGAGCAGGACGGGCTGCCCTTCGGGGCCGCGCTGCAGATCTGGGGCGAGGCCGCCTCCGACCCCGGCATCCGCGCCGTCGTCGAACGCCGCATGGCCGCGATCGAGGGCGCCTTCGCGTCATCCGCCGAGCGCTGGCTCACCGCCACCGGCGGCGACCCGACCACCGCCGGTGCGGTCGCGCGAGCCATGCTCGTCCTCTGCCAGGGCTACATCGTCCGCACCGCGGTACTCGGCCCGCAGGACCTGGGCGCCACGCTCGCCGCGGTCGCGCTGCTCGTCGGCGCCGACGACGACGCCGTGTCCCCGTCGGCCGGACGTCACGACTGAGGTGCGCCCGTTCCGCGACCGGCATGGGTGCGGCGCTGAGCGGTGCCGGCACAGGCACCTGCCCGCCCGGCTGTCCCAGCCGGGCGGGCATCGCGGCGAGGTAGCGGCGATTGCGACACCGCTGTCGAACCGGGCGTAGAGCCCAGATCGCGATGATCAGGCCGGGCCCGTGCGAGCAGAACCGGGCTCGGTCGAATCCCAGGGGTCTGCCTTCACGGCTTCGCTTCTGTCGGCGAGCGCACGCATGATCGCGAGAATCGCGAGGCCGATCATCAGGTGCACGGCGGCGTTGGTGCCGCCCTCCTGAATCCATCCCTTCCACCCCAGTGCGGTACCGGCGCTGACCGCCTCAGAGGCGGCATCATCATCGATCGCCAGGGACCAAGCGCTCAGCGCGAGCGCGGCGACCACGAAGCCGCCGGCAGCCGCCACCCGCACGACGACGTCGCGCCTGCGCGGATGGAGGACGATCGCGTAGAAGGTGAGCACACCGAGAACGGCAGATACGAACCATTGGAGTATCGGTGTGCTCGGGGAACCGACTTCGACGACCTCATTGCGAAGATCGACCACGACCCCACCCCGCGCTGCCGCGATCTGGACGGTCGAGATTCCCATGATGAGGACGTATGCCACCCCAACCGCCAGTCCCCCGATGAACCACGGTGCGGCACGCATCCTCGCGTTCGGTGTTCCACGGTCGGTCGAGATCACCAGGCCACCCAGCAGTAGTTCGGCTTACCCATCCAGTCAGTCCACATCCATCAGCACTTGCTGTGTGCTCGCTGCACACGTCCATGAGTCATTGGAGAGTCGCTGAGGATCGATCGTAGTGCCACCCGCCTTGACTACTTCGTTCCGTTGGGGATGAAACGCGAAAATGCAGCGGGGCCTCACCAGCCTCTGCGACCACTCCCGACGGCACGCCACTTTCGGATGCCAGGGCCACAGGTGGCCGAGAGAATCGGTGCGAGCGATCGGCTGCACTGGTGTGTGACTGGGAACCGGCTGTTGCCGGGAATGCCAGCAGGCCAGAGGCAACGTGAGTTCAGTCCCCGATAGTAGTGTAGCGCGGTCGCCGTGATCGTCACCGGCGTGTACGTCGGGACGAAGACGCGGCCATCGCGTGATCCTTCGAGTGAACCTCTCACAGCACTCTCGAATGGAGTCATCACGATGACCGCTGCTCACATTGTCGACCCTGCACGCCTGCTCGGCGAAGCTCTCGCCGAGGCGAGTCCGGATCTGATGCCCGGCCGTGACGTCGAACTCTCTGCGCAAGCGGTGGCCGTTCTGCTCGCACATCGGAACCAGACGCCGTATCGGCGCTTGACCGACCCGATCTTCGCGAACAGGCGAGGCGGCTGGCTTTGGCCAGGAAATGTGCGGCGGATGCTGCGCACCGCGGTGGAACGCCACGCCCTGGACGTCGTCGGCCTCCACCCGCCCTCTTCCGCTCAACAGTCGCGACCGTGGTCTCCGAGGCACATGGGGTCGAGGTCGCGCAGGAGATGCTCGGGCACTCGTCCGCGCAGACCACGGCGAAGTACTCCGTCGCCAAACGCCGCCGCGTTGTTCGCGGACAGGGCGCACTCTCAGCCTGGCGGGAGGCAGGCTCTTCGTAGATGCCTGCGCCGCCGGTTCAAACGCCCGCGGCATAGAGGGGGCCGTCGGCGCCCAGCCGCACCTGGCGCAGCATCCTGGACGGCGACTTTCGCGACCGGCGATGTAGGCCGCGCCTGGCCCTTCGCCCGCGGCGCTGTGGGGTGACACCGCGGGCGAAGGGGAGCCGCCGCAGGTGGATCGGGCACCCACGGCGGCTGGCGTCCACTAGATCAACGGCCCTTGTGGCTCGTCCCGCGATCGGCATAGTCGGCGTCACCACTGGGTGTGGGAGGCCAATCGCCGCGGAGATCGCCGGGCATGGCATCCAGGTGTGTGGCGTCCTGCCCGGCGCTCACCGGGGCCGAGTCGTGCGCAGGCCTCGTTCGACGGCTTCGAGCACGGTGGCGCGGTCATGGCCGTGCCGGTGCGCCAGCCTCACCGCAGCCTCGACAGCCGCCAGTCGGTCAACGCCTTCGGGGACATCGCTCTCGCGCCGCTTGAGGGCCGCCCGGAGACCACCGGCCCAGCGGTCCTTGATGACCTTCGCGTCGCTGCGCGCGGAGAAGACGAACTTGTCCTTGGCCTCGTCCCAGCGGACACCGGCGATGCGGTGCCGGGTGCAGATCGGCCCGGCGATCGCTTCGGCGGCGGCCTGCACGGTGTGGATGGTGATCTGTGGGTTCTCGTTCAGGACACGGTCGTAGAACTCGGGCGGACTGGTGACGCGGGCAGCAGCGTCCGGGACGAGGTACCCGCCGACGGGAACAGAGGTCTTCTCGAAGTCCACGATCGGCAACCTAACGCCCGTCGCGGGTGCGTGTGGTCCGTTTGGATCCCGGCGGGACGTGTCGCGCGGCAGGGTTCGTGTCGGCGACACGGTTCCGTGGGGTCACGGCACTCAGTCCTTGCCGGTCCGGGGCGGCTGGCTTGCGCCACACGATCACGAGGTCGTCGGGGGCGTAGGCGACGACGCTGGGGGAGCGTGCGCCGACGGTTTGGGTGCGCCACAGGATCAGGCCGGGCCGAGGGACGGCGTTGAGCACGTAGCGGGTCTTGCCGTTGCGGTGCATCCGGTCGCCCGGCTCGATGGCGGAGGCCACGACCACGGTCCTGACCAGTGTCACCGCGTCCTCGTCCCTGCCCATGGCCTGCATGTGCGCGGCACCGACATGGGACTCCCCCACGGGTCGCTCAGGCTTCAGTAGTGCGACGCCGGACGGAAGGACCCCAAGTCGACGACGGCGCCATCGACGTCGACCACGCGATCTGTGCCCTCTCGGATCGCGTGCCGCGCGCAACGGAGGCAGCCGTTGAGCGCGAACGGCACCTGGAGTTCGAGACGGTCGGCCGGAACCCCGCACAGGGCGGTGTGGCTGCGGGCGGTCGCCAAGTGGACCGAATACCCCTTCGGGGAAGCGACCAGGAGGTGTTGGTAGGGCATGGCGACGCAGCCTACGGGCGGGAGACCGGACGCTGGCTCGTTTCCCGCCGCCCGCGGGTCAACCGTTCAGTCCGGCGGCGCGCTCCAGTCGGTCCAGAGCATCGCTGGCGCCGTCGACGGACATCGCTGCGGTGTCCTTGCGGCAGTAGGTGAGCATCTTGCGCAGCCGCTTGCGGTCCTTGGGGCCGATCTCGGTCTCGCGGAAGTCGCGGGCCGAGATGAGGGAGGCCAGGACGACGAAGTCGGTGCAGTGCCGCGTGCTGGCACGGTCGGAGGCGATCTCGGTTCGAGCGGCCGCTTTGCCGACGAGTGCGCCGACGAGGTTCGGGCGCAGCACGGTGCCGGTGCGGCCTTCTGCGACCACCGTGACCGGTTCGGTCCGGTTCAGTGCCTGCGTCGTGCCGGGCGCCTGAACGGTCGGGGCGCCGCCGATTCCGGTAGCGGCAGCCGCGGCGCGCTCGCCGACGCCTTCGGGGATGAGGACGTCGATCTGCGCCAGGTCTCGGCGCCACCGGTGCTGAACCCCGTCGGCGCTGGTGTCCGCGGTGAAGCCCATGTCGCGCAGCGCGCCGGTGAACGTTTCGAGCACGGAACCGGATGCCCGGATGTTCACCACGGTGTCGATGTCGTCGGTCGGTCGCGTCGGGGCGACGCCGCGGTCGGCGCAGTGCAGGTGAACCAGTTGTCCGCCGATGAGGGTCCAGTTCGTGTCCAGGCGCTCGTAGAGATCCATCAGCGCGTGCCACGCCTGGCGTTGCGCCTCGGTCATCGCAGGTAGCGCGATCGGTGCGTTCGAGTCGGGTCGGTCAGCCACGGTCGCTCTCCACGCGGGCGAACGTACGGAACCGCACGCGGTCGCCGAGTTCCGACACTCGGTGCAGGGCCTCGTTCTTCTCGCGGACCCCGTCGTGCTCGGCCAGGTCGGCTGCGAGCGGGAGCGCCGAGGAGACCAGCCGTTCGAGGAGCGCCGGTTCGGGCCGATGTGGGCCGGGCCGGACGACGTGGAAGATGACGTTGGCGCCCCCGCCGGAAGCCGGGCTCGGGACACTGGAGAGTAGGTAGTCGTCGATGAGGGCTTCGACGTCCTCGGCGACGACGTAGCCCTCGACGACGTCGGCGGCGGAGATGTTCGCAGCCGGGTTCGAGACACCGGAGAGGAGGACGCGGTCATCGTCGGCGAGGTCCGCGAGGTCGCGGGGCGATGCGGCGAAAAGGACGCGTTCGGCCCGGTTGTGCAGGGCGTGGCGAAGACGCGCCGCACCGGCGTCGAGGTCTCCGTTTGTGTCGGACGGTGCGTTGAGCAGGCTGGCCAGGCGGCTGCGTGCCCGAGATCTGGCCGATGGTGGGAGGGCACGGGCCTCGTCGACACCGGCGGCGACCAGGATCATGTCCCAGGCCGACTTGGGCGACAGGGGGCGGCCTGGGGCGCCGTGATGCTGGAGGCGCCGTACGGAGGAGAGAGGCAGGGTCCACTGCGTGCCGACCCTCCGTGCGGGCAAGGAGCCTTCGAGGATGCGCTGATGGATCCGCTGTCGGTTGACGCCGAGGAGGTCGGCGGCTTCGGACACGCTGATGTACTCGTCCACCATCGCCTGGTTTCTCGCTTTCCTAGATAACTGAACAGGTTTTCCGTAATCCTAGATGGGTGTCTAGGTTTCCTGCAATCCAGGTGGGTGTGGTCGAAGCGCGTCGTGATCTGGGCGAAGGCGATGCGCTGAGCCGATAGACGGCCGCGCGGGCAGCCCCTCACCTGCTCGCGCGGCATCACGTGAAGGGTCGGATCTCGCACCCGGGGTCCGGCCCTTTGCGGTGCCGCAGCGCGCTTCGTCGAACGACGATGCACCGAGATCAGCACCAAGATCGGTCCGCTGACACGGAGGACGAAACAGCCCCTCACTCCGCGTCTGCGCAGGTGAGAGGCTGTTTTTTCGGAGCCGCCTGTCGGAATCGAACCGACGACCTATTCATTACGAGTGAATCGCTCTACCGACTGAGCTAAGGCGGCGGGGTGCCGGCGGGGCCGGCACGACCTCGCGCAGCATACCGGCGCCTCACTTCGTTGTCCGAATCGACCGATGACGTGGGGCCCGGGACAGGGAACAGGGTCCGGAACCCCACGTCGACGGCGCCGAGTGGCGGGTCAGCCCGCGACGGCGACCTCGGGGACGTCGGCGCGTCCGGTGAGGTGGGTCTGCGGGGCGCCGCACCAGCAGGTGAAGCTGAACGACAGCGTGCTGTCGGAGCCGGCAACCCCCTCGATCTGGCTCGGGAAGATGAGCTGGCGCTTCTCGCACGAGGAGCAGGAGTGGATGAACATGGGTTGCCTCCTTCACGGGGCCGACAATGCTGACGCCTCCATTGTCTGAGGTTTCAACTACCAGGGGTAGGCTCTCTTTCCAGACGAATCCCTAGGGATCACCTATGGATGTGACGGGGGTCTCCGATGTTGTCGCTGCACCAGCTCACCTGCTTCCTGGCGACCTACGAGCAGGGCTCGCTGACCCGCGCCGCCGACGCCCTCGGCTACGCGCAGCCCAGCGTCTCCGAGCAGATCCGGAGCCTCGAGCGGTCGCTGGACGTCCAGCTGTTTCGTCGGGTCGGGCGCGGCGTCGTACCGACCACGGTGGCCGACGCCCTGCGCCCCCACGCGGAGAAGGTGCTCGCGGCCGTCGCGGAGACCGAACGTGCCGTGGCCAGCACCCGCTCCCTGGAGACCGGCACCATCCGGTTCGGCATGTTCGGCACCGCCCGCCTGTACGCCGGCGCCGCGCTGATCGCCGACGTCCTCGAACGCCATCCGGGGGTCCGTGTCGAGCTCGTCGGGCAGAACTCGCTCGACGTCCAGGAGGACCTTCGCCGGGGCCGGCTGGAGGCGGCGATGATCGCCGTCGCGAACCTCTCCAGCGAGGGCATGACCATCACCCCGGTCGCCCGCGACGAGCTGGTCTACATCTCCTCCGACCCCGAACGCCTGTCCGGCCCGATCACCGCCCACCGCCTCGCCCAGGCGTCGCTGGTGATGGCCGAGACCACCTGGCGCGAGTCGGACTCCACCCGGATCGTGCTGCGCCAGATGCTGCACGAGACCGGCCACAACCCTCCGACCCGGATCGAGGTCGAGGACGTGGAGACCGCCGTCGAGCTGGTCGACCGCGGTCTCGCCGACTCGGTGATCAACAAGGGTGCGGCCCAACAGCTCCTCCCCCGGATGGCCCCGAACACGGGCTGGGTCTCACTGCGCCCGCGCCAGTACGACATCGTCGCGATCGTGCACCGGGCCGGGGCTCAGCTGTCGCCGGCGGCGCGGCTGATGATCGAGCTCGCCACCGAACGGATCCAGGCGATCTCCGACCCCCTCTGATCCCGCTGGGACCTCAGCACTCCAGCCCGTCCTCGGGCACCACGCCGTCGAGCAGATAGTCGTGCACCGCCGTGTCGACGCAGTCGTTCCCGCGGTTGTAGGCGGTGTGCCCGTCGCCGTCCCGGCTGACCAGCACCCCGGACTCCAGCTGGTCCGCCATCGCCACCGCCTCCTGGTACGGCGTCGCCGGGTCGCGCGTCGTACCGATCACGACGATCGGGGCGGCTCCGGAGCCGTCGATCTCGAGGTCCGGCTCGTCCGTCGCGGTGTACGGGATCCCGGCGCAGCCGAGCATCCCCCAGGCGAAGACCTCGCCGAAGGTGGGCGAGGCGGCCAGGAAGTCCGGCATCTGTGCCGCCACCTGCCGCCGGGTGAAGGCGCTCGGGTCGTCGAGGCAGTTGATCACCGAGATCGCCTCCAGGCTGTTGTCGGTGTAGGCACCCGACTCCCGCGATCCGTAGTGGTCGGAGAGGAAGAGCAGCGTGGTGCCGTCACCCTCCAGCGCCGACCGCAGGGCCTGGTCCAGGACCGGCCAGTTCTCCTTCGCGTAGAGCGGCAGGATCAGCCCGTAGAAGGCGTTGCCGATCTCCAGGTCGCGCTCGGGGTCGTCGGCCGGCAGCGGCGCATCGTCGATCCGGTCCAGCAGACCCACGATGGTGTCCAGGCCGTCCTCGACCGAGTCGCCCAGGAAGCAGTCGCCCTGGTCGACGCAGTCGCCCACGTAGGAGCGCAGCGCGGTCTCGAACCCCTCGGCCTGGCTGAGCGCGTTGCGGCGCGAGTCGAGCGACGGGTCGATCGCCCCGTCGAGGACGAAGCGTCCGACCCGCTCCGGGAACAGCTCGGCGTAGGTCGCACCGAGGCGGGTGCCGTAGGAGTAGCCGAAGTAGCGCAGCCGCTCCTCCCCGAGGACCGAGCGCAGCACGTCCATGTCGCGGGCGGCCTCCACGGTGCTCACGTGGCCGGCGAGC
This sequence comes from Nocardioides sambongensis, assembly GCF_006494815.1. Taxonomy (NCBI): domain Bacteria; kingdom Bacillati; phylum Actinomycetota; class Actinomycetes; order Propionibacteriales; family Nocardioidaceae; genus Nocardioides; species Nocardioides sambongensis. Next base: position 3,134,378 of record NZ_CP041091.1, read on the forward strand.
GAGTCCGACCGCCGTTGGCAACCGCTCCAGAAGGTGTCGAGCTCGTCGACGAACTCGGTCTCCTCGGCGGCGGTGTCCGGCGCCGGGTCCTGCGCCACGTAGGCATCGAGCTCGGCGTCGCTGAGGCAGTCGACCGGGTCGGAGTCGCCGGTGCCCCGCGGGTCGAACCCGACCACGTCGTAGGCGGCGAGCAGCTCCGGCGCGAAGTAGAGGTCGGCCTGGGTGGCGACGTCGGTGCCGGGGGCTCCCGGGCCGCCCGGGTTGACCACCAGGGATCCCTGGCGCTCCCCGGTGGCCCGGGTCCGTTCGAGCGCGATCTCCGTGGTGCCGGCGGAGACGTCGGTGTAGTCGATCGGCACCTCGAGGGTGGCGCACTCGTTCGCGCCACACTGCTCCCACGCCAACGACTGGCGGTAGAAGGTACGCAGCTCGCGCGGCACGCCCCCGAGCGCGACCCGCGGCGTCGGCTCGGTGCGCTCCGGCAACGGCGTGCCGGCGGCGGACCCCGCCTCGTCCGCGCCGTCGTCCCCGCTGTCGCCGCCGGACAGTGCCCAGGCGGCGCCCAGGCATCCCACGACGATCAGCGCACCGACCAGCAGCAGGGCGACGACCTCGACTCTGCGCACACTTCTCCTCGACTCGTGTCTGATCGGTGGCGGAGGGTCAGTCCTCCGCCACCTGCAACGCCACCATCATCGACTCCAGCGCCAAGGCCGGCGCCACGTTGAACTCCAGCATCTGCTCCCGGGCGCCGAAGACCGCGCCGATCCGGCGCAGGTTCTCCTCCGGCGTGGAACGACGGGCGAGCTCGGTGATCTCCGGTCGCAGATCCTCGTTGACCAACGCGCCGGGAGCACCGACCGCCAGGGCGATCGCGTCGCGGTAGACGGAGGTCAGGTCGGTCAGCCCGCGGTCCACGACGTCGAGCACCCGGCGCTTCGCCCGGGTCTTCTGGTCCCGTTCCATCTCCCGCAGTGCCGGCGCGTACTCGCGCGGCCGCCGCCCGCGGTCCACCACGCCGTAGGCCGTGTCCAGGTCGGCCTTCTCCTGCGCGTCCAGCCGGCCGGTGATCACCTCGGCCTCCACCTTCGCGTTCTCGGCCAGCAGCGAGGCCGCGCGCAGGCAGGCGCCGAGATTGGTCAGTCGGGCGGGCAGGCCCACCACGGCGCTGCGCCGCTTGCGGACCTCCTCGTCGAACGCGAGCGCCTGGGCGCGGCCGATGTGTCCCTGGCTGGCCCGGGCCGCGTACGTCGCCAGCGACTGCTCCACGCCCCTGCCGACCAGGAACTCCGCGACCTCCTCGGTGGTCGGGGTGGCCAGGGTGACCAGCCGGCAGCGGGACCGGATCGTGGGCAGCATGTCGTCGACGGTGGGGGTGCACAGCATCCACACGGTGCGACCGTTCGGCTCCTCGATCGCCTTCAGCAGGGCGTTGCAGGCCTGCTCGGTGAGACGGTCGGCGTCCTCCAGGACCAGGATCTGCCAACGGTCGCCCATCGGCGTCAGCGCCGCCTTGCGGACGAGCTCGCGCACGTCCTTGACGCCGATGGTCAGCTTCTCCGTCCGGACCACCGAGACGTCGGCGTGGCTGCCGGTGAGCACGGTGTGGCACTCGTGGCAGTGCCCGCAGCCGCCCTGGGGGCACTGCAGCGCGGCGGCGAACGCGATCGCCGCGTTGGACCTGCCCGAGCCCGGCGGTCCGGTGAACAACCACGAGTGGGTCATCCCGTGACCGCCCACGGCGCGGCGCAGCGCCTCGATGGTGGGCGCCTGGCCGACCAGGGTGGACCAGATGTCGCCGGCGGGGGTCATGCCTCCCCCTCGACGGCCACGGCGCTGGCCTGGATCAGCAGCGGTCGGACCCGCTCGGCGATCCTCGCCGCGACCTCCTCGACCGGCGCGCGGGCATCGAGCACCAGGTAGTGGTCGTTGTCCGCGGCGGCCATCGCCGTGAACGCGGCGCGCACCCGCTGGTGGAACTCGAGCGACTCCTGCTCGATCCGGTCGCGGCCGGCGAACCGGCCGAACCCGTCGGCGGGATCCAGGTCGAGGACGACGGTCAGGTGCGGACGCAGGTCGCCGGTGGCCCAGCGCGCCACGTCCTCGACCTCGCCGACCGCCAGGGTGCGGCCGGCACCCTGGTAGGCGAGCGTGGAGTCGACGTACCGGTCGGTGATCACGACCGCGCCACGCGCCAGTGCCGGCTCGACGAGGGTGGCGATGTGCTCGGCCTTGTCGGCGGCGTAGAGCAGCGCCTCGGTGCGCGGATCCAGGTCGCCGGTCTCCGGGCTGAGCACGATCCGGCGCAGCTCCTTGCCGACGGTGGTGTCACCGGGCTCGAAGGTCAGCACGGTCTCGTGGCCCTCGGCGCCGAGCCGGTCCGCCAGCAGCCGCGACTGGGTGGACTTGCCCGACCCCTCGCCGCCCTCGAAGCAGACGAAGACACCGGTGTCGGTGTAGCGGCCGGGCCAGTCGGAACTCACGGGATCAACCTACGAGACCGCCCCGACCCAACCTCGCGACGGGTGCGCTCACGCTGCTCGACCCCTTGGACCTACTCGTTCAGCGGCGATCCCGCGACGTGGAAGTCGAACCCACCGACCTCGCCGGACATCAGTGGCCGGGCCGCCGCGATCGCCGCCTGCACCGACGCCAGCTGCAGCGAGTCCTGGTGCGCCTGCGCCGAGGTCCACCGCTCGACCACGTAGACGCGGTCGGGCTCGTCGGCGTTGGTGCCGACGTCGTACTGGAGGCAGCCGACCTCCGCGAGCTCGGCCGACGGAGCGGTCAGGTGGGCGACGAAGTCGGCTGCCCGGCCGGGCTGCACGCCGATCCAACCGCAGTTCACGAAGGTCATGATCGGAAGGCTAGGCCGGCGCACCGACAGCCTGCCGTCAGGACTTCTTGGTGGCGGCCTTCTTCGTCGCGGCCTTCTTGGCCGGAGCCTTCTTGGCTGCCGTCTTCTTCGCGGTGGTCTTCTTCGCCGTCGACTTCTTGGCGCCCTTCTTGGCCGCCTTCTTCGCCGGCCCCTTGGCACGCCGCTCGGCGAGCAGCTCGGCCGCGCGCTCGATGGTGATCGCCTCGACGCTGTCGTCCTTGCGCAGGGTGGCGTTGTACTCACCGTCGGTGACGTACTCGCCGAACCGGCCGGCCTTGACCACCACCGGCTGGCCCGAGACCGGGTCGGGACCGAGCTCCTTGAGCGGCGGGGCGGCCGCGGCGCGGCCGCGCTGCTTGGGCTGGCTGTAGATCTTCAGCGCCTCGTCCAGGGTGATCGCGAAGATCTGGTCCTCCGAGGTCAGCGACCGCGAGTCGGTGCCCTTCTTCAGATACGGCCCGTAGCGACCGTTCTGGGCGGTGATCTCCTCCCCCGCCTCGTCGGTGCCGACCAGCCGCGGCAGCGCGAGCAGCTTGACCGCGTCGTCGAGGGTCACCGTGTCCAGCGACATCGACTTGAAGAGCGACCCGGTGCGCGGCTTCTCCTTCTTCGGAGCGTCCTCGGGCAGCACCTCGGTGACGTACGGGCCGTAGCGACCGTTCTTGGCGACCACGCGCAGACCCGTCTCCGGGTGGGTGCCGAGGTCGATCTCCTCCCCGGCCGGGTTCGCCAACAGCTCCCTGGCCTTGGCCACGGTGAGCTCGTCGGGCGGCAGGTCGTCGGGGACGTTCGCCCGCTTCGCGAACGCGGTGCCGTCGTCCCCCGGGCCCTCCAGGTAGGGCCCGTACTTGCCGACCCGCAGGTGGATGCCGTCGTCGTCCTCGCCGACCGGGAAGGTCGCCAGCTCGCGCGCGTCGATGTCGCCGAGACCGTCGACCAGGCCCTTCAGCCCGGCGAGCTTGTCGGAGCCGTAGTAGAACTCGGTGAGCTCGCCGATCCGGTCCTTCTCGCCACGAGCGATCTCGTCGAGGACGCCCTCCATCCCGGCGGTGAAGTCGTAGTCGATGAGCCGGGTGAAGTGCTCGGTCAGCAGCCGCGTCACCGAGAAGGCGATCCAGGCCGGCACCAGCGCGGTGCCCTTCTTGTAGACGTAGCCGCGGTTGAGGATGGTCCCGATGATCGAGGCGTACGTCGAGGGCCGGCCGATCTCGCGGTCCTCGAGCTCCTTGATCAGGGTGGCCTCGGTGTAGCGAGCCGGCGGCTTCGTCTCGTGCCCGTTCGCCTCCAGCGAGGCCGCGGAGACCGCGTCGCCCTGCTGCAGCGCGGGCAGCCGGGTCTCGGCGTCGTCCTTGCGGCTGGCCGCATCGTCGGTGCCCTCGACGTACGCCTTGAGGAAGCCGTGGAAGGTGATCACCCGGCCGGAGGCGCCGAACACCACGTCCTCGCCCGTCGCCGCGGCGCCGCCGAGGCGGATCGAGACCGTCTGGCCGACGGCGTCCTTCATCTGCGAGGCGACCGTGCGCATCCAGATCAGCTCGTAGAGGCGGAACTGGTCGCCCTTCAGGCCGGTCTGGGCCGGGGTGCGGAACGAGTCACCGGCGGGCCGGATCGCCTCGTGCGCCTCCTGCGCGTTCTTCACCTTCGAGGTGTAGGTGCGAGGCTTGTCCGGCAGGTACTCCCCGCCGTACAGCTCGCTCACCTGCGCCCGCGCGGCGCCGACCGCCGCGCCCGAGAGCGTGGTGGAGTCGGTGCGCATGTAGGTGATGAAGCCGTTCTCGTAGAGCCGCTGTGCGACCGACATGGTCACGCTCGAGCTCATCCCCAGCTTGCGGCTGGCCTCCTGCTGCAAGGTGGTCGTGCGGAACGGCGGGTACGGCGAGCGCTTGTAGGGCTTGGACTCCACCGAGCGCACCTCGAACGAGGTGTTCTCCAGGGCGGTGACCAGGCCCTCGGCGCGCTGCCTGTCGAGGTGCACCACGTCGGCCAGCCCCTTGAGCTGGCCGTCGGCGCCGAAGTTCGAGCCGGAGGCGACCCGGGTGCCGTCCAGGGAGTGCAGCTTGGCCGGGAACATCCGCTGGTCGTGACCGGAGCCGGCGTCGAAGGTGCCCTCGAGGTCCCAGTAGGAGGCGACCTTGAAGGCCATCCGCTCCTTCTCGCGGTCGACGACCAGCCGGGTCGCCACGGACTGCACCCGACCGGCGGAGAGACCGGACATGACCTTGCGCCACAGCACCGGGGAGACCTCGTAGCCGTAGAGGCGGTCCAGGATCCGTCGGGTCTCCTGCGCCTCGACCAGGTCCATGTCGAGGTCGCGCGGGTTGGCGGCGGCCTCCTGGATCGCGGGCTTGGTGATCTCGTGGAAGACCATCCGGCGGACCGGGATGTTCTTCGGCTTCAGCTCGTCGAGCAGGTGCCAGGCGATCGCCTCCCCCTCGCGGTCACCATCGGTGGCGAGGTAGAGCTCGTCGGCGTCCTTCATCAGCGACTTGAGCTTGGAGATGTGCGACTTCTTGTCGCGCGGCACGACGTAGTACGGCGTGAACTCGTGGTCCACGTCGATCGCCAGCCGGCCCCACGGCTTGTCCTTGATCTTGGCCGGGGTGTCGGAGGCGTTGTTGGGCAGGTCGCGGATGTGACCGATCGAGGACTCCACGACGAAGCCGTCGCCGAGGTACCCACCGATGGTGCGCGCCTTGGCGGGCGACTCCACGATCACCAGCTTGTGTGCCACTGCCGACTTCTCCGTCTCCGTGGACCTCGCTGCCGGGACATCCGGTCCCGTGCGAACAGCCCGCTCCCTCAAGATCTCGTGGCGGCGAGAAGCCTCCACGGCCGCTCACGGTAGCGCGTGCCGCCCACTGTGCCGCCACCGTGGGCGCGGAACGGGACGCCGGGTGTGTCCGAGCGCACCGCCGTGCGCCGGGTCTCAGTCGCGGACGGTGACCTCGCCGATGGTCTCCTCCTGCAGCGCGATCAGCTCGTCGTCGCCGATCGGCACCGCGAAGATGTAGAGGCCGTAGAGGCGGTCGTCGCCGGTGTCCACGACCACCACCTGCACCTGGTCGCCCTCGGCCTCCAGCCCGTCCACGTCGACCCGCAGCTCGGAGACCAGGGAGTAGGCGTCGTGGCCGTCGACCTTCATCGGGCCCGACTCCAGCTCGGTCATCCCGGTGAAGCCGGAGTAGAGCGCGGGGTTGTTGGCCATGCAGGCCATGACCAGGTCGGCAGCCTGGTCCTTCGACTCGACGATGCCCTTGCGCAGTCCGCCCACGCCCCCGGTGGAGACCCATCCGAGGCCGGCGGCGTTCCCCTCCTCGATGATGCGGTAGATCGTGCTCATCCGCTCCGCGAAGGTGAACGCGGTCGCGTAGTCGTGGTCGATCGTGTAGCCCTCGTCCTTGAGCGCGGGCATGGTGAGCCGGCCACCGCTGATCGTCGCGCCGGTGTTGGGCCGGCTGCTGATCGGCTGACCGCTGGTGCAGGTCTGCACGTTCGGTGCCGAGGGGTTCGACGACCCGTCGCTGGGCGAGGGGTCCTCGCTGCCCTCGCTCCCGTCGTCGGTGGAGCCCTCCGAGCTCGTCGAGGAGTCGCTGCCACCGGCGGCGGTGTCGTCGTCATCGCCACCGGCGACGGCGCGGACCGCGAAGAACGCGATCATCGCCAGCACCACCAGCGCCGCGACCCCGCCGAGCACGATCCCGATCGTCTTGCCGGTCGACCCGCCGGACCCGCCGGGCTGCTCCGGCTGCCACGGGCCGCCGGGACCGTAGCCACCCGGTCCGCCCGGTCCGCCCGGTCCGCCCGAGCCATAGCCGCCCGAGCCGTAGCCGCCCGAGCCGTAGCCACCCCCGGGGGCGCCGGGGGTGGGGCCGAGCGCGCCGTACGACCCTCCGGAGCCGGCCGGAGGAGCGGGCGGGGGCGGCGGCTGCTGGGCCGGCTGCTGGGGCTGCTGGCCGCCGTAGGGGTTGCTCGAGGTGTGCTCGCTCCACGACTGGCCGTCCCAGTACCGGTAGGTGTCGGGAGCGCCCGCCGGATCGGGGTACCAGCCTGCGTTCGTCACGCGGCCAGTGTGCCAAACCGGTCCGGGGCCGCGTCCAGTCGTCCGGCGGCCGTTCCCCGGCAGGACTCAGCGCTCGAGGAACCCCTCGGCCACCAGCTCGGCGATCTCGGGGAGGTAGACCTCCCGCAAGGAGGCGGGATCGCGGGCGAGCAGGTCGGCGACCGCGTCCAGGATCTGGCCGACGCTCAGGTCGCCGTCGCAGGCACCCACCACGGCCGCGGTGACCGTGTCGGCCCGGCGGGCACGTCGGAAGCCGTGCTGCTGGCGCAGCACGATGGTGGAGGGATCCTCGGCGCCGACCGGGCCCTGCGTCTCCTGGATCACGTCGACCCGCACCCGGAGGTGGTCCTGCTCGCTCACCTGTGCCGCCGCCGCGCGCTGCCGCGCCCACGCGCCGATCGCCGGAGCGATCGGCTGCTCCACGTCGTAGGGCCACTCCACGAGCTCGGTGCGCGGCGCCCCGGAGCGACCGGAGCGGTGCAGGTTGATCCAGCCGAAGCCGATCCCGGCCACCCCCTGGTCGGTGAGCCAGGAGAGCCAGGTGTCGTAGCGGCGCAGGTAGTCGGCGGTGCTGCCGGCCCCGGTCGAGGGGTGGTGGCCGGAGTCCTTCAGCCAGAGCTCGACGTACGCGGCCGGGTCCAGGATCTCGCGCTGCACCACGAAGGCGTCGCAGTCCTCGGGCAGCCAGCCGGACAGCCGCTCGTCCCAGCCCCGTCCCTCCTCGATCACCCAGTTCGCCAGGATCTGGCACCAGCCGCCGTCGTTGAGGTGGCGCGGCGCGGTCCGCACGATGTGCTCGACCACGCGGTCGCCGGGCAGACCGGAGTCGCGGTAGACGAGCCGCTCGCCGGTGGCCGGGGAGATCACGAACGGGGGGTTGGTGGCGATCAGGTCGAACCGCTGGTCGGCGACGGGCTCGAAGAAGGAGCCGTCCCGGATCTCGATCTTGTCGTCGAGCTCGTTGAGCGCGGCGTTGAAGCGGGCGATCGCCAGTGCGCGCGCGTTCACGTCGGTGCCGACCACGTGGTCGCTGTGCGCGGCGAGGTGCAGGGCCTGGACCCCGCAGCCGGTGCCGAGGTCCAGCGCGGTGCCGACGTCCTCACGCAGGGTGAGCTGTGCCAACGAGGAGGACGCCTGGCTGATCCCGAGGACGTAGTCGCCACTCACGTTGGTCGGCGACCCGTCCAGCCCGGGGGTCAGGTCGCTGACCACCCAGAGGTCGTCGCCCTCCGCGGTGGCATACGGCCTGCAGTCCAGCCGGGCGGCGACCTCGCCGACACCGGTGAGCAGGATGCCCGCCGCGCCGAGCCGATCGACCAGGCCGGGCAACGCCGCCTCCGCCGCCTCCCGTTCGACCGCCTCCTGCAGCAGGAAGAGCCGGATCAGGGTGGACAGCGGCGACCCGTCCTCACCCGTACGACGCCGCGCCGGCGCCGTCTCGTTGCGCGAGAGTGCCTGGTGGGCGGCGTCGCCGAGCAGCGCGGCGACCGCGTCGTAGCGGAAGTCGGCGGCGTCGAGGGCGTCGCGGAGCGGGGCGGCGAGGTCAGTGGACGTCACGGGTCCACGCTACGGGGCGGGGCTCCGGGGCCGCCGGTCAGATGCCGTCGCTCACCTCCGCCGGAGCCTCCTCCCCGATCACGCTCTCGCGCTGCTTGGAGACGTAGACCGCGACGACGATGCCGGCGGCGGCCACCACCGCGATCAGGATCCGCACCACGTCGTTCTCGCTGTCGCCGTAGGAGAGGCTGACGATCGCCCCGACGATCAGCAGGGAGACCAGGTTCATCACCTTCAGCAACGGGTTGATCGCCGGTCCGGCGGTGTCCTTGAACGGGTCGCCGACGGTGTCGCCGATGATGGTCGCCTCGTGGGACGGCGAGCCCTTGCCGCCGTGGTGACCGTCCTCGACGAGCTTCTTCGCGTTGTCCCAGGCACCGCCGGAGTTGGCGAGGAAGACCGCCATCAGGGTGCCGGTGGCGATCGCGCCGACCAGGAACCCGGCCAGCGGTCCGACACCGAGGCCGAACCCGACCGCGATCGGGGAGAGGATCGCCAGGATGCCGGGGGTGGCCAGCTCGCGCAGCGAGTCGCGGGTCACGATGTCGACCACCCGGCCGTACTCCGGCCGCCCCGAGCCGTCCATGATCCCGGGGATGTCGCGGAACTGGCGTCGTACCTCCATCACCACGGCGCCGGCGGCCCGGCCGACGGCGCTGATCGCCAGCCCGGAGAAGAGGAAGACGACGCTGGCGCCGAGCAGGGCGCCGACGATCAGCTTGGCGTCGACGATGAGGAACGCGGTGGCGAACGCCTCGCCGTCCTCGGGTCCCACGCCCTTGGCGTCGAGCAGTGCCTCCGTGGCGGACTGGGCGTAGGAAGCGAACAGCGCACTCGCCGCCAGCACGGCGGTGGCGATCGCGATGCCCTTGGTGATCGCCTTGGTGGTGTTGCCGACGGCGTCGAGCTCGGTGAGGATCTGCGCCCCCTCCTCGCTGACGTCGCCGGACATCTCGGCGATGCCCTGGGCGTTGTCGGAGACCGGGCCGAAGGTGTCCATCGCGACGATCACCCCGACGGTGGTGAGCAGCCCGCAACCGGCCAGTGCCACCGCGAAGAGCGCGGCGGACCCACCGAGCAGTGCGGCCCCGAAGACGGCGGCGCCGATCACCAGCGCGGTGTAGACGGCGGACTCGAAGCCGACCGAGAGTCCGGAGAGGATCACGGTGGCCGCTCCGGTGACCGAGGTCTTGCCGACGTCCTTGACCGGTCGGTGCTCGGTGCCGGTGAAGTAGCCGGTGAGCGCCAGGATGGCCGCGGCCAGGGCGATGCCGATGACCACCGACCCGGCCGCGAAGACCGCCGGGCTGACACCCGGGTCCTCGCTGCCACCCATCAGCAGGCCGCCGAACCCGTCGCCGGTGCCGGTCAGTTCGTCCCACTCGGTGGGCAGGTAGGCGAAGGAGAGGGCGACGCTGGCGATCGCGCCGACGCCGGCGGAGATGTAGAACGAGCGGTTGATCGTGGTCAGTCCGCTCTCGCCGGGGCGCGGCTTGGTCAGGTAGACGCCACCGATCGCGGACAGTGCGCCGATCGCCGGCACCAGCAGCGGGAAGACCAGGCCCTTGTCGCCGAAGGCCTGGGAGCCCAGGATCAGCGCCGCGACCAGGGTCACCGCGTAGGACTCGAAGAGGTCGGCGGCCATGCCGGCGCAGTCGCCGACGTTGTCACCGACGTTGTCGGCGATGGTCGCTGCGTTGCGGGGATCGTCCTCGGGGATGTTCTGCTCGACCTTGCCGACCAGGTCGGCGCCGACATCAGCGGCCTTGGTGAAGATGCCGCCGCCGACGCGCATGAACATGGCGAGCAGCGCCGCACCGAAGCCGAAGCCCTCCAGCACGTGCGGTGCCTCGTCCTGGAAGGCGAGAACCACCACGCTCGCGCCGAGCAGGCCGAGCCCGACGGTGGCCATGCCGACCACCGCGCCGGTCCGGAAGCCGATGTTCATCGCGGGATCGCGGCCCTGCGTGTCCGCGGCCGCGGCCACCCGCAGGTTGGCGCGCACCGCGAGCCACATGCCCAGGTAGCCGATCGCCGCCGAGAAGCCTGCACCGACGAGGAAGAAGACGGACCGGAAGACCCGGACCGCCGTGTCGTCCGCCGGGAGTGCGAGCAGCAGCAGGAACGCCACCGCCGCGAAGATCGCGAGGGTTCGGAACTGCCGGGTGAGGTAGGCGTTGGCGCCCTCCTGCACCGCGGTGGCGATCTCCTGCATCTTCGGGGTGCCTTCACCGGCGGCGAGCACCTCGGACCGGAAGATCGCGGCCATCGCCAGCGATCCGAGGGCGATGAGGGCGACCACGACGACGAGGACGAGGTTGCCCCCGTCGACCTCCGCGACCGCCGCGAGCGGACTGATTCCAACCATTCTTCTGCCTCCTCAAGAGGGGTGCAGCGAAAGTGTTGTGACCCAGGTCACAAGGACGTTGCGGGCGATCTTAGCCACGGAACAGGGGCGGCGCGCGACGTGACGTGACACACCTCACAAACACGGCGTGTCGGGCGGGTGCCGTCAGCGCCGGCGACGCGCGCGACCGTGCGACTCCGGCCCCGTGCCCGAGCGAGCGGTGCGGGGAGGACGACTCGGCGGACGAGCCCCGGCCGGCGTCAGGCCAGGGCGGCGTCGACCGTGGAGTGGATCGTGAAGACCTTCGCCAGTCCGGTGATCTTGAAGATCTTGAGCAGGCGGTCCTGGCTGCAGATCAGCTCCAGGCCGCCGTCGTGGGCACGAACCTTCTTCAGGCCGCCCACCAGGACCCCGAGTCCGGTGGAGTCGAGGAAGGAGACGCCCTCCATGTCCACCACGAGCCGGTAGTTGCCGGCAGCGACCAACTCGGTGATGGTGTCGCGCAGCTTGGGCGCGGTGTAGACGTCGATCTCGCCGCCCACCGCGATCACGGTGCGCCCGGCGGCCTCGCGCGTCGACAGCGTCAGGTCCACGTCCCCACCCTTGTTCCCAGAGATGACAGTTGTCAGGCGAGCACATCAAACCATGCCGTGCGAAAGCGCGGCCACGCCGGTGCCTCCGACCGCGGCGCCGGACCCGCCGGCCGGACCGGCTTTGTGTCCGCCCCGCGTGTGAGGATCAGGGAAGAGATGAACACCTCGACCGAGACCATGCCGTCACCGCCCGCGTCGCCGCGACCGACGGGCCCGTTCCGGGCCCCGCTGGACGCTGCCGCGGTGGTCGCACGCCTGATGGCGGCGCCGGGACGGCCCGAGCGGGTGCGTCACCACCGGCGGCTCCCCGCACGGCCGGCGACGCTCGCCGACTGGCCCAAGTGGGCGGACCCGACCGTGGTCGCGGCGTACCGCTCCCGCGGCGTGGACTCCCTCTGGGAGCACCAGCGCCGTGCCGCCGACGCCGCTCGCGCGGGTCGCCACGTGGTGCTCTCCACCGGCACCGCGTCGGGCAAGTCGCTGGCCTACCTGCTGCCCGCGCTGACCGCGGTCCGCGAGGGTCGAGGGCCCCGTGGCCGCCGCGGTGCCGGAGTGCTCTACCTGGCGCCGACCAAGGCACTGGCCCACGACCAGTGGACGGCGATCGACGCCCTGGGTCTCGATGTCCGGGTCGCCACCCACGATGGCGACTCCTCACCGGAGCAGCGGGAGTGGACCCGCGACCACGCCGAGTACGTGTTGACCAACCCCGACATGCTGCACCGGTCCCTGCTCCCCGGCCACGAGCGCTGGTCGCGCTATCTCGGATCCCTGCGCTTCGTGGTCGTCGACGAGGCACACCACTACCGCGGCGTCTTCGGCGCGCACGTCGCCCAGGTGCTGCGCCGGCTGCGGCGGGTCTGCGCCCTCCACGGCGCCGACCCGACCTTCGTGCTGGCCTCCGCCACGATGGCCGACCCGGAGGTGGCGGCCGGGCGGCTGACCGGGCTGGAGGTCACCGCGGTCGCCGAGGACGCCTCGCCCCGCGGCGAGCTGGAGCTGGTGCTGTGGGAGCCGCCGCTGATCGAGGGCGGCGGCGAGCACGGCGCGCCGGTACGTCGTGCCGCGACCGCCGAGACGGCCGACCTGATCACCGACCTGGTCGTCGAGGACGTCCGCACGCTCGCCTTCGTGCGGTCGCGCCGCGGTGTGGAGACCGTGGCACGCCGGTCGAACGAGCTGCTCGGCGAGGTCGACCCCGCGCTGGCCCGCAGGGTCGACTCCTATCGCGGCGGTTATCTGCCCGAGGAGCGCCGCGCCCTGGAAGCAGACCTGCGTTCCGGGCGACTGCTCGGCATGGCGGCGACCAACGCACTCGAGCTCGGGATCGACATCGCCGGCCTGGACGCGGTGGTGATCAGCGGCTATCCGGGGACCCGGGCCGCCTTCTGGCAGCAGGTGGGACGGGCGGGTCGGGCCGGGGGCTCTGCGATCGGCGTCCTGGTGGCGCGGGACGACCCGTTGGACACCTACCTGGTGCACCACCCGGAGGCGCTGCTCGGTCGGCCGGTGGAGGGCACCGTGTTCGACCCGGACAACCCGTACGTGCTCGGCCCCCACCTCTGTGCGGCCGCTCAGGAGAAGCCGCTGCAGCCCGACGAGCTCGACCTGTTCGGCCCACGGGCACGAGAGGTGCTGCGCGACCTGGTCGACGCCGGCCTGCTGCGCCGGCGGGCGGCCGCCTGGTTCTGGACCGACCGTCGCCGCGCGGCCGACCTGGCCGACATCCGCTCGGCCGGTGGCCGACCGGTGCAGCTGATCGAGGGCAGCACCGGGCGGGTGGTCGGCACCGTGGACGCCGCCCGTGCCCACTCGACCGCCCACGCCGGCGCGATCTACCTGCATCGCGGCGAGACCTGGCTGGTCGACACCCTCGACCTGGACGAGCACGTCGCGGTGATGGACCCCAGTGAGGCGACCTTCACCACCAGCGCCCGCGAGCTCACCGACATCCGGATCGTCGAGGAGGTCGAGTCCGTGGCGTGGGGCGAGTGCCGCCTCGCCTTCGGCACCACCGAGGTCTCCCAGCAGGTCGTCTCCTACCTGCGGAGGAGCGCGGCCACCGGAGAGGTCCTCGACGAGACCCCGTTGGACCTCCCGGAGCGGACCCTGCGCACCACCGCGGTGTGGTGGACCGTCCCGGCCGAGGTGCTCGCCCGGACCGGGCTGGCCGCCGCCGACCTGCCCGGCGCGGCGCACGCGGCCGAGCACTGCTCGATCGGTCTGCTGCCGCTCTTCGCGACCTGCGACCGCTGGGACATCGGCGGCGTCTCCACCGCGCTGCACCCCGACACCGGGCAGCTCACGGTCTTCGTGCACGACGGTCATCCCGGTGGGGCCGGGTTCGCCGAGCGGGGCTTCCGCACCGCCCGCGACTGGCTGGGCGCCACCCGGGACACCATCGCCGCCTGCGAGTGCGCCCAGGGGTGCCCGTCCTGCATCCAGTCGCCCAAGTGCGGCAACGGCAACGAGCCGCTGGACAAGGCCGGGGCGGTCCGCCTGCTGGACGCGCTGCTCGGCGGCGGTGTACGCACCGAGGAGTAGCCTTCTGCCATGGTGATCCTCGGGCTCGTGCTCCTCGTCGTCGGCGCCCTTCTCGTCCTCGGCGGCGTCCTGGGCACCGGCACCGAGTCGCGCACCAGCGACGGCGGCACCGACGTCTACACCACCTTCATCGGCATCGAGATGAGCGCGACCACCCTCTTCATCATCGGCGTGGTGGCCGCCGTGCTGGTGCTGGTCGGCCTGTGGATGACCAAGGTCGGCGCCCGCCAGGGGTGGCGGCGACGCCGCGAGCAGAAGCGCCTCACCGACCTCTCGGAGAAGCTCGACCGCGTGGAGGCCGAGCGGCTCGCGGAGAACGACCCCGGCGAGCGCTGACGGCTCCACGCCCCCACCCGTCGGGAGCCTCACTCCGGCGGCGACGCCGGGCCGGCCCGAGCACGGGCGCTCAGGTCACCGGTCTGACCGAGCCAGCGCGGACCGCTGACGGTCACCGCGACCAGCACGTCCCGTCCCTCGAGGGTGCACCCGGTGAGCGCGCCCCCGTTGCGCTCCGCCACTGCGCCCGCGGCCCGGCAGGCGTCCCCGCCACGGCCGAGCTCACTCGCCCCGGCCAGGGCGGCCAGGTCCGCCGCGGCCTGAGCGCGACGGTGGTCGACGACCATCGCGGCCACCACGCCCAGTCCGCTGCCGACCAGCAGGAGCACCGCGCTCAGGCTGACCACCAGCACGGTGGCCGCGCCCCGCTCACCGCCGCGGCGCGTCGTCGTCACGGCGCACCCCCGACCGCACCGCCCTCCTCCACGAGGGCCACCGCCTCGGCCCTCAGTGGCGCACCGGCCAGGAAGCCGAGGACGCCACCCGGGCCGTCCATCCGGCCCGCCGCGACGGCGACCACGTGCTCGCCGTCGCTGGTCACGCTGATCGACACTCCGTCCGGCGCGACCCGCTCGCCCGCCGCCGTCGCGGCGCCGGGGTCGTCGCCGCGAGCGACGGCGCGTGCCGCCTCCCGAGCGGCGTCCACGGTACGGATCTGGGCGGCGCCGACCGCGAGCAGCCAGACCAGGCCCAGCGTCACCGCCAGCAGGACGGGCAGTCCGACCACCAGCTCGGCGGTGACCGCGCCCCGCTCCGCTGTCGACCGGGACTGCCGCCGCCGGCACCGCCCGGGGCTCATCCGATGCCCAGGAGTCCGAGGACGTGGTCGAAGAGCGTGGTCAGCATCTGATTGCCGAAGCCACCGGTGAGCAGCTTGTAGAGCAGCCCTGCCAGACCGGCACCGGCCGCGGTGCCGACGGCGTACTCGGCGGTGGTGATACCGCGCTGGCCGCGTCGGCGGCGGGACAGAGCCCTCCGCGGACTCGTGAGGACGGGAGTGGTCATGGTGCCTCCTGTTTCGGCGACCGCCCGGTGCGGTCGTGCCGGATCAGACTGCGCCGGCGCGGCGGTGCGCTGCGTCCGTCGCCGACGAGGGTGTGGACGGCCCGCCGGATGCACAGCGACGGACCTCCCGAGCGGCGCCGGCGGTGACCGGTGGGCCGACTCACCAGGTGATCTCGGCGGCCAGCGCCGCCACCAACGGGACGATGCCGAGCAGCAGGAAGGCCGGCAGCAGGCAGACGCCGAGCGGCACCGCCGCCCGTACGCCGACCGTCCGTGCCCGGTCCTCGACCTCACCCCGGGCCTGCTCGGCCAGCTCCTCCCCGAGCCGCTCGACCGCCTCCACGACCGGCGCTCCGGCACGGTGCGCCCGCGCCATGGTGCGACCCAGCTCGCCGAGGGTGGGGTCGCCGCCGAGCTCGCTCCACAGCTCGCCGGGATCCGCTCCCAGCTCCAGCCGTGCCGCCAGGGCGGCCAACCGGTCCGCCGCGGCGCCGGGGAGCGCACGACCGACCACGCTGATCGCCGGCGCCGGGGCGGCACCGGCCCGCAGTGCCGCCGCGAGCAGCGCGACGATGTGCGGGAGGTCGCGACGCTCCTCCTCGCGACGCCGGCGCACGGCGACCGGCTCGATCCGGGTGGCCGCCCACCAGGTCGCGACCGCGGCCGCGACACCGGTCGGCAGCGCGAGCGCGCCGCCCATGACGACCCCGGCCCCGGCCCCGGCGCAGACCGCCCAGAGCAGGCGGCCACGTCGCAGCAGGCCGTCGGTCGCCGCGGGTGACCGGCCGGCCGGCGCTGGTGGTGCTGCTGCCGCCGCCCACGATCGTCGGCGAGGGGCGGCCAGGAGGAGTGCGGCGGTCCCGGCTGCCAGCCCGGCGAGCACGACGGTCGCGTCGGCGCTCACCGTCCGTGCTCCACGCCCGCGGCGATCGCTTCGATCCAGGCCAGCCCCAGCAGTCCGGCAGCGAGCCCGCCGGCCAGGCAGGCCAGACCCAGTGGTGTTCCGACCAGGAACGACCACGGGTCGGCGCCGGTGCCGCTGCCCATCAGCAGCGCGGCGACCGGGAGCACGGCGACGAGCCGGGCCGTCGCCCGGGCCGAGGCCAGCTCACCGGCGACCACCCGCCGGGTCCGCTCCGCCGCGCGCAGCTCCGCCCCGACCCGGTCCAGGGTGTCGGCCAGTCCCTGGCCGGTGCGGTGCGAGACCTGCCACGCGGCCGCGACCACGCGCAGGTCGCCGGCACCCGGTTGGTCCGCCAACCCCCGCAGCGCGTCCGGTACGCCGCCCCCGACGACCGCCGCCCGCGCCGCCGGTGCCAGGAGCGGCCACTCCTCCGCGGCGTGCTGCAGCGCCTCGGGCGGAGCCAGCCCGGCCGCCAGCTCGGCCCGGATGCCGTCGCAGAACGCGACCACCTGCGCCCGGGTGCGGTGCACCACGGCGGACCGGGCGTGCCGACGCCACAGCACCCCGCAGGCCGCGACCGCACCACCGAGGATCAGGCCCAGCACCAACCAGCCCGGTCGCAGCCACACCAGCAGCGAGACCGAGCAGACCGCGGATGCCAGGAGCCGGCCGGGCCGTCGGGCCCGGGGTGCCGGGACCGGGGCGGGAGGCCTGCCCGGCAGCACCAGCAGCACCGATGCGGCGGCCGCCAGCCCGGCCCAGGCGACGGCGGTCACCGAGCGTCGTCCTGGTGTCCCTCGAGCCGGTCGACCAGTCCCTCGGCCGCCGGCCCCCAGGTGGGCGAGCCGTCGGCGGCGAAGCTGACCGCCGCACTGGTGCGGGCCCAGCCGGCCGCGTCCCGCTCGAGCACGGCCACCTCGCCCAGCCTGCGACGTCCGTCCTGCCCGCGCACCATGTGCAGCACCACCTCCACCGCGGAGGCGAGCTGGCTGTGCACGGCCGCCCGGTCCAGGCCGCCGGCCAGGGCGAGCGCCTCGATCCGGGCCGGGACGTCGCGGGCCGAGTTGGCGTGCAGCGTGCCGCAACCGCCCTCGTGACCGGTGTTGAGCGCGGCCAGCAGGTCCACCACCGAGGCGTCACGGACCTCGCCGACGACCAGCCGGTCCGGTCGCATCCGCAGCGCCTGGCGGACCAGATCGCGCACCACCACCGCGCCGATGCCCTCCAGGTTGGCCGGGCGTGCCTCCAGCCCCACCACGTGCGGGTGCTCGGGGCGAAGCTCGGCGGCGTCCTCGACCACCACGATCCGCTCCTGCGGCGGCGCCGCGGCGAGCAGGGCAGCGAGCAGGGTGGTCTTGCCGGTGCCGGTGCCGCCACTGACCAGGAACGCACAGCGTCGCTCCACCACGGCCCGCACGAAGCGGTGCCCCACGT
Source organism: Nocardioides sambongensis (assembly GCF_006494815.1). Classification (NCBI taxonomy): domain Bacteria; kingdom Bacillati; phylum Actinomycetota; class Actinomycetes; order Propionibacteriales; family Nocardioidaceae; genus Nocardioides; species Nocardioides sambongensis. The sequence goes on from NZ_CP041091.1 coordinate 3,152,036, forward strand.
CGCTCAGCGTCCCGTCGGCACGCAGCTCCTCGAGGGTGAAGCCGCCGCGCCGCGGCACCCGGAGCGAGATCGCGGTGCCCGGCTGCGCGAGCGGGGCCAGCACCGCGTGGCACCGGGTGCCGTCCGGGAGCCGGACGTCCGCGCAGGGCGAGGAGTCGTCCAGCCGGCGGCCACCGCTGGCGACCAGTCGCTGGGCCAGCCGGCGGACCGCGTCCTCGTCGGGCAGCCGCACCTCGGTCGTCTCCAGACCGCGGCCGCGGTCGAGATGGACCGGGCCGGCGCCGTTGACCAGCACGTCGGTCACCTCCGGCAGCCGCAGCAGCGGCTCCAGCGGCCCGGCCCCCACCACGTCGCGGCGGAGTGCCTCGTAGACCGCGAGCACCGTGGCGTCCCCGACCGGACGCCCGGTCGCGCGCAGCGCGTCGCTGACCCGATGCGGGGTGAGGGCGCCGGGGGTGGCGGCCAGACGGTGCCGGACCGCCTCGACCAGGTCGCCCAGCCCGTCCAGGCCGTCCAGCACGTCCCCGCCCGCGGCACGACGGGTCACGCCGGGCCGCCGTCCCAGAGGTCCTGCGCGGCGCGCGCCAACGGACCACGCAGCGAGCGGAGAGGGCCGAGACCGAGGTCGACGGCCTCGTCGAGGCCGCGCTGGTCCCGCATCTGCGTCCACACCGGAGCACCGACCGCCCGGGCGACGTCGCCACCCTCGAGGTCGTTCCCCCGCAGCGCCAGGCCGACCGCAGGGTGGTCGGCGAAGCGGCCGCGCATCCGGGCCGCCCCGGCCACCCCGACCAGTGAGGCCTGGGTGACCACCACCAGCCGGTCGCACCGGGCCGCGATCTCGGCGACCAGGCGGTCGCCGCTGCGCGGCAGGTCGACCACCACCGCGCCGTGCCCACGACGGGCCGCCGAGAGCGCCTCGCGCACGGCGAAGGCCTGCAGCGTCTGCTGCTCGGCGCCGACGTACCAGGAGAGCACGCCCAGGCCGTCGCGCCGGGGAAGGGCGTCGCGCAGTGCCCGCGCCGAGAGCCGTCCGGTGGTCCGGCACAGCGCGTCCCAGCGGAACCCCTCGCACCGCTCCATGCCGAGCATCCGGTCCAGCCCGGGCCCCTGCGGGTCGCAGTCGACGAGCGCGGCCGTGGTCCGGCGCGCGGCCCACTGGCCCATCGCGCAGGCCAGGGTGGTGGCGCCGGCGCCGCCGCTCCCGCCGATCACCCCGACCACCTGGCCGCGGTCGGCACCCTGCTCGGTCAGGTCGGTGAGCAGGTCGACCAGCCAGCCGGCGGAGACCGGCAGCTCGACCACCTGCCGGGCCCCCAGCGCCAGCGCGGTCCGGAAGGCGTCGTCGGGGACGTGGGCGGTGGCGACCAGGTAGACGTGCTCGCGGTAGTCGGGCCCGAGCGCGGCGAGCTCCCCGGCCCGGTCGAGACCGACCAGCACCACCCGGGCCCGCGACCACCCGACGAGTGCCTGCTCGGCCCGGTCGACCACCTGCGGCGTCACGTCGGCCGCGGCGGTCAGCGGCAGGAGCTCGTGCAGCAGCAGCTCGTCGCCGGTGACGACCAGTGCGGCCCCCGGCTCGTCCGGGGGTGCGGTCCTGGTGGAAACGGGAGTGAGGGCGCGGGTGTCCATACCGGAAACCTCGCCCGCGGCCACGCCCGACGGCCACGGAGCGCGCAGCCCCTGTGGAGGACGATGACCCGGTCGGCCCCTGTGGACGCCGGACTGGCCCACCCGGTGGCTACGATGGCGACATGTCTGACGCGCCGGTCACCGCGGCCGCGTTCTTCGACCTCGACAAGACGATCATCGCCAAGTCGAGCGTGCTCGCCTTCAGCAAGCCGTTCCAGGCCGGCGGCCTGATCTCGCGGCGCTCGGTGCTGCGATCGGTCTACGCGCAGTTCGTCTTCACCGTCGGCGGCGCCGACCACGACCAGGTCGAACGGATGCGTCAGTTCATGTCACGCCTGTGCGCCGGCTGGGACGTGGCGACCGTCCGCGAGATCGTCGCCGAGACCCTGCACAACATCGTGGACCCGATCGTCTACGACGAAGCAGTCCAGCTGATCGCGGAGCACCAGCACGCCGGGCGGGACGTGGTGATCGTCTCCACCTCCGGCAGTGAGGTGGTCGAGCCGATCGGCGACCTGCTCGGAGCGGACCACGTCGTCGCCACCCGGCTCGCGGTCGAGGACGGCCACTACACCGGCGACATCGAGTACTACGCCTACGCCGAGGAGAAGGCGAAGGCGGTCAAGGCGCTCGCCGCCGAGCGCGGCTACGACCTGGAGAACAGCTACGGCTACAGCGACTCGATCACCGACGTGCCGATGCTCGAGGCGGTCGGCCACCCCTACGCGGTGAACCCGGACAAGGACCTGCGCCGCACCGCGGAGCAGCGGGAGTGGCCGGTGCTGGTCTTCACCAAGCCGGTCGCGCTGCAGTCGAAACTGCCGCTGCCCCCGCCGAAGCAGACGCTGGCAGCGCTGGCGGTGGGCGGGGCGGTGGCCGTGGGCGCCGCGGTCTGGGCCGGGGTCCGGCGTGGCCGCATCGGCGCTTGATCCGACACCGGCCCCAACCACTCAGAGTCCGCTCCTCCGGACGAAAACACAAGCCTTGAGGTTGCTCCCCGACCGGCGTACAAAGGAGGGGAGAACTCAAGACAACACGCGACACCGGTACCCACGCGGCGACCTACCCTTCTGAACAGGGCGCTGACCCGACGGGAACCTCCCGAGGCAGCAATATTCGAGCACGCCTGGTAGCCGGGGTGATCGCGTGTCAGCGGTGGCATCCGAGTGCGAAGTCAGGCCTCGGGTGCCACCTGCATGTCTGGGCCAGCCACCGTCGGGCCGGCCATGTTCGGCCTGGTGCGGCTACTGCGCCTCGCGGCGCAGCGGGCTCGCCTCGGCCGCCGCCGCGAACGCTTCCGCGGAGTAGAGCAGCCAGGAGTGCCGGCCGGCCTGGCTCCCCGAGCCCCAGCCGCGCAGGTTCGACTCGTACTGGGCCCGCAGCGCCAGGTGGGCGGCCTCGGGCACCACCAGCGACTTCTCGTCCACGCCGCGCGCGGCGAGCAGCAGCCGCTCCGCGGCGCGGGCGACCATGCCGTTGTGCGAGGCGAACGGCGCGGCGGTGGCCAGGTCGGCGTGCACGATCGCCGCGACGGCCAGCGCCGGTGCCTCGGTGCGCGCGGTGATCAGCTCCGCCAGCGCACGCAGCGTGGTCGCGGCCTCGGCGTCGCGCGGGCGGCCCAGCCGGTCCGCGGGCACCGAGCCCTGACCGGCCAGCGCGTGCAGCCGCGCCAGCGCCTGCAGCGGCTGTGCCCGCACCACCGGCATCAGTGCCAGCAGCTCGGCGGAGAGCCGGACCGCGTCCGCGGCGATCTCGTCCCCCTCCCCGGCGCGTACCTGCGGAAGGCTCGAGGCGGAGCCCTCCAGGACGGCGCTGGCGTGCGCCCCGCGCAGCAGCGACTCGGCCGTCGTCTCCGGCGAGGTACGACGAAGGCCCCGGTCGCGCAGCACCACGTCGATGCCGTCCCGGGCGGACGCGAACGCCGAGGGCACGCCCTCCAGCGTCATCAGCCAGGCGAGCGGGTCGGCGGGTGCTGCGTTCACGCCGCCGACCCTACCGACGGCACGCCCGCGGGCTACCGGGGATCGGTGGGTCGAGGGTCTAACGTGGGCGCCACGATGTCCGACGTACCGCGCGACGCCGCAGCACCCTCGCCCACCGACCCCGCCCGTTCGTTCGGCGGGGTGGTCGACGCGTACCACCGCGGTCGGCCGGGCTACCCGATCGACGCGGTCCGCTGGCTCACCGGCGAGGAGCCGCTCACCGTGCTGGAGCTCGGTGCCGGAACCGGCAAGCTCACCGAGCAGCTGGTCGCGCTGGGACACGACGTGCACGCGACCGAGCCGGACCCGCGGATGCTGGACCGGTTGGCGAATTCGGTCTCGGTCGCCCGGCTCTCGCAGACCTCGGCCGAGGACATCCCGGCCGCCGATGCCACCTACGACCTGGTGGTCGTTGGCCAGGCCTACCAGTGGTTCGACAAGGAGAAGGCGCTGCCGGAGATCGCCCGCGTGCTCAAGCGCGGCGGCTCGCTCGCTCTGGTCTGGAACGTGCGCGACGAGCGGATCCCGTGGGTGAAGCGACTCGGCCGGCTGATCGGCAACCAGGACGTCACCGCCAGCGGCCCGGACCAGGCGCTCGAGGAGTCGATCTACTTCGGCCCGGTCGAGGACGCCACGTTCAAGCACTGGCAGACCGTGGACCGGGTGAGCATCCGCGACCTGGTCCGCTCCCGGTCCAACGTGGCGACCCTCTCGCCGGAGCAGCAGGAGGCCAAGCTCGCCGAGGTGCTGGAGTTCTACGACGACTTCGGCCGCGGCATGGACGGCATGCAGCTGCCGTACCTGACCCGGTGCTTCCGGGCCGTGGTCGGCGTACGCCCCAAGCCGAAGGTCGACCCGACCGCGCCGCCGGCCGAGAGCGGCACGGTCGGCGAGGACACCGTGCCGGTCACCGTGGACGGTGTCGGCCACGGCACCGCGGACGACACCGAGGACGCGGCCGGACCGACCGGCTCCCCGGCCGCCACCGACGTCCCGGGGATCACCGATCCGCCGACCGACGACGACTCCGGCATGCTCCTGATCGACTTCCGCTGACCGGTGATGACGGCTCCCGGGAGCGGCGATGCGGACCCCGTGGCGTAGGCGCGGCCATCTCGGCACCGAGGCGGACCGCGCCGCCTTCCGGGCCCTGCACCAGGCCTCGCTCGCCTCACCGGCGCTGCGCGCCGGCCTGACCACCGACAGCGCGGAGCGCGCGATCCGGCACCTGCGGGCGCTGCTCGGCACACCGGCGCTGGCGTTGACCGACACCGCGACCGTGCTCGCCTGGGACGGGGTCGGTGGCGGCCACCACGCCGACCAGGCGGCGACCCTGGCGCGCGTCGCGGCCGAGCGCAGCAGCACCCGCACCGCGGACCGTAGCCACCTGCACTGCGACCGTCCCGGCTGCCCGGTGCGCACCGCGGTGATCAGCCCGCTGGTGGTGGAGGGGCGGGTGCTCGGCACCGTGCAGGCGTTCGCCCCGACCACCTCCGCCGGCCTGGTCCGGGCCACCGAGGAGGTGGCCCAGTGGGTCTCGGGACAGCTGGAGCTGGCCGAGCTGGACGCCCACCGGAACCGGATGATCGAGGCCGAGGTGCGGGCACTGCGGGCCCAGATCAGCCCCCACTTCATCTACAACTCGCTCGGCGCGATCGCCAGCTTCGTCCGCACCGACCCCGACCGGGCCCGCCAGTTGCTGCTGGAGTTCGCCGACTTCACCCGCTACTCCTTCCGCCGGCACGGGGAGTACACGACGCTGGCCGAGGAGCTGCGCTCGATCGAGCGCTACCTGCTGCTGGAGCAGGCCCGGTTCGGCGACCGGCTCCAGGTCACCCTCAACATCGCGCCGGAGGTGCTCACCGTGGTGGTGCCGTTCCTGTGCATCCAGCCGCTGGTGGAGAACGCGGTGCGGCACGGCCTGGAGCGCGCCGAGGGCACCGGCCACCTCCGCATCGTCGCCCACGACCGCGGCCCCGACGCCGTCCTGGAGGTGGAGGACGACGGGGTCGGCGAGGACCCGGAGCGGGTACGGCGCGCGCTGGCCGGCGACGCCGGCCTCGACTCGGTCGGGCTGGGCAACGTCGACGCGCGGCTGCGCGCCACTTTCGGTGACGATCACGGCCTGGTCGTGGAGACTGCTCCCGGGGCGGGCACCAAGGTGATCGTCCGGGTGCCGAAGTTCGCGCCCGGCGTGACCGTGGACCCGCTGCACGGGATCGACGCACGGGTCCCGGGGACACGGGACGACGGGACGAGGAGCGCGGAGCGGTGAGTGGGTTGCGGGTGCTGGTGGTCGACGACGAGCGGCCCGCCCTGGACGAGCTGACCTTCCTGCTCGAGGACGACGACCGGGTGGCCGGCGTGGTCGGCTGCGGCTCGGCCACGGAGGCGCTGCTCACCCTGCGCGAGACCGAGGTCGACTGCGTCTTCCTCGACATCCAGATGCCGGGGCTCTCCGGGCTCGAGCTGGCCGAGGTGCTGAGCCGGTTCAAGCAGCCGCCGCGGGTGGTCTTCGTGACCGCGCACGAGCAGCACGCGGTGGAGGCGTTCGACCTGCACGCCGTCGACTACGTGCTCAAGCCAGTCCGTCCCGAGCGCCTCGCCGAGGCGGTACGACGGGTGCTGGCCGACGCGCATCGTCGTACCGAGCCGGAGGACACCCAGATCCCGGTCGAGCGCGGCGGGGTGACCCGGTTCGTGGAGCGCGGGGAGATCACCCACGTCGAGGCGCAGGGCGACTACGCCCGGCTGCACACGCGCGGCGGCGACTCCTACCTGCTCCGGGTGCCGCTCACCTCGCTGGAGGAGGAGTGGGGGCCGGCCGGCTTCCTGCGGATCCACCGGTCGCTGCTGGTCGCGCTCGCCCACGTCGACGAGGTGCGTCAGGACGCGGGCCGGTGCACGGTGCTGGTCGACGGCACCGAACTGCCGGTCAGCCGGCGGCACACCCGGGTGCTGCGCGACGTGCTGGTACGCCGCGCCCGGGGCGGCACATGAGCGAGGACCGGCCGCGCTCCGGGGCCGGTGGGCGGCCGCAGCGGGTGCGGGTCACCGGGCCGCCGCGATCCGCGGCGCCACTGGCCACCACGCGGGTCGGCGACGTCCACGACCAGACGCCGATGGGCGACCTCTACCTCCGCTCGCTGCTGCGCGAGCAGGGGGCGCTGGCCGCCCGGGTGCTGCTGCTGGCCTTCGGCCTGCTCGGCGCAGTGCCCCTGGTCTTCTACCTGGCGCCGGGGCTGGCCGACCACCACGTCTTCGGCATCGGGGTCACCTGGATCGTGCTGGGCGTCCTGGTCCACCCGTTCGTGACCTGGCTGGGGTGGCGCTACGTGCGCCGGGTGGAGCGCAACGAGCTCTTCTTCGCCGACCTGGTCAGCCCCGACGGCCCGGCCGGGCCGCGGCAGGAGGCCTGAGTGGTGCACGCCACGCACGTGCCCGGCCTGGTCGCGGTGGTGACCGTGTCCCTGGTGACGCTGGCGATCGGCATCTGGGGTCTGCGGATCTCGCGCACCACCAGCGACTTCTTCGTCGCCTCCCGCACCGTCGGGCCTCGGCTGAACGCCTCCGCGATCGGCGGTGAGTACCTCTCCGCCGCGTCGTTCCTCGGCATCGCCGGGCTGCTCCTGGTGGGCGGCGCGGACATGCTCTGGTACCCGGTCGGCTGGACCGCCGGCTACCTGGTGCTGCTGGTCCTGGTCGCCGCGCCACTGCGCCGCTCCGGGGCCTACACCCTGCCCGACTTCGCCCAGGCCCGGCTGAGCTCGAAGGCCGTCCGCACCGCCTGCTCGGTGCTGGTGGTCGCGATCGGCTGGCTCTACCTGATCCCCCAGTTCGAGGGCGCCGGGTTCACCCTGCGGGCCGCGATCGGGGCGCCGGAGTGGGCGGGGCCGGTGGTGGTGGCGGCCGTGGTGCTGGCCAACGTCTCCTCCGGCGGGATGCGCTCGGTGACCTTCGTCCAGGCGTTCCAGTACTGGCTCAAGCTCACCGCCATCCTGTTCCCGGCCGCGGTGCTCGTGATCGTCTGGCTCGGCGACGGCCGCCCGACCTCCCCGACCACCGGCGACGGGTGGTCGGTGCCGGTGGCCTCGGGCGGCGCGGGCCTGTACGCGACGTACTCGCTGATCCTGGCGCTCTTCCTCGGCACCATGGGCCTGCCGCACGTGGTGGTCCGGTTCTACACCAACCCGGACGGGCGGGGGGCGCGTCGTACGACGGTGGCGGTGCTCGCGCTGCTCGGCCTCTTCTACCTCTGGCCGCCGGTCTACGCCGCCCTCGGCCGCGTGTACGGCGGCCGGATCCTCGCCGAGGGCCGCCACAACGTGCTCGTGCTGGAGCTGCCACGCGCGATGCTGGACGGCCTGGGGGCCGAGCTGCTGACCGGACTGGTCACCGCCGGAGCCTTCGCCGCATTCCTCTCCACCTCCTCCGGGCTGGCCATCGCCGTCTCCGGCGTGATCAGCCAGGACGTGACCGGCCGCTGGCTCGGTGGCTTCGGGGAGAGCCGCGGGGTGGCGGCGTTCCGGCTGGCGGCCGTGGTCTCGGTCGGGGTGCCGCTGGCGGTGGCACTGGTCGCCCAGAACATCGGCGTCGCGGAGTCGGTGGGGCTGGCGTTCGCGGTCGCCGCGTCGACGTTCGGCCCGCTGCTGGTGCTGGGCATCTGGTGGCGCGGCCTGACCGCGGCCGGTGCGCTGGCGGGCCTGGCCGCGGGTGGGCTCGGTGCCGGCGGGGCCGCGGTGCTCAGCATCGCCGGCGTCTCGCCGACCGGTTGGGGTGGTGCGCTGCTCAGCCAGCCGGCGGCATGGAGCGTCCCCCTGGCGGTGGTGGTGATGGTGAGCGTCTCGCGGCTGACCGCCCACCGGGCACCCGCGCACGCCCAGCAGTTCCTGGTGCGGCTGCACACCCCGGAGTGGCTGGACCTGCCCACCCGGTAGCCGCCGGCGGCGGTCAGTCCCAGGGGTCGTAGGTGGAACCGGGGGTGCCGATGCCGTACTGCTCGACCCGGTCGGCGTGCTCGCGCAGCTCGCTCGCGGCATCGGTGTCCTGGCCGAACAGGTCGGCGATCGCGAGGTCCAGCGACTTCGCGCTGTACTGCGTCTCGGTGCCCAGGTTCCCCAGCAGGTCCCAGAGCAGGTAGTGCAACGGGTGGTAGTCGCTGCTCGGGCCGTACTGCCCGGCGCCGACCGATCCGTCCCGGTAGAGCGGCATCAGGTCCAGGTTCGGGTGGAGCAGGTTCTTGGCGTCGTACAGCTCCTGGGCGACGTTGGGCAGGTAGGTGCCGGTGATCTCCTTGGCCAGCACCCGGTCGATCGAGATCTCCGAGCGCGCGCCGAGGTCGGAGCCCTCGTCGACGTCCAGGATCTCCGGTCGGCTCAGGTCGTAGGAGCCCTTGTCGTCGGTGACGTGCCCGAGGTTGACCCGGAGGTTGTCGACGAGGATTTGCTCCTCGGTGCCGATGTCGGCGGCGGCCCGGGAGATGGCCGCCTCGAACGCGGACCTGATCGAGGAGTAGCTGCCCTCCTCCGGTCGGTTCTCGAACGGCCCCCAGCCGTTGGGCAGCGCGGCGTCGAGGACGTCGAGGCCCAGCTCGACGGCGCCGGTGGCCGCCTCCCCCGGGCCCTTCGCGAAGAGCTTGACGGCGGAGTTGGCCCAGCCGGCGATCTTGAGCACGACGTCCCAGTCGGGTCCGGCGTCGTTGGCGGCATTGTCGAAGGACCGGGTGGTGTCGCGCACGATGTCGAGGACGGCCTCCCGCGCGTGACGCCAGATCTCCTCCTCGGCCGCGTGCACACCGCCGAGGATCACCGCGATGGCGTGCTGCCCCCGACGGCCTTGCCGATCTGGGAGAGGAAGTTGGCCTTGAAGGCGGTGATCATGCCGCCGGACATCGCGTCGGAGTTCTCCAGCGCGAGGTCGAGGTTGCCGCCGATGTTGCCGGCTCCGGTCGCGCTGCCGCCCTGCGAACCGGCCTCGAGCGCCAGCCGCCGGGTGACCTGCCGGACCTGCTCGGTGAGGCTCTCGTTGATCGCCGCCGGGTCGGGCGCGACCGAGAACGGGTCGAGGATGGTGTCGATGTCGGAGCGGATGGAGTCGAACTCGGCACCGAGGTGCTTGCCCTCGCCGTCGAACGCCAGGGTGCGGATGATCTTCTGGTAGCCGCCGCCCTGGCCGTCGGGGCCCGGCCGGTCGATCCGGTACGTCGTCGGCAGGCTGAACCCGCCCTGGCTCGGCGGGGTGATCGTGCAGGTGTAGTGGTCACCGTCGATCCGGAAGTTGGTGTTCATCAGGTCCCCGAGCTCGTCGACGAACCCGGCGTTCGGCGCGCAGACGTAGGCGTCGATGGCGGCCCGCTTGAGGGCCGGGACCAGTGCTTTCAACTCGTCGAACACAGGCATGGGGACTCCCGAGGTAGGTTGCAGCGAACCTCCCCCGCGACGACCATCCGGAAACGTCTCCTCCGGCGTGGCGTCATCCGCCCGGGTGACGGCGTGGTGTCACCTGCGCGGGTCGACCAGCACCTTGGCGTGCCGCTCGGGGTCGCCGAGCTCGGTGAACGCCTCGGCCACGCCGTCGAGTCCGACGGTGCCGGTGATCAGCGGGCTCACGTCGACCCGGCCGCTCGCCATCATCTGCAGCGTCTCGTGGAACTCGCTCGGGTCGTAGGCGAAGGCGAACCGCAGCTCGATCTCCTTGTTGATCGCCATCGACGGGCGGAAGCTGTCGGTGCCCATGCAGACGCCGACCACCACCACCCGGGTCAGCAACGGCGCCGACGAGACGATCTGCTCGATCACACCCGGCACCCCGACGCACTCGAAGACCACCGGGCCCCGCGGGCTCGCGCCCGCTCGCTCGGCCGCACGCATCACCCGCGCCCAGGGCAGCAGCGGGACCGCCCGCAGCTTGTCCATCGTGCTCAGGCCCAGCTCGGCGAGCGCGATCGGCTCGGTCAGGTACTTGCTGTCCTCGAACGACGCCCACGGCGAGGACTCGGCCGGATCGACCACCACGTCCGCGCCGCAGCGCTGCGCCAGGACCCGACGCCCGGCGGAGAAGTCGCTGGCGACCACGTGACGCACCCCGCTGGCCTTGAGCATCAGGATCACCGCGAGCCCGATCGGCCCACAGCCGATCACCACGGCGGTGTCCTTGGCGCCCACCTGTCCCTTCCGTACGGCGTGCCAGGCGACCGACAGCGGCTCGGTCAGCGCCGCGTGCTCCGCGTCCAGCTCGTCGGGCACCTTCATCGTCATCGACGCCTCGACCAGCACCTGCTCGGCGAGGCCGCCCGGCGCGTGCTCGCTCAACCCGGTCAGGTGGGTGGAGCCGGCGCTGCGCAGCACCGGCAGGGCGACCACCCGGGTCCCGGGCGCGAAGTGGTGACGGGTGCGGGGTCCGTAGTCGGCGACCGTGCCCACGAACTCGTGCCCCAGCACGACCCGCTGGTCCGAGCGCATGAATCCGTCGTACCCGAGGGCGGCGACGTCCGCCGCGGTCTCGTCGCAGTGGGTGCGGGCGTGCAGGTCAGAGCCGCAGATCCCGTTCCGCTCCACGTCGAGCAGGATCTGGCCCTTGGCCGGCGTCAGGTCGGGGACGGTCTCGACGGTGAGGTCGGACTGGTGGCAGACGACGGCGCGCATGGGGGGAGGCTAGCGGTGCGGGTTTCACCGGTCAGCCGGTGAAACCCGCACGACACGCCGAGCGGCGCCGGCGTGTCGTGCGGGTTTCGGCCGATAGGTCCGCGGGTTCGGCTCAGGCCTGGTCGAGGGCCTCGGCGACGCGACGGTGCGCGGCCCAGATCTCCTCGGGGAGGCCGTCGAACTGGGCCAGGTGCTTCTCGCGGTGACCCATCTCCTGCTGCCAGCGCTCGATGTCGATGGTCAGCACGGTGTCCAGGTCGGCGAGCCCCTGCTCGTCGAGCCCGTCGAGCAGCAGCTCCTCGCGGGCGGGGATGACGCCCACCGGCGTCTGCACACCGGAGACCTCGCCGTTCTTGTACTGCATCAGCCACACCAGCGGCCGCAGGTTCTCCCGGTAGCCCGGCCAGAGGAAGCGGCCGTCGTCGCCGCGCTGGAACCAGTTCACGTGCGCGAAGATCGGCTTGGTCGTCGCCCGACCGATCACCTCGAGCCAGTGCGCGGCGTAGTCGGCCTCGGAGTAGGACATGAACGGACGCATCGACATCGGGTCGTAGCGCAGCACGCCCTCGAGCCCGTCGGCCGCGGCGGTTGCCTCCGCGCCCAGGGTCAGGCCGTCGTACACGCCCTCGGCGATGTCCTCGATGGCGCGGACCAGCGGCTCGCGGTCGCGGGTGCGGCCACCGAAGATGATGCCGTGGATCTCGACGCCCGCCGGGTCCTCGAAGTCCTCGGCCACGTTCGGGACGTTGGCCAGGGTCGTGGTGAAGCGGCTGTTCGGGTGGGCCCACGGGGCGTTCACCTCGTCACCGGTCCGGTCGGCGATCTTGTCGCCCTTCCAGTCCAGCCAGCCGTCGAGGTCGGTCGGCTTGTCGCCGCGTCCTTCCCACCAGACCTCTTCGGTCTTCTCGTTGTAGGCGACGTTGGTGTAGATCGCGCCGGTGCCCGGGACGATCGACTCGATCGCGGTCGGGTTGGTCTTCTCGTTGGTGTCCTTGGCGACACCGAAAACGCCGTTCTCCGGGTTCATCCCGTAGAGCTTGCCGTCCTCGCCGACCCACAGCCACGCGATGTCGTCGCCGTAGAACTCGACGTAGTACCGGTCGCCGAGGGCATCGGGGGCCAGCGTCATCGCGAGGTTGGTCTTGCCCGAGGCGCTCGGGAAGCCGCCGCAGATGTTGTACTTCTTGCCGGTCTCCTTGTCGGTGATGCCGAGCAGCATGAACTGCTCGACCAGGAAGCCGTTCTTCCAGCCGTCGAAGGAGCCTTGGCGCAGGCCGTGGGCGATCTTGCCGAGCAGCGCGTTGCCGCCGTACGACGACCCGAAGTGCAGGATCGTCCGCTCGTCGGCGACGGTGACGAAGTAGCGCTTGTCGTCCGGAGTGCCCTGGCCGAGGTTCTCCAGGTCGCCGGTGACGTGCACCGCGCGGACGAAGGAGTCGCCGAGGTCGTTGATGAACTCCACGCCGACCCGCGCCATCCGGATCATCTGGAGCACCACGTTGCGGTTGTCGGTGAGCTCCACCCCTGCCGCGAACTTCTCCAGCGGCGAGCCCTTCGGCGCCATCAGGTAGGGGATCACGTACATGGTCTTGCCCGCGGACGCGCCGGTCATCAGCTCGATGAGCTTCGGCTTCATCTCCGCGGCGGGCTTCCAGTTGTTGTAGACGCCCTTGTCGGCCTCGTCGCTGGTCGCGACGATCGTGCGCTCCTCGGCGCGCGCAGTGTCCTTGAAGTAGGACCGCGAGTAGTACCGGCCCTCGCCCGCGGGCAGCAGCTCGCCGGCCTCGAGGGCTTCGGCGACCAGGCGCGCGTCGTCAGCCGCCGAGACGACCTCGATCCGCTCGGCGCCGGTCACCCCCGCCCAGTGTGCGACGTACTCCCGGACGCTCGGGTTCGTGAGCCCCGCCTCGTCCAGAATCCGCTCCACATCCACCATGCCTGTCAGCCTTTCGATCCGTTCGGAGGTGGGGGCACGCTACCCCAGCAAGGGGTCACGGCCGCCCGAGTCAGCGCTCTGTATGGCCAGCGGACGCCGTCGTCCAGGGGGCCCACCATGACACCGCGCCGAGCGCCCGCGCACCTCCCGGCCGAGCCCTGGACGCCCAATGTGAGGTATGCCACAGTTTGATCGTTCGAACCTTCCGTGATAGTGCGTTCGCCGCACCCCGGTCGTCGTCCTGCCGACGACATTCCCTCGGGCGTACGACGCGAGGGCCGGCGTCGGAATCACCGACGCCGGCCCTCATCTTGTCCCCGGTCCTCATCCCCCGGTTCGTCCCGCCGTCCTCGGCGGGCACGCCCTTACTCCCCGATGTAGCTCATCACGTGCTTGATCCGCGTGTAGTCCTCCATGCCGTACATGGAGAGGTCCTTGCCGTAGCCGGAGTGCTTGAAGCCGCCGTGCGGCATCTCCGCGACGATCGGGATGTGGGTGTTGATCCAGACGGCGCCGAAGTCGAGCCGCTTGGCCATCCGCATGGCCCGGCCGTGGTCCTTGGTCCAGACGCTGGAGGCCAGGCCGTACTGCACGCCGTTGGCCCAGCGCAGCGCCTCCCCCTCGTCGTCGAACCGCTGCACGGTGATCACCGGCCCGAAGATCTCGTCCTGCACCTGCTCGTCCTCCTGGCGCAGCCCGGAGAGCACGGTGGGCTGGTAGAAGTAGCCGCTCTCGCCGCCGGCGACCTGCGCCCGGGCGCCGCCCGCCGAGATCTCGGCGTGGTCGGGCAGCCGGTCCACGAAGCCGGCGACCCGGGCCAGCTGGTCGGGGTTGTTGAGCGGCCCGAACAGGACGTCCTCGTCGTCGGGCATCCCGGTCCGCGCGCCGCGCGCCTCGTCGGCCAGCGCGGCCACGAAGTCGTCGTACACACCGGGGCCGGCCAGCACCCGGGTGGCGGCGGTGCAGTCCTGTCCGGCGTTGAAGTAGCCGGCGCCGGCGATGCCCTCGGCCGCGGCGGCGATGTCGGCGTCGTCGAAGACGATCACCGGCGCCTTGCCGCCGAGCTCGAGGTGGACCCGCTTGAGGTCCCCGGCGGCCGAGGCCGCGACCTGGCTGCCGGCGCGCACCGACCCGGTGATCGCGACCATCTGCGGCGTCGGGTGCTCGACCACCCGCCGGCCCGTGTCCCGATCGCCGGTCACCACGTTCAGCACGCCGGGCGGCAGGAACTCCGCCGCGAGCTCGGCGAGCATCGTGGAGGTGGCGGGCGTGGTGTCGCTGGGCTTGAGCACGATGGTGTTGCCGGCCGCCAGCGCCGGGGCGATCTTCCAGACCATCATCATCAGCGGGTAGTTCCACGGCGTCACCTGACCGACGACACCGACCGGCTCACGCCGGATCATCGAGGTGTGGTCCTTCAGGTACTCCCCGGCGGAGCGACCCTCCAGGACCCGGGCCGCTCCGGCGAAGAAGCGGATCTGGTCGATCGCGGGCGGCAGCTCGTCGGTGGTGGTGAAGCCCAGCGGCTTTCCGGTGTCCTGGGACTCCGCGCGCACGAAGTCGTCGGCGCGTTGCTCGAGCTTGTCGGCGATCTTGAGCAGCGCCGTCTGGCGCTCGGCGGGCGTCGTCTCGCCCCAGGTCTCGAACGCCGCGGAGGCCGCCGCGTAGGCGCGGTCGACGTCCTCGGCCGCCGACATCGGCGCGGTCGCGTAGACGGCTCCGGTCGCGGGGTCGAGGACGTCGTACGTCGCCCCGTCGGCGGCGTCGACGAGCTCGCCGTTGATGACATTGCGGAAGGTGAGGTCAGCCACGGACCGACCCTAGCCGCGAATCGACGAAATCGGGAGGGTTGATCCGCCGTTTACCTACTGATTCCGTTGCTGAAACGCAGAATGACAACCGAATCACTCGTTTCCGACTTGCCTCGGCGTCAGCGATCCCGGACCATGGGGGCATGGACGACGACGCTCGGCTCCAGCAGGCCGCCCGGGACAACCTCTGGATGCACTTCACCCGCCACGGCGACTTCGAGAAGGCCGACCACGGCGTACCGATCATGGTGCGCGGCGAGGGCGTCCACCTCTACGACAACAAGGGGAAGCGCTACCTCGACGGGCTGGCCGGCCTGTTCGTCTCCCAGCTCGGCCACGGGCGCAAGGACCTCGCCGCCGCGGCGGCGGCACAGGCCGAGCAACTGGCCTTCATGCCGCTGTGGTCCTACGCCCACCCGCCCGCGATCGAGCTCGCCGAGAAGGTCGCCTCGCACGCGCCCGGCGACCTGAACCGGGTCTTCTTCACCTCCGGCGGCGGAGAGGCCGTGGAGACCGCCTGGAAGCTGGCGAAGAACTACTTCAAGCTCGTCGGCAAGCCGATGAAGCACAAGGTGGTCTCCCGAGCGATCGCCTATCACGGCACCACCCAGGGCGCCCTCTCGATCACCGGCCTGCCCGGCCTGAAGCAGCAGTTCGAGCCGCTGGTCCCCTCGACGTTCCGCGCCCCGAACACCAACATCTACCGGGCCACCGAGCACGGCGCACCGCACGGCCAGACCCCGGAGGAGTTCGGCCGCTGGGCCGCGGACCAGATCGAGGTCGCGATCGAGAACGAGGGCCCGGACACCGTGGCCGCCGTCTTCCTCGAGCCGGTGCAGAACGCCGGCGGCTGCTTCCCGCCCCGCCGGGCTACTTCGAGCGGGTCCGCGAGATCTGCGACCGGCACGACGTCCTGCTCGTCTCCGACGAGGTGATCTGCGCCTTCGGCCGGCTGGGCACCATGTTCGGCGCCGAGAAGTTCGGCTACCAGCCGGACATCATCACCTGCGCCAAGGGCATCACCTCCGGCTACGCGCCGCTGGGCGCGATGATCGCCTCGGACCGGCTGATGGAGCCGTTCCTGCAGCCGGGCGAGATGTTCGCCCACGGCTACACCTTCGGCGGGCACCCGGTCTCCACCGCGGTCGGCCTGGCCAACCTGCGGGCCTTCGAGTCCGAGGGCGTGCTGGAGAACGTGCAGACCAACGCGCCGGCCTTCCGGGCCACCCTGGAGCGGCTGAAGGACATCCCGATCGTCGGCGACGTGCGCGGCGAGGGCTACTTCTACGGCATCGAGCTGGTCAAGGACCGCGAGACCCGGGAGTCCTTCACCGCCGAGGAGTGCGAGCGGATCCTCTACGGCTTCGTGTCCAAGCAGCTCTTCGCCGAGGGCCTCTACTGCCGCGCGGACGACCGCGGCGACCCGGTCATCCAGCTCTCCCCGCCGCTGGTCTGCGGCCCGGAGCACTTCGAGGAGATGGAGCAGATCCTGCGGTCGGTGCTGGAGAAGGCCTCCGCGCAGCTCTGAACGCCGACGTAGGTTGGGGCCCATGGCCCGCACCATCGCGACGAACACCCGCACCGACCTCGACGGACTGCTCACCTTCATCCGCCCGCGTCATCGCTTCGTCCTGGTGACCCGTCGCCACGACGGGTCACCGCAGCTCTCGCCGGTCACCGGCGGGGTCGACCCGGCGGGGCGGCTGGTGATCGCGAGCTATCCCGAGCGGGCCAAGGTCCACAACGCCCGCGGTGACGAGCGGGTCAGCGTGCTCGTGGTCTCCGATGAGTGGAACGACCCGTGGGTCCAGGTGGACGGCGCCTGCGAGGTGCTCGACGTACCCGAGGCGTTGGACGCGTTCGAGGACTACTACCGCTGCATCGCCGGCGAGCACCCGGACTGGGCGGAGTATCGGCAGGCGATGCTCGACCAGGGCAAGTCGCTGCTGCGGATCACGCCGTCCCGGTGGGGTCCGATCGCGACCGGTGGCTTCCCCGCGCGCCTGGCCTGACCCCTCGGGGTCCGGAGGCGACCTCTCGGCCGTCCCCCACCGACCTCTCGGCCGTCCCCCACCGACCTCTCGGCGGGGCGCGGGGGTGTCAGCCGCGGACGGCCCGCATCCGCCGGCGCGCATTGGCCTCCCCGCCGAGCACGATCGCCAGCGAGATCACCAGCATCAGCGTGCCCACCACGTTGACCTGCATCGGCACCCCGACGCGGGCCACCGACCAGACGTACATCGGGAACGTGGTGTCGTTGCCGGAGTTGAGGTTGGTGATGATGAAGTCGTCGAAGGAGAGGCTGAAGCTGAGCAGCGCGGCGCCCAGGATGCCGGGCAGCACCAGTGGGAAGGTGACCCGCCAGAAGGTCTGCGACGGCGTCGCGTAGAGGTCCTGCGCCGCCTGCTCGAGGTTGTCGTCCATCCCGGCGAGACGGGACCGGACGGTGACCACCACGAAGGAGAGGCAGAACATCACGTGGGCGATGAAGATCGTCCAGAAGCCCAGCTGCCCGGCGAACCCGGCCTGCACGAAGAGCGCGAGCAGCGAGGAGCCGAGCACGATCTCCGGCGCCGCCATCGGCAGGAAGATCACCAGGTTCGACGTGGAGCGCCCGAAGAAGTCCCAGCGCACCAGCGCGAACGCGGCCAGGGTGCCGATCACGGTGGCGGCCAGGGTCGAGGAGAGACCGACCCGCAGGCTCAGCCCCAGCGCCTCGCACATCGCCGGGTCCTCGCACGGGTTGAGCCAGTTGTCGAGGGTGAACCCGTCGAACCGGTAGACGTTGCGGGTGGCCGGGTCGTTGAAGCTCATCAGGACCACGACCGCGATCGGGATGAACGTGTAGGCCAGCACGGCCAGGCCGAGGAGGAGCACCAGGTGCTCGCGAAGCCAGCGCATCAGAGCAGGTCCTCCGTCCCGGCCCGGCGGATGTAGACCACGACCATCGCCAGGATGATCAGCATCAGCGTCATCGACAGCGCCGCGGCCAGGTGCGGCTGGTTGGCAGCCGTCGCCTGCAGCTGGATCACCGTGCCGATCACGGTGGTGTTCGTGTTGCCGAGCAGCTGGGCGTTGATGTAGTCACCGGCCGCCGGGATGAAGGTGAGCAGGGTCCCCGAGACCACACCGGGCAGCGACAGCGGCCAGGTCACCTTGAAGAAGCCCACCACCGGGTTGGCGTAGAGGTCGGAGGAGGCCTCGATCAGCCGGTGGTCGATCTTGTCGATGCTGGCGAAGAGCGGCAGCACCATGAACGGCAGGAAGTTGTAGGCCAGACCGGCCACCACCGCGAACGGCGTGGCGAGCAGGTGCCCGTCCTCGCCGAGGATGCCGATGAACTGCAGCGTGTTCACCACCCAGCCGTTGTCGGCCAGGATCAGCTGCCAGGAGAGGGTGCGCACCAGGAAGCTGGTGAAGAACGGGGCGATCACCAGCACCAGCAGCAGGTTCTTCCACCGGCCCGCCTTGAACGCGATGGCGTAGGCCACCACGTAGCCGAGGACCAGGCAGATCGCCGTGGCCGCCGCGCCGTAGAAGAGCGACCAGGCGAGCGAGTCCCAGTACCGCGAGAGGGCGGTGGCGTAGTTGCCGATGTGGTAGGTCATCTCCCAGCCCGCCTCGTCCGACCCGCTGGGGTCGTAGAGGCTGGTGGCGAGGAGCGAGTAGAACGGGATCAGGAAGAAGAGCGCGAGCCAGATCACCGCCGGCGCCATCAACAGGTAGGCACCCGGTCCGCGGCGACGCCCGCTCTCCGCGGACGCCGGCAGGGGGTCCGCCGTTGGCTCCACGGTCGCCATCAGGCGTCCTCGCCCTCGGCTCCGGCGCGGGCGTCCTGGTCGTGGTCGAGCAGGAACGCGTACTCCGGGCGCCAGGAGAGCTCGACCTGCTGTCCCCGGCGGTAGATCGGGTCGCGCCCGGTGTTCTGCGCGAACACCTGCAGCTCCTGCCCCCACGGCATCCGGACCAGGTACTGGGTACTCACGCCGATGAAGCTGACGTCGGTGACCACGCCGCCCGGCACCGTGTTGCCCGGCGCGTCCAACGCCGTGCCCGCCTCGCCGATCAACACCTTCTCCGGGCGGATGCCGACCCACACCCGGTCGCTGTCCGCGTGCGACCGGCCGGTGGGAACGGTGACCGAGATCCCCTCCATGTCCACCCGTACGACGTCCGCGGCCCGCTCCACGATCCGGCCGGCGATCAGGTTCGACTGCCCGAGGAAGTTCGCGACGAACGTGCTGCGCGGGTTCTCGTAGAGCTCCGCCGGCGATCCCATCTGCTCGATCAGGCCGCCGTTCATCACCGCCACGGTGTCGGCCATCGTCATGGCCTCCTCCTGGTCGTGGGTGACGTGCACGAAGGTGAGTCCGACCTCGGTCTGGATCCGCTTGATCTCGATCTGCATGGAGCGGCGCAACTTGAGGTCGAGCGCGCCGAGGGGCTCGTCGAGCAGCAGCACCTGGGGCTCGTTGATCAGGGCACGTGCCAGCGCCACCCGCTGCTGCTGCCCGCCGGAGAGCTGGGCGGGCTTCTTCTTGGCCTGCGCCCCGAGCTCGACCAGCTCGAGCATCTCGTCGACCTTGCGTCGTACCTCCGACTGCTTGCGGCGGCGCAGCCCGAAGGCGACGTTCTCGTAGATGTCCAGGTGCGGGAAGAGGGCGTAGTTCTGGAAGACCGTGTTGACCGGACGGCGGTAGGGCTTGGTGTGGGTGATGTCGGTGCTGCCCAGGCTGATCGAGCCGGCCGTCGGGGTCTCCAGACCCGCGACCATCCGCAGCGTGGTGGTCTTGCCGCAGCCCGAGGGGCCGAGCAGGGCGAAGAAGGCGCCCGGCGGGACGTCGAGGTCGAGGTCCCGCACCGCGGTGAACCGGGCGTAGGACTTGGTCAGGCCGCGCAGCCGCAGTCCGTCGAAGGTCTCCGGGGAGCCGCCGGCGGACTCGGCGGACCCGCCGGGCGCGATGGATGGCTCGGCCGTCTCGTTCTCAACCGGCGATGACATCGGCCCACTCCCCTTCGTACTGCTGTTGCTTCTCGTCACTGAGTGTCATGAAGTCCCAGGTGTTCGCGAGCGTCTCCCCGTCGGGGAAGATCAGCGGGTTGTCGACCAGCGAGGGATCGATCTTCTCCATCTCCTCCTGGGCCCCGGCGACGGGACAGATGTAGTTGACCCACGAGGCGAGCTTCGCGGCGATCTCCGGCTGGTAGTAGAAGTCGATCCAGGCCTCGGCGTTGGCCTGGTGGACGGCCTGGTTGGGGACCAGCATGTTGTCGCTCCACAGGGCCAGGCCCTCCTCGGGAGCGACGAACTTCAGGTTCGGGTTGTCGAACTGCGCCTGGATCACGTCGCCGGACCACGCCTCGCAGGCGACGATCGTGCCCTGGGCGAGCTGCTGCAGGTAGTTGTTGCCGGCGAACTGGAGCAGCTGGCCGTCGGCCTTGGTCTGCCGGCACAGGTCGATGGCGTCGGCGAACTCGTCGTCGGTGAAGTCGAGGGGGTCGGCGCCGGTGACCTTGAGGAAGAAGCCCATCGTGTCGGCCATCTCGGTGAGCAGGGTGATCTTGCCCTTGAGGTCCTCGCGGGTGATCAGCTCCTCGAAGCTGCCCACCTCCGGCACCAGGTCGGCGTTGTAGGCGATGCCGGTCAGGCCGGACTGCCACGGCGCGTGGTAGTCCAGCTCGGGATCCCAGGCGACCCCCTGCAGGGCGGGGATCAGGTTCTGGTGCAGGTTGGGCACCTTGTCCGCGTGGAGCGGCTGGATCCACCCGAGGTTGATCATCCGAGCCGCCATCCAGTCGGTCATCACGATCAGGTCCCGGTCGATCGGCTCGCACTCACCGAGCTGGTTCTTCACCTTCGCGTAGAACTCGGCGTTGTCGTTGACGTCGACCTGGTAGGTGACCTCGACGCCGGTGGCGTCGGTGAACCGGTTGATCGTGCTGTCCTTGGCGCGGCGCGGGTCGATGTAGCCGGTCCAGTTGGAGATGACCATCTCCGGCTCGCTGGCCGACACGTCCGGGGCCCGGCACTGGGCCGCGGTCTGCACCACGCCCTCGGTGCTGAAGAACGGCAGCTTGAGCGCCGCGGCGCTCGCCCCCGCGAACGCCAGTGCCCCTCCGCCGCGGAGCATCCCCCGGCGCGACAGTGTGGATCGGCGTGCAGGCTGCTGCGGTCGCATCGAGCTCCTTCCGCGGTTCTCGTCGGTGCGGAGATCCTGACACCGCAGATTCCCGCTGACAAGGGATTCGGTTGTTACGAAACGCAGTTGCAACGAAATCCGCTGTTCGACGACGCGCTGAGAAACGATTGAGTACGCCGCTGCCACGTGGAACCATGCGTCCGTGCCCGACAACTCCCGCGTCCGCCCCGCCCTCGACGACGTCTCCAAGGCCATCATCGAGCAGCTGCAGCAGGACGGCCGCCGCTCCTACGCCTCGGTCGGCAAGGAGGTCGGGCTCTCCGAGGCCGCGGTCCGGCAGCGGGTGCAGCGCCTCGTCGACACCGGGGTGATGCAGATCGTCGCGGTCACCGATCCGATGGAGCTCGGCTTCGCCCGCCAGGCGATGGTCGGGGTCCGGGTCAGCGGACCGGTCCCGCCGGTCGCGGACCGGATCGCCGAGCTCCCCGAGGTCGACTACGTGGTGGTGACCGCCGGGTCGTTCGACATCCTGGTCGAGCTGGTCGCGGAGTCCGACGACCACCTGCTCGAGATCGTCTCCAGCGGCATCCGGGTCATCGACGGGGTGACCAGCACCGAGACCTTCATGTACCTGGGCCTGCGCAAGCAGACCTACTCCTGGGGCGTCCGCTGAGGCTCCCGTCGCGTCAGCTGCCGGAGTGACGGACGTTACTCCACGGAATTCACCCGGATGGGTGACAGATCATCTGATCGCGTGGCAGGATCTGCGTCAGCCGCCGCAGGTGACCCGAGACGCCTGCGGCGGCTTTCCAATTCTCGCAGCCAGCAGCAGGCGGGCGGCGGCTCAGCCGCGGTACTGGACCTCGCTGCGCCAGGTCTCCGGCTCCTGCCGGGCAGCCGCCCACAGCGCGTCGGCGACCCGGTCCGGGGTGAACGCCCCCTCGTCGGAGAGCGTCCCGCAGACGGTGACCGAGACGGCCCGGATCCCGTCCGGCTCCAGCGTCGTGTCGAGGCTGTGCACCAGGTTGCGCACCCCGGCCTTCTGCACCCCCAGCGATGCCGCCCGGTTCCACGGCTTGTCCGCGGCCATCGACCCGGTCACGGTGACCCGGGACCCCGCGGCCAGGTAGGGGCGCGCCGCCTGCACCGCGGTCAGCAGGCCACCCACCCCGAGGGCGACGTCCTGCAACAGCTCGGCGACGCTCAGCTCCAGCGGATCCTTCTCCCGGAACGCGCTCGGGTTGAAGTGCAGCACGTCGATCCGCCCGGCGGAGTCCCCGATCCGGGCGATCGCTGCTCGCAGCGCCGCCTCGTCGGTGATGTCGGCGACCACGTGGCCGACCTGGGCGCCGGTCGCCGCCACCTCGGTGGCCAGCGCCTGGAGCGGGTCGGGGTCGAGGCCGACCAGGCCGGCGTCGTACCCCTCGCGGGCGAAGCGGAGCGCGACCGACCGGCTCACACCGGGGCCGGCGCCCACCACGGCGATCACGGGACGAGACGTTGCACTCATCGAGGTCACCGGTCCACCCTAGGCAGGTCGGCGATAATGGGGCCATGGCTCGCGTCGCGCTCGTCCTCGGCTCCGGCGGTGCCCGCGGCTACGCCCATCTCGGCGTGATCGGCACCCTGCGCGAGCGCGGGCACGAGGTCGTCGCCGTCTCCGGTACGTCGATGGGCGCACTGGTGGGCGCCCTGCACGCCGCGGGGCGTGACCAGGAGTTCGAGGAGTGGGCGCGCGCCCTCACCGGGCCGCGGGTGCTGCGGCTGGTCGACCCGACCTGGTCCCCCGGAGGCGCGGTGGGTGCCGAGCGGGTGATGCGCGAGCTGGACGACCTGGTCGGCGACATCGCCATCGAGGACCTGCCGATCCCGTTCACCGCGGTGGCCACCGACCTGATGGCACGCCGCGAGGTGTGGTTCCAGCGTGGTCCGCTGGTGCCGGCGATCCGGGCGTCGATCGCGATCCCCGGGCTCTTCACGCCGGCGATGGTGGACGGCCGGCTGCTCGTCGACGGCGGGCTGATGAACCCGTTGCCGCTGGCCCCGGCGGCGGCGGTCGCCGCCGACTTCACCCTGGCCGTCTCGCTCCAGGGACCCCGCGTGCCCGGGGAGCCCGAGGCACCGGCGCGCGGCTTCTCGGCACGACGGGCCGAGTGGGCCGCCGGGATGCGGCGGCGGTTCCGGCGCGGCGACTCGGCGGGTGAGCTGCCCGGGGAGATGCCCGGAGAACTGCCCGGTGAGCTCCCCGAGGACGCCGAGCCGACCGAGGCGCTGGCCACCGGCGGGCAGGGCAGCGACCCGGTCGAGCAGGTGCTGGCGCACGGCGGGGACGACGGGCGGGCCGACGTGCGCACCGCCGAGGTGGTCTCGCTCTCCTTCGACGCGATGCAGAGCCTGATCACCCGCTACCGATTGGCCGCCTTCCCCCCGGACGTGCTGGTCACCGTGCCGCTCAGCGCGGCCCGGACCCTCGACTTCCACCGTGCGGCGGAGCTGATCGACCTCGGCCGCGAGCTGGCCGCCTCGGCGCTCGACGAAGCCGGCCGCTGACGTGCCTGACCTGCCGGCTCGGCAGCTCTCAGCCGGCGAGGAGGTCGCGGCCCGGTCGGCAGTCGCAGGTCTCGGAGCAGGCGAGGAACGTGTGCATCGCGTGACCGCAGAGCGGGCACGGACGGTCGTGGGAGAGATGGAGCCCGGTGTGCTCTTCAACGGTGTCGTACATGGCGTTCCCTCGGGTGCAGCAGTGGCGCTTCGTTGCGCAGGTAGAGACCACGATGCGCCTCGCGGATCATCGAAATGCGCAGAATCGCCGCGATCTGGCCCGATTGGGCTAGGAAGTCGCGCCGGTCGGTCGTACCGCATCGACCGCACCCGGGCCATGGTCCCGGTTCGGCGTGGGATGCTCGCCCGGTGAGTGCGACTCGCGGCGCCGGCCCGGTGATCACCATCCGGTACTGCGTGGACTGCAGGTGGCTCTTGCGCGCGCAGTGGTACGCCGGCGAGCTGCTGCAGACCTTCGCCGACGAGGTCGGCGGCGTGCTGGTGGCCCCGGCCTCCGGCGCCATGTTCCGGATCGACGTCGACGGCCCGGACGGTCCTCGGACGGTGTGGAACCGCAAGACCGACGGCGGGTTCCCCGAGATCGGCGAGCTCAAGCGGCGGGTCCGCGACCTGGTCGCCCCGGAGAAGCCGCTGGGGCACACCGACCGCGCCGCGGAGTGAGCTTCCGACGGGCGTCCCGCCGGCCCTTCCGGCAGGCGTCCCGCCCACTCTTCCGGTGAGTGGGATCCGCGAGACCGGGCTTTCGCCGTACGGATCAGTGTGACGGCGAACACTACGGCGAGCAACGGTCCGACTCGGCAGGCCGATCGCCTCTCGCACATGCTGGAGGAGCAAAGTGAAGTCATCCATCTCGCGCCGGTCACGGTTGACCGCTGCACTCATGGTGAGCGCCCTGGCGTTCGCCGGCTGCGCCAACTCGTCGTCCGAGGACGGCGAAGGTGGCACCAAGGACACCTCCGACGGTGGCCTGAGCAAGTCCGAGATCTACACGACCGGCATCGTCGGTGAGGACGGCGGCGGCGACCCGGTCGACGGCGGCGTGCTGACCATCGCCGACTTCGGCGAGCCGCGCAGCCTCGACCCCACCGTCACCTACGCCAACGGCGCCACCGGCGGCAGCGCGATGGCCGCCATCTACGACACGCTGATCCGCTACGACTTCGAGTCGCAGGAGTTCGTGCCGCAGCTGGCCGAGTCGCTGGAGTCCGACGACAACGTCACCTGGACGCTGAAGCTGCGCGACGGTGTGGAGTTCACCGACGGCACCCCGCTGGACGCCGACGCGGTGCTGGCCAGCATCGGCTACTACCAGGGCAAGTACGCCTACAACTCGCTCACCATGATGAGCAACGTGGCCGACACCAAGAAGGTCGACGACCTCACCATCGAGTTCACGATGCGCAACCCGTGGGCGACCTTCCCGAACATGCTCGCCGGCGGCGCGGGGATGATCCTCGCCCCCGCGGCCTACAAGGACCCGGAGAACTTCAAGCCGATCGGCGCCGGTCCGTTCACCTACGGCAAGTACTCCCCCGGCGAGGAGCTCACCCTCGACGCCAACCAGGACTACTTCGACGGCGCACCGCACCTCGACGGCCTGAAGTTCGTCTGGCTCGGCGCGGTCGACGACGAGCCGAAGCTCGAGGCGCTGGAGTCCGGTGCCGCCGACACCGCGTTCATCCGTGACTCCGAGGTCATCGAGGACGCCCGCGACGAGGACGTCAGCGGGATGATGTTCGCCACCGGTCTCGGCACCAACCTGTGGATCAACAACCGTGAGGGACGTCCGGGCGAGGACGTCCGGGTGCGTCAGGCGATCAACTACGCGATCGACGCCGAGGCCTACAACACCCGCGTCAACGACGGCTCCGGCCTGCCGACCAAGAGCCTCTTCGCCGACTCCTCCCCGTGGGCGACCGACGTCGAGCCGACCCCGGCGGACACCGAGAAGGCCAAGGAGCTCCTCGAAGAGGCCAAGGCCGACGGCTTCGACGGCAAGATCACCTACGTGCACGCCGCCGACGCCAGCTCGCAGGCCGGCGCGGTCGCGCTCAAGGCGATGCTGGACGCCGTCGGCTTCGAGGTCACCCTCGACCCGCTGCGCAGCGTGGCCGACCAGGTCCAGCGTCTCTACGTCGAGCACGACTACGACCTGGCGATCGGCGCCACCACGATCCCGGACGAGGACCCCTACACCCGCCTGTTCGGCTCGATGAACAGCCAGTCCCCGACCAACAGCTCGGGCTACGCCAACCCGAAGATGGACGAGCTCCTGGTCGAGCTCCAGGCCGCCGCCTCGCCCGAGGAGGGCGCGGACACCATGGCCGCGATCGAGGAGCTGTGGAACGAGGACTCCCCGGGCATCGGGATGGCTGCCGGTGGCACCTTCCAGCCCTGGAACGACAACGTCCACGGGATGACCCCCACCACCGAGACGATGTTCCTCTACGACGACGTCTGGAAGGACTGACCCGGAGACCCGACCGGCATGATCGGTCGGATCTGAGGACGAGCGAAGCGCCCCGGACCCTCGTGGTCCGGGGCGCTTCGTCGTGCACCCCGTTGAGTTGGCCTTTCGGGCCCGTTGAGTTGCCCCGTTGGGCCAAGCCCTGGGTACGACGCCGGCCCCGACCGTCGTACGGAATCACGACGATCGGGGCCGGACGGATCTCAGCTCGCACGGGAGCCGGCGACCCGAACCACCAACTCAATGGGCCCGAAAGGCCAACTCAACGCAGGGTGGGGCGGGGCGTGAACGAGGTGGCCCGCTCGACCTGGGCGGCCAGGGAGAGGAGCAGCTCCTCGCCACCGAGGTCGGCGGCGAGCTGGACCCCGATCGGCATGCCGTCGCCGGCCAGCGCCAGCGGCAGCGAGATCGCGGGCATGCCGGTCACGTTGAAGACGCTGGTCCAGCCGGAGAAGGTCGAGCCGTGCTCCCACATCGACTCCGGGCGTGCCGTGTCGAGCAGACCGAGCGGCGGCGTGGGTGCCTTGATGGTCGGGGTGAGCAGCACGTCGTAGGTGGTGAAGTCCTGGCCGAGCTCCCAGCCGATCTGCTGCGCCTGGCGCAGCGCACGGTGCACCTGGTTGCCGGTGAGCCCGGCGTAGTACCCGAAGAGCATCTCGGTGAAGGGCTCGACGTCGCCGGGCTCGAGCTTCTCCCGGCCGAGCTCGGCCAGCCGGTCCTCGATGGTGACCACCAGGTCCGCGCCCATCAGCACGCCGGACGCGCCACCCACCTCGGCGGGGTCGAACGCGGGGACCATCTCCTCGACGTGGTGGCCGAGACTCTCCAGCAGCTTCCCCGCGTCCAGGACCGCCTGCTTGGCCTCGGGGTCCAGGTCGGTGGCGTTGCGGGCCTCGGTGGCGAGGCCGATCCGCAGCACTCCCGGCTCGCGGGAGACGGCGTCGAGGAAGGTGGCCCGCGGGCCGGGCGCGGCGAACGCCTCACCGGGCAGCGGCCCCGCGACGGCGTCGAGCAGCGCGGCGCTGTCGCGCACCGAGGTGGTCACCGCGTGGGCGACGGAGACCGGGCCGGCCAGCGTGCCGGGGTCCGGGTGGCCGGTGGTGCGGCCGCGGCTGGGCTTGAGTCCGACCAGACCGCACATCGCGGCCGGGATCCGGATCGAGCCGCCGCCGTCGGTGGCGTGCGCGGCCGGGACCATGCCCGCGGCGACCGCGGCCGCCGAGCCACCGCTGGAGCCACCGGTCGAGCGCCCGTGGTCGAACGGGTTGTGCGCCGGACCGTGCAGCAGCGGCTCGGTGGAGGCGTTCAGACCGAACTCCGGGCTGTTGGTGGTGCCGAGCACCACCAGGCCGGCCCGCTTGTAGCGGCGGATCAGCTCGCTGTCCGCGCTCGGCACGTGGTCGGCGAAGAGCCGGCTGCCGCCGGTGGCCGGGATGCCCGCCACCTCGGTGCCGAGGTCCTTGACCAGGAACGGCACGCCCGCCAGCGGTGCGTCGGCGCCCGCATCGGGGAGGCCGGCCTCCACCTCGGCGAGGGCAGCCTCGAAGCGGCGGCCCACGACCGCGTTCAGCGGGCCGTCGCGGTCCTCGATCCGGGCGATCGACTGCTCGACCGCCTCGCGAGCGGAGAGCTCTCCGTCCCGGATGGCCTGGGCCACTCCGACGGCATCACGGTCCAGCGGGGCGGTGCTCACGACAGGCTCTCCTCAGCGGTTGGTTGCACGTGGTGCAGGGCGACGTGGTGGCAGGCGACGTGGTGTCCCGGGCGGACCTCCCGCAGCTGCGGCTCCTCCTGGGCACACCGCTCGGTCGCCAGCGGGCACCGGGTGCGGAACCGGCAGCCCGACGGCGGTGCCAGCGGCGAGGGCAGCTCGGTCTGGACCTTCGCGGTCGACGCGACCGCCTCCCCACGCGCGGCGGCCGCCTCCCCGGCGCCGGGGACCGACGCGAGCAGCAGCCGGGTGTAGGGGTGCACCGCCTCGTCCTCCAGGCCGTCCGAGGGCAGCACCTCGCAGGTCTTGCCGAGGTAGAGCACCATCACCCGGTCGCTGATGTTCTTCACCACGGCGACGTCATGGGCGATGAAGACCATGGACAGTCCGTAGCGGTCCTTGGTCTGCTCCAGGAGGTTGAGGATCTGGGCCTGGACGGAGACGTCGAGGCTGGAGACCGGCTCGTCGCAGATCAGCACCTTCGGGTCCATCAGCAGCGCCCGGGCGATGCACACCCGCTGGCACTGTCCGCCGGAGAGCTCGTGCGGGCGCCGGTCCCAGACGACCTCGGGGTCGAGGCCGACCGCCAGCAGGGTCTCGCGGAGGAGCCCGTCGCGGTCGTCGCCGTCGTACCCCCACACGGAGAGGCCCTCGGCCACCAGGTCCTTGACCTTGCGACGTGGGTTCAGCGACGAGATCGGGTCCTGCAGGATCATCTGCATCCGCGCCCGCGCGCGGCGCAGCTCGCGCGGCTTGAGCCCGACCAGCTCGGTGTCGGCGAACCGGACCGACCCCGACGTCGGCGGCGGGAGCTGCATCATCGCCCGACCCGCGCTGGACTTGCCGCAGCCGGACTCGCCGAGGATGCCGAGGGTCTCGCCCTCGCGCAGGTCGACGGAGAGCCCGGAGACGGCGTGCACGACCTGCTTGCGGCCGACCGGGAACTCCACGACCAGGTCGCGGACGTCGAGGACCGCGTCGTCGTCGTTGCGCAGGTGCGCGGTGCCGCTGCCGGCCATCAGACGGTCTCCTTCTCGTTGGTGCCGTCGTTCGCCGGACCCACCGACGTCACCCGGTCCTCGGCGCCGGGCAGGGTGACCGACACCGGGAAGTGGCAGGCCACCGCGCGCCCGGCCGAGGTGTCGACCAGCAGGGGCTCTCCTCGCGGCAGGTGTCCTGGGCGCGCGTGCACCGGGGTGCGTACCGGCAGCCCGACGGCGGGTTCGCCATGTCCGGCGGGGTGCCCTCGATCGCCCGGAGCACGGTGTGCGGCGCGGCGCCGAGCGCGGGCACGGAGCCGATCAGCGCCTCGGCGTAGGGGTGGTGCGGCGCGGCGAAGAGCTCGGCGGTGGGGGCACGCTCGACCACGCGGCCGGCGTACATCACCGCGACGCGGTCGGTGCGGCCCTCGACCGCGCCGAGGTCGTGGCTGACCAGGATCGTCGCCATCTGCCGCTCGGAGGCCAGCGTCGCGAGCAGGTCCAGGATCTGCTTCTGGACGGTCACGTCCAGGGCGGTGGTCGGCTCGTCGGCGACCAGCACCTCGGGGTCGCAGCTCAGCGCGACCGCGATCATCACCCGCTGTCGCATGCCGCCGGAGAGCTCGTGGGGATACTGGCTGAGCCGGCGGCGCGGGTCGGGGATGCCGACCCGGTCGAGCAGCTCGACGGCACGCTCCTTGGCGGCCGACCGGCTCAGGCCGAGGTGCAGCCGCAGCGGGTCGGTCAGGTGCACGCCGATCGGGCGGACCGGGTTGAGCGAGGTCATCGGGTCCTGGAAGACCATCGCGATCCTCGGGCCCCACAGTTTGCGGCGCTGGCGTCCGGTGAGCGCGTGCACGTCCTGCCCGGCGATCTTCACGGTGCCGGTCACCTCGGTGGTGCCGCCGCTGGAGATCAGGCCCATCAGGGTGCGTCCGAGCACGGACTTGCCGGAGCCGGACTCGCCGACGATGCCGAGCGTCTCGCCGGCCCGCAGGGTGAGGTCGACGCCGTCGACGGCGCGCACGGTGCCGCGGGCGGTGTGGAACCGGGTGTGCAGGTCGGCGACCTCCAGCACCGGGCCCGCGGTGCTCGCGGAGGTGGATGGCGTGCTCACAGCTTGGCCCCCCTCGGGTCCCAGCGCTGCTGGGCGCGCTCACCCAGCAGGTTGACGGAGTAGACGGTGAGGAACAGGACCGTGCCCGGCACCAGCAGGATGAAGGGGTGCTCGGTCATCGTGTCGTTGGCCTCCGCCTCCAGGATCATGTTGCCCCAGGTCGGCGTGGGCGGCTGGATGCCCAGACCGAGGAAGCTCAGCGAGGCCTCGGCGACGATCAGCGCCGACATCACCACGACCGCCATCGAGAGCATCGGCGGCACCACGTTGGGCAGCAGCTCGCGCGCCATGATCCGGCCCTTGGTGGCGCCCAGCGCACGCGCCGCGAGGACGAACTCGCGCTGGCTGTAGGAGATCGTGTTCGCGCGGGCCAGCCGCACCATCGTCGGGATGGTCAGCAGGGACAGTGCGATCGCCATGTTGCGGACCTTCGGGTCGAGCACGGTGGCCAGGACGATCAGCAGGATCAGCGGCGGGACGGCGAGCAGCGCGTTGGTGAAGATGCCGATCACCGTGTCGACCCGCCGCCGGTAGAAGCCGGCCACGATGCCGATCGCACTGCCGACCACCAGGCCGATCGCCACCGCCATCAGCGAGATGGTGAGCGAGGCGCGGGCGCCGTAGATGACCCGGGCCAGCATGTCGAGGCCCGCACCGTTGGTGCCGAGCGGGTGATCGGCGTAGGTGAAGGGCTCGAGGAAGATCGGGTCGGCGATCGTCGCGGCGACGTCCTCGTGCTCCCCCAGCGGCAGCACCGGCGCGAGCAGCGCGGCGCCGACCAGCACCACCAGCCACGCCGAGGCGAGCCCGAAGAGCAGGTCGAGGCGGCGTCGGCGAGCGGCCCAGACCAGCCGGTCGGTGCCGGCGTAGGTCGCGACCAGCCCGCCGACGATCAGCACCAGGTTGACCGGGCCGATGAGCAGCCCGGAGAAGCCCAGGCCGACGGCCACCAGGCCGGCGAGCAGCAGCGCGGCACCGCGCCGGGCCAGCTGGCCGCGGCGCAGCAGGGTGCCGCGGACGAATCCGGGGTCAGGCATGTACACGACGGGTCCTCGGGTCCAGGTAGCCGTACACCAGGTCGATGCCGGAGTTGATCAGCACGTAGAGCGTCGCGATCACCAGCGTCGCGCCCTGCACGATCGGGAAGTCGCCCTGGCTCGCGGCGGTGACCACGAGCGTGCCCATCCCGGGCAGGGTGAACAGGTACTCCACGATCACGGTGCTGCCGATCAGCGTTCCGAGCGCGATGCCGAGCACCGTGACCAGCGAGAACGACGAGGGCCGCAGCGCCTCGTTCAGCATCACCCGGGACGGCGGCATGCCCTTGGCGCGCGCGGCGAGCACGAAGTCCTCGCGCAGGGTGCGGACCAGGTCGTTGCGCAGGATCCGGGTGAAGAGCGCCGCCTCGGGGAGCGCGATCACGATCGCCGGGAGGATGGCGTGCTCGAGGTTGCCGCTGACGCTGTCCCCGAGGCGAACCCACTGCGACCGGGGCAGCAGGTCCCACTGCTCGACGACCAGCATGATCAGCAGCAGTCCCAGCAGGAACGAGGGGATCGAGAGGATCGCGAAGGTGCCACCGCTGACCACCCGGTCGACCAGGCCGCCCTCGCGGTAGGCCGAGACCAGTGCCAGCGGGATCGCGATCAGCAGGGCGATCAGCAGGCCCAGGCAGGCCAGCTCGATGCTGACCGGCAGCGCCGCGGTGATCCGGTCGCTGACGTCGATGTACGGCGGCACCGTCGAGGTGCCCAGGTCACCGGTGAGGGCGTCGCCGAGCCAGTCGAAGTAGCGCTGGAACAGTGGCTGGTCCAGGCCCATCTCCGAGCGCAGCGCGGCGTAGTCCTCCGGTGGTCGCCCGGGTCCCAGGATGGCCGCTGCCGGGTCGCCGGGCAGCGCCGCGACCAGCAGGAACACCCCGAAGCTCACCAGCGCCAGGACGGCCACCAGCTGCCCGAGCCGGCGTAGCAGTGCACGCACGACGGCTTCCTTCCTGCTCCGGGGGTCCGTGCCGGAGCAGCGATCACGCTAGGTGGCGTGATCGCTGCCACACCGGCCCTCGTCCCAGTGACCGGGAGACCTCAGCCGTCCAGCTCGAGATCGACCCGCAGCCCGTCCCCGGTGAACGGGAAGGCCGGCGGGAAGGCGCCCACCGGTGACCCGCTGGTGGCGCCGATGTCGAAGGTCTCGTCGATGGAGAAGATGAAGGCCGGCGTCACCGGCACCCGCCCCTCGGCGACGACCTCGCCGTCCACCACGAGGGAGAGCTCGACGGGCTTGCACCAGCCGGGTCCGTCGTACTTGACGACGAGCTCGACCAGGTGGCCTCCGGGGGCGAGCGGGGTGCCCTCGAGGTCGGCGCGGCCCATCTCGAAGGTCCGCCAGGTGACCGACGGCCGGCCGTCCTCGGTCAGCCAGAGCGCCCAGCCGGCGGGACGTCCACCCATGGTCGCGATCACGCCCCGCGCCCCCGCCTCCGGTACGGCGAACCGCGCGGCCAGGTGCCACGAGCGGCCGATCACGCGCGGGGCGTTGTCCTCCGGGATGCCGAGCTCGCCGCCGTAGTAGGTGAAGCTGGTGCGCCCCTCGGAGAGGTTGGGCATCGCGCTGCGCGAGGTGCGGGTGTCGTGCAGCGGCAGGATGCCGACCCGGGCCGCCTCCTCCTCGAAGCGCGCGACCATCGCGGTCAGCCGCTCCGGCTCGCTCGCGGCGAGGTCCCGGGCCTGGCTGAAGTCCCGGTCGAGGTCGTAGAGCTCCCAGCTGTCCTCCTCGAAGGATCGCCCCTTGCTGGGGCGCCCGACGCCCCAGGGGACGCCACCGTGGTGGGCCGAGGCCATCCAGCCGTCGTGATAGATCGAGCGGTGGCCGTTGACCTCGAAGTACTGGGTGCGCGGCTGCTCGGGCAGCTCGGGGCTGCTGATGCTCGGCACCAGGCTGTGCCCGTCCAGCGGGGTCTGCTCCACGCCGTCGACCTGGGCGGGGAAGGTGGCGCCGGCGGCGTCGAGGATCGTCGGCACCAGGTCGGTGACGTGGGAGAACTGGCTGCGCAGCGCCCCCGGGTCGCTGACCCGCTCGGGCCAGGAGACCACCATCGGGTTGCGGGTGCCGCCGAGGTGGGAGGCGACCTGCTTCATCCACTGGAACGGCGTGGTCATCGCCCACGCCCAGCCGGCCGGATACTGCGCGTAGGAGTCGCGCGTGCCGATCCGGTCGAGGCCGGCGACCTGGGTCGCCAGGTTCTCCTGGAGACCCTGCAGGGCGCCCATGTAGTTGATGCTGCCGGGCAGACCGCCCTCGGCGCTGGAGCCGTTGTCACCGACCACGTAGCAGAAGAGGGTGTTCTCCATCTGACCGCTGGCCTCGAGCTCGCTGACCAGCCGGCCGATGTGGGTGTCGGTGTGCTCGAGGAAGCCGGCGTACACCTCCATCAGCCGCTCGGCGACCCGTCGCTCGTCCTCGCCCAGGCTCTCCCAGGCGGGGATCTCGTCGGGCCGGTTGGTGAGCTCGGTGCCCTCGGGCACCGCGCCGCAGGCGATCTGGTCGGCGAGGATCCGCTCCCGGATCGCGTCCCAGCCCTCGGCGAAGGAGCCCTGGTACTTCTCCGCCCACGCCTCGGGACCTGCAGCGGCGCGTGGGTGGCGCCGGGCGCGAGGTAGAGGAAGAACGGGCGCTCGGGGTCGAGGTTGCGCTGCTGCCGGATCCAGCCGATCGACCGGTCCACCAGGTCCTCGGTGAGGTGGTAGCCCTCGCCGCCCTTCGGCTCGGCCGGAGCGGTGCCCTCGTAGAGCGTCGGCTCGAACTGCTGGGTCTCCCCGCCGAGGAACCCGTAGAAGTGGTCGAAGCCCTGACCGGTGGGCCACCGGGTGAACGGCCCGGCCTGGGAGCACTCCCACGGCGGGGCCAGGTGCCACTTGCCGATGCAGGCGGTGGCGTAGCCCTCGCCCTGGAGCACCCGGGCCACCGAGGCGGACTCCGCCTTCCACACCCCGTTGTACGACGGGTGGTCCCACGCCGAGTTCAGCACGGTGCCCACGCCGGTGACGTGGCAGTCGCGGCCGCTGAGCAGCGAGGCCCGGGTCGGCGAGCAGATCGCCGTGGTGTGGAAGCGGTTGTAGCGCAGGCCGCGGGCGGCCAGGTGGTCCAGCGTCGGCGTGGCGACCGGCCCGCCGAAGGTGCCGGGCGCGCCGAAGCCCACGTCGTCGAGGAGCACCACGACGACGTTGGGACGGCCGGCGGGCTGCCGGCCGAGGTCGGTCTGGTCGAAGACGGTGGGGCGGGAGGTGCTGGGGCGGGAGGTGGTGGGGCGGGAGGTGGTGTCGGCTGCGTTCATCGGAGGCTCTCCTTCTCGGCCCGGGCGACCCAGGCGGCGCTGGTGCGGAGGTTGACCTGGGCCATCAGCCCGGAGTGCTGCTGGGCGCGGAGCTCGAAGGTGCTGCGGTAGCACTCGCGCGCTGCGGGGTCGGTGCGGTCGGCGAGGAACGCCCACTCGGCCAGGTGGCAGGCCAGGCGGAGGTCCTCGGGCCGGCCGGTGGCGACCAGGGCGTCCACCCGGGCGCGGAGCGCGCCGACACCGCCGGCCAGCCGAGCCACCTCGGCCGCCTGCTCGTCCTGGGAGGCGGGCAGCAGGTGCGAGGGGTAGCCGTCCCACCAGCCGCTGTAGCGGCGGATCACGTTGCGGCAGATGAACTCGGGCTGGTCGTAGAGCGGGGCGAGACGCGGGTGGTCGCGCAGCTCGGCCGGGATCTCCAGGGTGGCCACGATGGTGTCGGGCAGCACGCCGGCGTTGAGGCCGGCGATCGCATGGTCGACGATGATCCGCAGATAGCGCGCCATCGCGTCGAGCTCGTCGGCGATCGCCGCCTCGTCGGTGACCGGGTCGCCGTGGCCGGGGATGATCGCGGCCGGTCGGAGCGCGGCCATCCGGTCGGCGGCGTCGGCCCACTCCTCGGCGTAGCGCTGCACCTTCTTCGGGTTGCCGGCATTGGGCAGGTAGCCGGTGATCAGGTCACCGGCCGCGATCGTGCGTCTCTGCGGCGCCCACACCCAGGTGGCGTCGTCGGTCTCGCCCTTGCCGTGGACCAGCTCGAAGGTCTCGCCGCCGAGGGTGATCTCGAGACTGTCGTCGAAGAGCACCGTGGGCCAGACGACCTGGTCGTCGTCACGGAACCAGGTGCGTCCCTCGGCGTCGCGGCGCTGCCCGTTGATCAGGCCGTTGAGGCCGGAGGTGCGCTGGTAGCGGCGCAGGTGCTCGGGGAGGTTGCGGTGGGCGTAGACCTCAGGCGTCTCGCCGGCCTCGAGGAAGGACCAGAGGCCGAAGGCATGGTCGCTGTGCGCGTGGGTGTAGACCACCGCGCGGAGCGGCTTGTCGCTGAGCCGGCGGACCGTCTCGAGCAGTGCCGGACCGTCCCCGGCGCATCCGCAGTCGACCAGGAGCAACCCCTCGTCGGTCTCGAACAACGCGACGTTGACCATGCCCGGCTGGATCCACCAGGTGCGCGGGGCGACCTCGACGACGCCGGGCTCGTGGCCGGAGTCGGCGGTCCGGTCGAAGATGTGCAGCGCCTGGTGCGCGCTGAAGCGCCCGAAGGCCGCGGTGGCGCTGGCGCGCTGCTGCTCGGGGAAGGTGGCGGTCACGGGGACTCCTGTTCGACGGTTTAAGTCAGATGGCGTAACAGGACTGTTCTAAGCCGCATGACTTAAAGTGTCAACCGTGAGTCCCGAACCGAGCACCGCGGCGCGCGATCGTGCACGCGGCCGCACCGAGCGCACCCGTGCCGCCCTCGTCGACACCGCCGAGCGGATGATCGCCGAGCGCGGCACCGCGGTCTCCCTGCGCGAGATCAGCAGTGCCGCCGGACAGCGCAACCACTCGGCCGCGCAGTACCACTTCGGGTCCCGGGAGGGGCTCGTGACGGCGGTGATCCGGCACCGGTCGGCGCCGATCGACACCCGCCGACGCGAGCTGCTCGAACAGGTGGCGCCGGGCAGCGGGCCGGCCCGGGTGACGGCGCTCGTCGCGGTGCTGGTGCAGCCGTGGGTCGACGTACTCGCGGACTCCGACGGGGACTCGTGCTACCTGCGGTTCCTGGCGCAGGTGCTCGACGACCCGGACCTGCGGGTGGCGCTGGGCGGGCAGCACGAGGGGCCGGACGCGGTCCGCGAGGTCAACGAGGAGCTGGCGAGACTGCTCGCACACCTGCCCGCCCGGGAGCAGGCGCGACGGATCGCCTGGGCGTCGGCGGTGGCACTGCGGCTGCTCGCGCACGAGGAGCGGCGCGGCACCACCGATGCTGCGGCGCTCCGGACGGCCGGCGACGACCTGGTGCGGATGCTGACCGCGCTGCTGGCCGGCTGACGCCGCGGGGCGGGACGCGAATCAGCCGAAGAAGGCCTGCCCGCCGTCCAGCGGGATGGTCGCGCCGGTCAGGTATCGCATGTCCGGTCCGACCAGGGCCACCACGGCGCGACCGATGTCGTCCTCGCAGTCGCCGATCCGCTTCATCGGGATGGAGGCGACGAACTCCTCGGCCTCCTCCGGGTTGGTCTCGGTCCACCACTTCAGCCCCGGCGAGAGGGCGTGCGGGGCGATCGCGTTGACCCGGATGCCGTCGGGCGCCCACTCCACCGCGGCGGTGCGGGAGAGCGACTTCAGCGCCATCTTCGCCGAGGCGTAGGCGCCGTAGGTGCGCGCGTCCCAGCGCACCATCGCCGAGGTGACCAGGTTGACGATGGAGGCGTCGCCGGTCGCCTTGAGGTGCGGGTGTGCCGCCTTCATGAACGAGAACGCCGCGAACGGGCCGGTGCGATAGCCCTTCTGGAAGGCACGGTCGCTCAGCTCCAGCAGCGGCCCGTGCGCGCCCGCCCAGGCGTTGTTGACCAGGATGTCGAGGCGACCGAACCGCTCGACGACGGCCTCCACGACGCCGGGGATCGCCTCGGTGTCGGAGACGTCGCAGGCGAAGGCCGCGGCCTCGGCGCCGCGCTCGCCGATGAGCCGGCAGGTCTCCTCGAGCTTGGACTCGGTCCGCCCGAGCACCGCGATCGCGACGCCCTCGCCGGCCAACGCCAGCGCGATGCCCTGTCCCACACCCTGACCGGCACCGGTCACCAGCGCGACGCGGCCGGCGAGAGGACGGGACGGGACAGCGTTCATCGGTTGCTCCTCGACAGGGTGGGGACGCCGGTCGGGACGAGCCGGCGTGAGCGGTACGACGACCGCCGGGTGCCCCACCTTGGCCGGACACCCCCGGGGTGGGCCCCGACGGTCCCGCTGAGCGGTATCCGGCGCGATGCGGTCGAGGGCGCCCCGGTGAGACTGGGACCACACCCGCACCGAAGGAGTTCCATGACCATGACCAGTGACGACCAGGCGACCGACCCGCGGGCCGCCGCGGCGGCCGTGATGAACGGCCTGGTGGGTCCCGGCGGCCCCTTCGCGATGGAGCCGGCCGATGTGCTCGGCGCGAAGATCCCGGTCTTCGTCAACCGGCGCAGGGCCCTGCACGAGCTGCTGGCCGAGTCGCTGGACAACGCCGACCGCGTGTACATCGCCTCTGCCGACGAGCGGATCACCTTCGCCGAGCACGCGCGCCAGGTCTCCTCCCTGGCCGAGCAGCTGCGCACCCGCTATGACATCCGGCCGGGCGACCGGGTCGCGATCAACGGCGCCAACACCGCGGCATGGATCACCACCTTCTGGGCGACCGTCTCGATCGGGGCGATCGCGGTGGCGTTCAACGCCTGGTGGTCGCCGAGCGAGACCGCCTACGGGCTGGAGCACTCCACGCCGAAGCTGCTGGTGGTCGACGCGAAGCGCGCCGCGGCCCTGCCGGAGACCGATGTCCCGGTGCTCACCTTCGACACCGACATCCCGGCGCTGGCCGCCGCGAACCCCGAGGCCCCGCTGCCGAGCGCGGCGGTCGCCGAGGACGACCCGGCGGTGATCATCTACACCTCCGGCACCTCGGGCCGGCCGAAGGGCGCGGTGCACAGCCACGGCAACCTGCTCGCGGTCACCGAGTACCACCGGATGAACGACGCGCTCATCGCGGCGTTCGGCGATCCCACGGACCCGCGCGACCGCACCTACCTGCTGGTGATGCCGCTGTTCCACATCGGCAGCCTGCACAACCTGGTGGTGCCGCGCCTGGCGACCGGCTCCAAGATCGCGCTGCACCTCGGCGGCTTCGACGTCGACCGGGTGATGAGCCTGGTCGAGAAGGAGCGGGTGACCAACTGGGGCGCGGTGCCGACCATGGCGCGGCGGCTGCTCGAGCACCCCGACCTGGGCCGCTACGACAGCAGCTCGCTGAAGGCGTTCGCCCTGGCCTCGGCGCCGTCCACCCCGGAGTTCCACGAGAAGCTCCGCAACGGTCTGCCGTTCGCCGCCGGCCTGGCCAACAGCTATGGCCTGACCGAGACCTGCACCGCGGTCGCGGTGGCGACGCCGATGGACCTGGCCGAGAAGCCGGACACCCTGGGACGCCCCATCATCGGCGTGCAGATCGAGGTCCGCGACGCCGTCGGCAACCCGGTCGCCGCCGGGGTCGAGGGCGAGATCTGCGTGCGCAGCCCCTACACGATGATCGGCTACTGGAACGACCCGGACGCGACCGCGCAGACTGTCCGCGACGATCGCTGGCTGCACACCGGCGACATCGGCATGCTCGACGAGCAGGGCCGGGTGTCGCTGGCGTCGCGCCGTTCGGACCTGATCATCCGCGGGGGCGAGAACGTCTACCCCGCCGAGATCGAGGGCGCGCTGATCGAGCACCCCGACGTCGCGGAGGCGCTGGTGCTCGGCATCCCGGACGAGGACCTGGGCCAGTCCGTGGCCGCCGTCGTCGTGCCGCGCGCCGGGCACCAGGTCGCCGAGGCGGACCTGACGGCCTACCTGCGCGAGCGGCTGGCCTACTTCAAGGTGCCCACGCAGTGGCGGTTCCAGGCGGAGCCGCTGCCGCGCAACGCGACCGGCAAGGTGAAGCGGGCCGAGGTCAGCGCCTGACCGTCGGGGTGCCGCGTGGTCAGGGAGTGAGATCCCAGGTCTGGTGGCCGTGGGTGTGGAAGGCCTGCCCCATCGGGCTCCGCCAGAGGTAGTGGCCCGGGTCGTGCAGGTGGGTGTAGGTCCATCCGCCGGTGGTCTTCGCACGATGGTGGCTGCGACACAGGGCAGCGAGGTTGTCGCTGGAGGTCGCACCGCACCGAGGAGGTGGCTCCGGCTCGTCCGGCGCGGCGGGGTCGGGCGGGTCGTAGGGCACGGTGTGGTCGATGTCGGTGTGCCGCGCGGGTCGGGTGCAGTAGGGGAAGGCACAGACCCCGTCGCGCAGCACCACCTGCTCCCGGACCCGGGCGGGCACGGCGTAGCCGTTGCCGGTGAGCCCCGCTCGGGTGTCGATCACCGGCCTCACCCGCACCCGGGTGTCGGAGCTCTGGCACCACCCGACGACCTGCTCGGTCGCGACCAGCGTGGCGGGTCCCCGGCCGTGGGTGACCTCGGCCCACTGGGTGCTGTCGAGGTGACCGGTCGCGTCGGCGTGCAGGTGGACATAGACCACCAGGGAGCGGGACGCACGCGGCGGGCCCGGCGCGGCATCGGTAGCGGACAGCGGCGCCTCACCGCGCGCCAGCATCCCGAGGGCGGCCGCACGCCGCTCGTCCACGGTGTCGGGAGATCCGGCGGCCCGGAGCTGCTCGGCCAGCGCGGCGACTGCTTGGTCGAGCGCGGCTGCGTCAGCGCGGTCCAACGTCGCGTCGAGGTGGATGAGGCCGTCGAGCCCGTCGACTCCGGCGATGGGGGCGTCGGTGAGACGGATGTCGACGTGCCGGGACGGGAGCCGTGCCAGGCGGCGCTCCTCGGCAGCGTCGGGGTCGAAGGTGGCCAGCGCCTGCTCGACCAGACGATCCAGCTGGGCCGGGCCGACGCTGTCGGCGTAGGGCGCGACCTGCCGGTCGACCCAGGTCGCGCCGTCCGGCGGCAGCGCGTGCGTGGCCTGGGCGATCCGCCGGGCGCGCCAGGCCAGGATGTCTCCGGCGACGACGCGGGCATAGGTCCGCGGCAGTCGGTATCGCAGCTCGATGGCATCGCAGAGATAGGCACGACCCGACCGGGTCGAGACTCCGAGGGCGGCGGCGAGCTCGGTCACGGCGAACTCCGCCACGGCCGGGGCACCTTCGCCCCGAGCGGCAGCTCCTGCTCGTGCCAGGAGTCCGCAGGACCGACGATGGTGTCGCAGGAGTGGATCGCGGCCCACTCGACACACGCGATCAACTTGTCCCGCGCCGCGGCCTCCTCCGATCGCCGCGCGGACCGGACCCGGTCCAGCACGTCGGGCGCGGACAGCGTCGCTGCCTCGACGTCTGACCCTGCCTCGACGTCTGACGCTGCCTCGACGTCGGCCATCACGTCGGCCTGTCGCATCCGGGACCACCACCCTCCGATGGGCATCACTGTGCCAACACCGTCCGACACATTCCGGGTGTGGCGGTGTGCGCATCACCGTCGCGTCACGCGGGAGTCCAGCACTACGTTGTCGGCATGCAGGTGGTGTTCCCTCGACGTCGGTGGGTCGATGTCGAGCGAGTGGAGCCGGCCCGAGCGCGCCTGACTTCTCAGCGCGCCTGACGTCTCAGCGCGGTCGATCCACGAACGCGTCGATGAACAACCCGTCGGCGGAGACGCAGACCTCGCCGTCGACGGTGATCTCCCCGGTGGTCTTGATCTTGCGGCCGCTGAAGGAGACCTGCCGGGCGGCGACGGTGAGCTCGCGGAAGAGCGGCGTGACCCGGTGGTAGCGCAGGGTGAGGGTGCCGGTCATCCCGGCAGGCCCCGGCCCCAGTCGTTGGCGACGCCGAGGGCGTGGTCGAGGAGCAGCGCCGAGATGCCACCGTGCACGCAGCCGGGCGGGCCCTGGTAGGGCAGGCCGAGGGTGACGGTGCCGCGCACCGAGCCGTCCGGCAGCCCGCCGAGGTGCAGGGGCGGCGCGATCGCGTTCTCCGGGCCGGTGACCGGGTCGTGGCGGGTGACGCCCTCGCCGCGCCACATGTCGACCAGCCGCTCCTCACGGTCGGGGGCGTGCTCGGCCAGGTGGCCGGTGATCTCGTCGAGCCGCTCGGCGACCTGCACCATCTCCGCAGCACTGTTGCCGCCGGCGTGCAGCAGCGCCTCGATCACCCGGCGCGCGGCCGCCACGGCGGCGTCGACGCCGGCGTTCTCGGGCAGCGCGGTGAGCGGCTCCATCGGGTCCGTCCCGGGCTCAGTAGTGGTCGGCCGGGCGAAGTGAGGTCTCGGCGCCGCCGTCGACGTACACGACCTGGCCGGTGACGTGGGTGGTGGTGCCGGCGACCAGGAAGCCGATCACCCGGGCGATGTCGTCGGCGCCGGCGTAGCCGTGCAGTGGCATCGGCACCGCCTGGTCCATCACCGCCTTCATCCTCGGGTCCGCGAACAGGCCCTCCGACATCGGGGTGCGCACCACGCCGGGGGCGACCACGTTGATCGCGATGCCCGCCTCGGCCCACCCGGGAGCGACGGCGGTACGACGCGCCCACCGCGCGACCGCGGCCTTGGACGAGGAGTAGAGCTGGTGTCCGAGGCCGGCGGCCATCGTCCTCTCGGCGGCCTGGCGGGCCGCGTCCTCGTCACCGTCGAGGCAGGCGGCGACGATCGCGTCGTCGTACGGCTGGGTGCCGGAGATCGAGCCGACCAGCACCACCCGCGGCGCCTCGGAGCGCTGCAGCAGCGGCTGCAGGCCCTCCACCAGGACCGTGGTGCCGAAGAAGTTGACGGGCACCACCAGCGGGCTGGCGTCGGAGAGGCCGGCGCAGGTGACCACCCCGTCGACCACTCCGCCGCCGGCCTCGGTGACCGCGGCGATCGCGGCCGCCCGGCCCTGTGCGGTGGCCAGGTCGGCGTCGATGTCGCTGCCGCGCAGGTCCACCCCGATCACCCGGTCGCCGGCCTCGGTGAGCTGGCGGGTGAGGGCTGCGCCGATGCCGGAGGCGGCGCCGGTGACGACGATGGTGCGGGACATGGGATCTCCTTGCGGGACTGCTCTGGGAACGGGCGGGGTGTCGGTGGGGCGTCAGATCCGGGAGCCGCCGTCGACCCGCAGCTCGACACCGGTCATGTACGACGCGTCGCGGGAAGCGGCGTACGCGATCGTCCCGGCGATCTGCTCGGGCTCGGCGGCGCCCATCGGCGAGACGATCCGGCCGTAGTAGCGCATGTCCAGGTCACCGGGGACGCTGCCGGCGGTGAGCGGCGTGGCCACCTGGCCGGGCGAGACGGCGAGGACCCGGATGCCGCGGCCGACGACCTCGGCCGCGAGGCTGAGCGTGAAGCCGAGCACCGCGCCCTTGGAGGCCGCGTAGGCGGTCATGTAGGGGTTGCCCTGGGTGGCCGCGGCGGAGGCGACGTTGACGATCACGCCGCCCTGGTCGGGCAGGTGGCGCAGGGCCTCCCGGCAGAACA
Organism: Nocardioides sambongensis; assembly: GCF_006494815.1. NCBI lineage: Bacteria > Bacillati > Actinomycetota > Actinomycetes > Propionibacteriales > Nocardioidaceae > Nocardioides > Nocardioides sambongensis. The sequence continues at coordinate 3,194,486 of NZ_CP041091.1, forward strand.
GCGCGGTGCCGACCAGGTTGACCTCGTAGACGGAGCGGAGGTCCTCGACCGAGAGCGTGGCGATCGGGGTGGTGCGGTGGGTGCCGGCCACGTTGACCAGTACGTCGATGCCGCCGAGCCGGTCGACCGCGGCATCGACGGCGCCGGCCACCGCGGCCTCGTCGGTGATGTCGGCGAGACCGGTGACGATCCGGCCGGGCATCCCCGCCGCGGAACGGACCACCTCGTCCAGACCGTCGGCATCGCGGTCGACGCCGACGACGGCAGCTCCCTCACCGGCCAGTCGCAGCGCGGTGGCGCGGCCGATACCGGACGCGGCACCGGTGAGCAGGACGTTGGTGCCGCTGAACCTGAGCATGGGGCCGAACGTAGGCAGTCGCCGCAGAGCCGGCCCGGAGCGGTCCCGATCACCGGGAGCCGGGCGTCAGCGCCGGCTCAGCGCCCGCTCAGCTCCGGCCCAGGTCCGTGAGCAGCAGGCGGCAGGCGAGGCGGGTGTCCGCGTCGGCCTCGACGGCGCTGATGTGGCCGTTGAGCTCGGAGATGAGCACGCCGTACCAGGTCTGCTCGATCAGTCGCACCAGACGCATGTCGTGGGGGCTGGGCCGCTCGATGTGCCCCACCTTGAGGATCAGGTCGGCGAAGACCCCGGTGACGGCCATCGACGGGACGTCCCCGGCGACCGCGGCGTTGTTGGAGGTCAGCATGGCGTGGGCCAGCAGCGGCCGGGACAGCAGCCGGCGCCCGGCCTGGACCAGAACGTCGGCGATCGCCTCCTGGGGCTCGCGGCCGTTGGTCCGCATCGAGACCATCTGGTCCAACCGGTCGACCTGGCTGTGCAGCAGCGCGGTGAAGAGCACCGTCTTCGACGGGAAGTAGCGGTAGAGCGTGGCGATCGCGACCCCGGCGTCCTTGGCGATGTCGAGCATCTGGATCCGCTCCAGGCCGTTGGCGGCCCCGTGCTCGGCGGCGGCCCGCAGGATGCGCTGGTAGCGCTCCTTCTGGCCCGCGGTGGAGGGGATCGCCGGCAACCGGGTCTCGGCGACTCGCGGCACGTGCACTCCTCGATGGTTCCTCGGTCCGGCCGGCGGGTGCGCGGCCGGTCGCCATTCTCTCCCCGTTGTGCCGCCGGCGATCCCGACGAGGACCGGTGAGTGGGACGTGGGTCACACCCGACCGAGCGTCGGACCCGGCCCCTACGGTGGTCCGCATGTACCTGGAGAACGTCGTCGTCGACGCCGTGGACCCCTGGCGGTTGGGCCGGTTCTGGGAGGCGGCCCTGGGGTGCGAGCAGCTGACCGACTCACCGGGCGGCTACGAGACGCGCCTGGCCGTCGAGGGCGGTCCGGAGCTCGACCTGTGCTTCCAGCCGGTCGCGGCGCCCTCCACCGAGCAGCCCCGCCTGCACCTGGACGTGCAGGGCGGCGAGCGGCAGGCCGAGGTCGTCGAGCGGCTGCTCGGTCTCGGCGCACGCCACCTCGACATCGGGCAGCGCGGCGTGCCCTGGGTGGTGCTCGCCGACCCGGAGGGCAACCCGTTGTGCGTGATGGAGGAGCGCACGTCCTACGCCGCCACCGGTCCGCTCGCGGCCCTCCCGCTCGACTCGGCCGCCCCGGCCCGGGACGCGGAGTTCTGGGCATGGCTCACCGGCTGGCACGACGTCACCGACGGCGGTCTGCGCTCGCTGCGCCACCCGTCCGGCCGCGGCCCGCTGCTGGAGCTGTGTCCGGAGCGCGCACCGAAGCCGGCCGCGAAGAACCGCCTGCACCTCGACATCCGGCTCGAGAGCGGGGACCGGGCCGAGGAGGTCGCCGCCGGCATCGCGGCCCGCGGTGGACGCGAGCTCCACCTGGGCTTCGGCGACCTGCCGTGGCGCCACTACGCCGACCCGTCGGGCAACGAGTTCTGCGTGCTGCCCGGGCGGTGACGGATCAGACCAGGTTGTCCTCGACCGGCAGTCCGAACGCCGAGCGGCCGTAGAGCGCCAGCGCCCGCTCCACGTCGTTGGCGACATGCACGCTCCCGGCGTGCGCATCGCGCCAGGCGCGCTCGATCGGGTTGCCGCGCTTGAGTGAGTTGCCGCCGGCGGTCTTGAACAGCGTGTCGATCGCGTCGATGGAGCGCTCGGTGGCGCGGACCTGGTCACGACGGGCACGCACCCGGTACTCCCACGGGATCTCCGCCCGGCCACCGCGCAGTCGTACAGCGCGGTGATGTTGCGGTCCATCTGGAGGATCGCGGCGTCGACCTCGGAGGCGGCCCGCGCGACCGCCACCTGGGCGAACTGGTCCTCGGCGAACCGTCCGCCGCCGAGGCTGAGCCGCACGCGGTCGCGCATCGCGGCCACGTAGTCCTCCAGGCAGCCCGCCACCGCGCCGACCACCGGCGCGGCGATGGTGCTGGCGAAGATCGCGCCGAACGGCAGCCGGTAGAGCGGGCCGGGGTTGACCTGCTGGCCGGGCCCGCGCAACCGGGTGTGCTCGTAGTTGCGCAGCACCCTGCTGCGCGGCACGAAGGCGTCGCTCACCTCGATGTCGTTGCTGCCCGTGCCGCGCAGGCCGACCGTGTCCCACACGTCGTGGACGGTGTAGTCGCTCGCGGGCACCAGCACCGTGATGAAGTCGGCCGGCTTCCCGTCCGCACCGACCAGGATGGTGCCGAGCAGTGCCCACGTCGCGTGGCCGCACCCGGAGGAGAAGCTCCAGCGCCCGGTCAGGCGGTAGGCGCCGTCGACCTCGGTCAGCCGGCCCATCGGCGCGTAGGCGGAGGAGACCAGCGTGTCCGGGTCCTCGCCCCACACCTCCGCCTGGGCCTCGTCGGCGAAGAGTGCGAGCTGCCACGGGTGCACCCCCAGCACGGAGGTCACCCAGCCGGTGGAGCCGCAGGCACCGGAGACCGCCCGCACCACCTCGTAGAAGTGGACGGGGTGCCCCTCCAGGCCGCCGTACCGCTGCGGCTGGAGCATCCGGAAGACGCCGGCCTCGGCCAGCTCCGCGATGCTCTCCTCCGGTACGTCGCGCTGCTCCTCGGCCAGGTCGGCCCGCTCCCGGATCCCGGGAAGCAGGTCGCGGACGGCGTGGAGGACCTCGTTCTGCATGGGTCCAGCATCCTCCGCACGCCGGAGGCGGGGAGGGCCGACCTTCCGATCAGTGGGATCTCGCCGAGCCAGGCCACCAGCGCCGCAGCAGACTCACCGGACAAGCCCGGAGGCGGGTCCGATCCAGGTGAGGGAGATCCTGATGAGCGTTCAGCACGACAGCGAGGTCCGCACGATCGAGGCGGATGCCGCCCCATCGCGGTTCGCCCGCGGATGGCACTGCCTCGGCCTGGCCCGGGACTTCGCCGACGGCAAGCCGCACCAGGTGATGGCGTTCGGCACCAAGCTGGTGGTCTGGTCCGATTCCAAGGGCGAGCTCAACGTCCTCGACGGCTACTGCCGTCACATGGGTGGCGACCTGACCCAGGGCGAGGTCAAGGGCGACAACATCGCCTGCCCCTTCCACGACTGGCGCTGGGGCGGCGACGGTCGCTGCAAGGAGATCCCCTACGCCCGCCGTGTCCCGCTGCGCGCCCGCACCGCGACCTGGCCGACGATGGTGCAGGACGAGATGCTCTTCGTCTGGAACGACCCGGAGGGGAAGAAGCCGCCGGAGGACGTGACCATCCCCCGCATCGAGGGCGTGGGCAGCGACAAGTACACCGACTGGCACTGGTACACCACCGTGATCGAGGGCTCCCACTGCCGCGAGATCGTGGACAACGTCGTCGACATGGCGCACTTCTTCTACATCCACTACTCGTTCCCGACGTACTTCAAGAACGTCTTCGAGGGCCACACCGCCACGCAGTTCATGAACGGCGAGGGTCGCGAGGACGTGCGTCCCACCAAGCCCGGCTCCGGACCCGTGGTGATGGGTCAGACGTCCGTCGCGTCCTACCACGGCCCGTCGTTCATGATCGACGACCTGACCTACCACTACGACGACGGCGACGTGCACACCGTCCTGATCAACTGCCACTACCCGATCGACGAGAACTCCTTCGTGCTGCAGTACGGGATCATCGTGGAGAGGGCCGACCACCTCGAGGACCCCGACGCGACCGCCCGCAAGATGGGCGACTTCACCAAGTTCGGCTTCGAGCAGGACGTGGCGATCTGGAAGAGCAAGGCGAAGATCGACAACCCGCTGCTCTGCGAGGAGGACGGGCCGGTCTACCAGCTGCGACGCTGGTACGAGCAGTTCTACGTCGACGTCGCCGACGTGACGCCGGAGATGACCGAGCGGTTCGAGTTCGAGATCGACACCACCAAGCCGAACGAGGCGTGGAAGCGCGAGGTCGAGCAGAACATGGCGGCGCGGGCGGCGTACCGGCAGCGGATGGCCGAGAAGAAGGCGGCCGGCTCCTCCAGCGACCAGCAGTCCTCCGGGGTCTGAGGTGGCCGTGCGCCCGGACGTCCGTCTCGACGACGGGCCGATGACGCCGGTGTCCTGCGGCACCTGCGGCGCCTCCGTCGAGGCCCGCAAGTCCAGCTGGGACCAGACCAGCATCCAGTGGCACGAGGCGGCGCTCGCCACCTGCGTCGAGCGCCGCGCCGCGAACCCTCGCCCCGGCCCGAACGGTGGTGCGTTCGCCGGCTGCGCGGCGCTGAACCAGTCCCTGCGCGAGGCCGCGGTGACCGGCGCGCTGCCGGTCCAGGACCCCGACGAGCTGAAGACGAACCCCACAAGGAGCTGCACCGCTGATGACCGACCTCTCGACGTACCGTGAGAAGTACGGCCCCTGGGCCCTCATCGCCGGCGGCTCGGAGGGCGTGGGCGCCTCGTTCGCCCACCAGCTCGCCGACGCCGGCTTCAACCTGGTGCTCGTCGCCCGCAAGCCCGGCCCGCTGGAGGAGACCGCCGCAGCGGTGCGCAGCAGGGGTGTGCAGGTCCGCGCGCTGTCGTTGGACCTGACCGACGCCGCCTCGGTGGAGAAGCTCACCGCCGCGACCGCCGACCTCGAGGTCGGCCTGCTGATCTACAACGCCGGCGCCAACTCCTACGGCAAGCGTTTCCTCGACGGCGACCTGGCCGGCTTCCAGGGCGTGATCGACCTCAACGTGACCACCCCGCTCGCGCTGACCCACCACTACGGCCGGCTGATGCGGGAGCGCGGCACCGGCGGCATCATCCTGGTCGGCTCGCTGGCCGGCTACCTCGGCACGCCCCGGGAGGCGATCTACGGCGGCGCCAAGGCGTTCGGCCGGATCTTCGCCGAGGGCCTGTGGCTGGAGGCGAAGGAGGCCGGCATCGACGTGCTCGAGCTGGTCCTCGGCGTCACCCGTACGCCGGCGATGGCCCGCGCCGGCCTCAACATGGACCTGCCCGGGCTGGTCGTCGGCGAGCCCGACGACATCGCCCGCGAGGGCCTGGCGGCGATCGCCGACGGGCCGGTGCACGTGATCTCCGGCAACGAGAAGGTGGTCGCGATGCGCGCCACCACCGACCGCGCCAAGCTGGTCGTCGGCACCCACGAGATGATGAAGAAGCTCGTCCCCGAGGACCACTGAGCAGGTCCTTCCGGCCGAGCGGCGGGGTGGGGCTCAGCCCCTGGCGACGGTCCGCCCCGCCCGCCGGCCGAAGAACGTGCCGTCGCCCAGCGACGTACCGCTGATGTAGCCGTCGCCGTGGATGCCCGAGGCGGCCCGGCCGGCGGCGTAGAGGCCGGCGATCGGCTCGCCGGCGACCGAGAGGACCTCGCCGTCGAGGCCCGTGTGCAGGCCGCCAAGGGTGAAGCCGGAGAAGCCGGTGCCCACCGGCTGGGCGCTGCCGCCGAAGCCGTAGCGCGGGTCGACCGCGGCGAACGGTCCCTCCAGCGGCCGCAGCCACCGGGGGTTCTTGTGGAACAGCACGTCCTCGCCACCCTCGGCATGCCGGTTGTACGTCGACACCGTCTCCTGCAGCGAGCCCGCGGGCAGGCCCAGGTCGACCTCGAGCTCGGCCAGCGTCTCCGCACCGTGCGTCGGGCGCACCCCCCACAGGTCGCGGGCGGGCACGTCGTCGAGACCCTGCTCGTCCAGGATCACCCAGCACGGCCCCGGCTGGTGCAGCGCCGCGTGGCTGAACAGCCCGGGGTAGACGTCCTCGTTGATGAACCGGCGTCCCAGCCCGTTGACCAGCATCCCGCGGCACACCATGGCCGGGAGAGCGGTGTAGGCCGCCTCGACGAAGCCCATCCGGCGGGTGGCCGCGCCCATCGCGGCGGCCATCCGGATGCCGGAGCCGTCGTCGAGGCCGTCGGAGACCTTGCCGTGGCCGAGCAGCTCGGGGGCGTGGTCGGCGAGCATCTCCTCGTTGTCGACGAACCCGCCGGTGGTGAGCACCACCCCGCGGCGGGCCCGGTAGGCCAGGTCGGTGCCGTAGCGGCGGGCGGTCACGCCGACCACCCGGCCGTCCTCGACGACCAGGGAGACCGCGCGGGTGTCGGTGACGGTGCGCACGCCCGCCTCGGTCGCCGACGCGGTGAGCGCGTCCATCACCGTGTGGCCGGCCCAGCTCTCGGTGGCCGGCCGGTGGCCGCGCGGCACCGGCCGGGCGAGCGTGTCGTAGGGCCAGGCGTTCTCACCCAGCCACATCAGACCGTCCTTGGTGGGCGGCATCCAGCTCGGGGCGTCGTAGAGGGACTCCTCGAAGCGCACCCCCCGCGCCGCGAACCACTCGAAGTGCTCGACGCTGCCGTCGCAGTAGAGCCGCAGCTTCTGCTCGTCGGCGTGCGGACCGAGCGCCGCGCGCAGGTAGGCGAACATGTTGTCCGCGTCGTCGGTGAAGCCACAGGCGCGCTGCACCCGGGTGCCGCCACCGAGGTAGAGCTCGCCACCGGACTGCGCCGAGGAGCCGCCGGGCCCGCTGGCCCGCTCCAGCACCAGCACCTCGGCGCCGGCCGACGCGGCCTCGTAGGCGGCGGCCGCACCGGCGCAGCCGTAGCCGACCACCAGCACGTCCACCTCGGCCTCGTAGGAGGCGACCTCTGCTGCCGGGACCGGGTTCACCATCGTCAGCATCCCTCTCGTCGTGACTCCGGCCGGCGGCCGGGTCAGATCATCGCGAGCATCGGGCCCGGCGGCGGGGTCACCTCGAGCTCGGTGAGCGCCGCGGCGTGGAAGACCGAGCCGGGCACGTGGATCGCGTGGGCCAGGCCCATGTGGCCGTCGCGCCAGAACCGCTGGATCGGGTTGTCCATCCGCAGCCCGTTGCCACCGGAGCGGGCGACCACCTCGTCCATCGCCCGCGCCGCCCGCCACGCCGCCGCGACCTGGGTACGACGCGAGGCCGCCCGGTCCGCGAGGGTGACCTTCTCGCCCTTCGCGGCCATGTCGTAGAAGCGCGAGACGTTGTCGAGCATGGCGGTCTTGGAGGCCTTGATCTCCTCGGCCGCGGCGCTGATCGCGTAGAGGACGTAGGGGTCGTCCTTGATCTTGGTGCCGGTCACCTGGACCCGGGTGCGCTGGTAGGCGAGGTGCGCGGCCAGCGCGCCCTCGGCGATGCCGATCACCGCGGAGGTGATGCCGAGCGGGAAGATCGTGGTGAACGGGACGCCGTACGTCGGGTTGGTGCGGCCCGAGGCCTCGAGGGCGGAGCCGTCCATCATCGAGGAGAACGGGACCGCCCGGTACTCCGGGATGAAGGCGTCCTTGACGATGATGTCCTTGCTGCCGGTGCCGCGCAGGCCCACGACGTCCCAGGAGTCCTCGACGATCTGGTAGTCCGACCGGGGCAGGATCACGTGGTAGTTCTGCGGCGGCATCGCCATCGCGCCCTCGGCGTCGCCCAGCATCGCGCCCAGGAAGATCCAGTCGCAGTGGTCGGTGCCGGAGGAGAACTGCCAGCGGCCGTTGAAGACGTAGCCGCCGTCGACCGGCCTCAGGATGCCCATCGGCGCGTACGGCGAGGCGATCCAGGTCTCGTGGTCCTCGGACCAGATCTCGGCCTGCACCTTGGGGTCGCACAGCGCCATCTCCCACGGATGGACACCAACGATGCCGGCGACCCAGCCGGTGGAGCCGTCGCACGAGGCGATCCGCATCACGGTCTCGGCGAAGTCGCGCGGGTGCGCCTCGGCGCCGCCGTACTCGGCGGGCTGCAGCATCTTCATCACGCCGGTCTCGCGGAGGATCCCGGCGGCCTTGTCGGTGAGCCTGCCCAGGCTCTCGTTCTCCGCACCGAGGGAGGCGATCTCCTCGGCGTGCTGCTCGACGGCGTCGAGGACGGTGCTGGTCATGACAGCACCGTGTCACCGCCGCCGCGCACCCGGTAGAACGTGTTCCCGTTCACCGGGACCGTGCGCCGGCGTGCGGGCGGTCGGCAGCGAAGGGCTGGGGTCAGTCCTGGCGGAGCAGGAAGGCCAGCACCGCGCTCTCCCAGGCGTCCTTCTGCTCGATCATCGCCCAGTGGCCGCAGTTGGGGAACACGTGCAGCTCGACGTCGGGGATGGTCCGCATCGGCACCAGGGCCATGTCCATCGGGGAGACCCGGTCGTCACGACCCCAGGTGATCAGGGTGCGGGCCCGCACCTTGTGCAGCATCGCCCAGTACGGCGGCGCGTCCGAGGTCGCGGCCGCCTTCTGCATGGCGGCCCAGGCGGCCTTGCCGTACATCTTGCGGGCGCTGGCCAGGGTGGACGGCTCGGTGGCCTGGTCCCAGCGCTGCTGGATCAGCTCCTCGGTGACCATCGCCCTGTCGAAGACCATCGACTCCAGCCACTGCACGAGCCGCTCACGGGTCGGCTCCTCGGTGAACTCCTGGAGCAGCTTGATCCCCTCCCCCGGCGCCGGGCTGAAGATGTTGGTGCCCATCCCGCCGACGGTGACCATCCGGCGGACCCGGTCCGGCTGGGCGGTCGCGAAGCGGGTGGCGACCACCCCGCCCATCGAGTTGCCGATCACGTCGACGCCGCCGTCGTCGGGCCCGGCCAGGCCGAGGGCGTCCAGGAAGTCACCCACCGCGGGCATCGCCGCCAGCATCGGGTGCAGGTCGGTGGGGTCACTGACGCCGAACCCGGGGAACTCCAGGATCAGGCAGCGGAAGTGCGGGGCGAACGCGGCCAGGTTGTCGCCGAAGTTGCGCCACCCGGTGACCCCGGGGCCGGAGCCGTGCAGCATCAGCAGCGGGGGGCCGTCGCCGGCCTCGTGATAGCGCAGCACGCCCCGCGGGGTCTCGATCTCGCGCAGCGTGGCGTCGTGGCTCAGGTCGGTCTCGTTCACTGGGGCGCTCACGCCGCGACCCTAGGAGTCCGCCCCGATCGGCCCACCGAGCCGTCCCGGCTGATGGGAACACTGTGCCGCGGGGGTGGGGGTGTGGGTGAAGGTGGCCGACATGAGCGCACTTGCCATGGAGCCGTCCGCCGACGCGTCGACCCAGCCGACGCCGGCCCGGATGCGGGACGCGATGGGCTCGTTCGCGACCGGTGTCACCGTGGTGACCGGCTTGGACGGCGGCGAGCCCGTCGGGTTCGCCTGTCAGTCCTTCGCGTCGGTCTCGCTGACGCCGCCGCTGGTGCTCTTCTGCGCCGACCACCGCGGGCGTACCTGGCCGCGGATCCGCACCGCTGGCCGGTTCGCAGTCAACGTGCTCGCCGAGGACCAGCAGGAGCTGTGCGGCCGGTTCGGCTCCAGCCGGGGCCGCCGGTTCGAGGACCTCGACTGGGAGCGCTCGGACTGGGACACCCCGTCGCTGCCGGAGGTGCTGATGCGGGTCCACGCCGAGGTGGTCGACGTGCACGTCGCCGGCGACCACGACGTGGTGATCGGCCGGGTGCTCGGCCTGGAGACGCCGCGCGAGGGGCGTCCGCTGCTCTTCTACCGTGGCGAGTTCGGCGTGGAGAAGCCGGTCGCGCCGGCGCCGTACCCGTGGGGGTACGGCGACCGCTGGGGCTGAGGTCAGGCCGCGCTGAGCGCGGCCGAGCCCGGCAGCAGCGTCGGTGCGCAGCCGCAGCTGCCCTCGCAGGGCAGGTAGGTGTGCGACTCGTGACCGCACCGCGGGCACGGGATGTCGTGCGAGAGGTGGTGATCCGCCCTCTGGGTCTCGATGGTGTCCCACATGGTCCCCGCCCCCTTCGCCGGTGCGTCGTTCGGTCGATGCATCCATGCTGGTCGCGAACGTCGACGCGGGGATCGGGGATCTCCCCCGGGCTCAGGGGACCCGGAGGGGGACCGTGGGTCGGACCCGTGCTGGATCAGATGCGGTGCTGGATCAGATGCGGTGGGGGATCAGAACCAGTCGCCGGACTCGCCGGCGGCGACCATCCGGTCCAGCGCCTGCGCCGACCAGCGCTCGTCGGCGAGCTCGGCCGCGGTGACGGTACGACGACCCTGGCGGGGCGACGGCGAGGTGACCGTGATGCCGCGGGGTGCACGGACCCGCCGCGGCGCCTGGGTGCCCGGGATCTGCAGGTCGGGGAAGAGGGTGCGGGTGGCCTGACGGGCCGCGTCCAGCACCAGGGGCGCGACGCGCTCGAGCTGGGTGCCGGCGTCGCCGACCAGCGAGATCGCACCGACCGCGCCCTCGGGGCCACGCACCGCGGCGGCGACGCAGGCGATCTCGGGGAAGCACTCGCCCCGCTCGAAGGCGATCCCGTGCCGGCCGCGGATCCGGGTCAGCTCCTGGTGCAGGGTGCCCACGTCGCCGATGCTGCGGCTGGTGTTGCGGCCGATCGCGGGCGCGATCTGCTCGTCGACCTCCTCGGCCGACATCCAGGCGAGCATCGCCTTGCCGAGCGCGGTGCAGTGCGCCGGAGCGCGGCCGCCGACACGGCTGGGCACGACGCCGGCGAACCGGCCGCCCATCTTGTCCAGGTAGTGGATCTCGGCGCCGTCGAGCACCGCGAGGTGGGCGACCAGGCCGGTCCGGATCAGCAGCTCGTGCAGCGGGCCGGCGGCGGCCTCGCGCAGCTCGAGGTGGCTGCCGCCGGTGCCGCCCAGACCGAGGGAACGGGTGCCGAGGGAGTAGCCGAACGGCGAGTGGGAGAGCCACTCGAGCCGGACCAGCTGGTCGAGGATCCGGTGCGCGGTCGACCGCGGCAGGTGGGTGGCCCGGGCGACCTGCTCCAGGGTCAGCCGCGTGCTCGGGCTGGCGAACGCCTCGAGGATGAGGGTCATCCGCTCCACCATCGACGGCGGCAGGGTGCGCCCGTCCTTGGCGTCGGTGGCTGCTGCCGTGCTCGCCTGGTCCTCGTCGACCGCAAGAAGCGACATGGTGACTCCCTCACTCGAAAACTGAAATCGTTTCTAGTTTTGAAGTTAGCACAGTCACACGAGGTGCGGTCAATGATCCGTGACGTCGATCTCACCGGGAGCGGGAGAATCTTCCGGCCACCGGGAGGTCGAGACCCGCTCCCCGGCCGCCTGCGGTAGGCAACGGGGCATGCAGAACGCGCTCCGGATCGGCCTCGTCAGCCCCGTCGTCACCCGCCTCCCCGGCGCCTTCAACGCGTGGGAGGCCGACGCCGGGATCGCCGAGCTCGCGCAGGTCGCGGTGGCCGCTGACCGCCTCGGCTACGACCACCTCACCTGCAGCGAGCACGTCGCCGTGCCGACCGCGGTCGCCGAGCAGCGCGGCGGCACCTACTGGGACCCGCTGGCCACCTTCGGCTACCTGGCTGCGCAGACCTCCCGGATCCGCCTGGCCACCCAGGTCCTGGTCCTCGGCTACCACCACCCGCTGGCCATCGCGAAGCGCTACGGCACCCTCGACGCGGTCAGCGGCGGCCGCCTGGTGCTCGGGGTGGGGGTCGGGTCACTCGAGGAGGAGTTCGACCTGCTCGGCGCCGACTTCGGCGGCCGCGGTGCGCGCGCGGACGACGCGATGCGAGCCCTGCGCGCCTCCCTCGGCGACCGCTCGCCGAGCTACGCCGGCAGCCACTACGCCTTCGACGGGCTCGTCGTCGAGCCCCACGCCGTACAGGAGCAGGTGCCGCTGTGGGTCGGCGGCCAGGGCGCGCGGTCGCTGCGTCGCGCCGTCGAGCTCGGCGACGGGTGGGTGCCCTTCGGCCGGCTCTCCGAGCTGGGCGCGCTGGTCGCCGACGCCGACCTGCCCACCGGCTTCGAGATCGTCCTCGGCCCCGGTCAGGCGCTGGACCCGATCGGCGACCGCGCCAAGACCGAGGAACGTCTCGGCCGGGTCGCCGACGCCGGCGCCACGGTGGTCAGCGTGAAGATCGCCGCCGACTCGGTGGGCGCCTACGTCGACCAGCTCGAGGCGCTGGCCGAGATCGGAGGTCTCACAGCACCACCCCGGGGTTGAGCAGCCCGGCGGGGTCGAAGGTACGACGAAGCGCCCGCTGCACCTCCAGCGCGACCGGGTCCAGCTCGCGGGCGAGCCATCCGGCCTTCAGCCGGCCGACGCCGTGCTCGCCGGTGATCGTGCCGCCCAGCTCCAGCGCCGCCGCGGTGATCGCGTCGAACGCGGCCAGCGCCGCGGTCTCCGAGGCGAGGTCCGCGGCGTCAAAGATGACGGTGGGGTGCAGGTTGCCGTCGCCGGCGTGCCCGAAGACGCCGATCACCAGCCCGGTGTCCGCGGCGACCCGTTCGACGGCCGCGATCAGGTCGACCACCCGCGCCCGCGGCACGCACACGTCGTCGAGTAGCCAGTCCCCCAGCCGCTCCAGTGCGGGCAGCGCCTGGCGGCGGGCCTCCATCAGCAGCGACGCCTCCTCGGGGTCGTCGCTGACCGCCACCTCGGCGCCGGCCGCCTCGCAGAGCGCGGCCGCCTCGACCAGCACCTTCGCCGCCTCCCCGGGGCGCGAGGAGTCGGACTGGACCAGCAGCATCGCGGCGGCGCCGCCGATGCCCATCCGGGTCAGCTCGTCGACCGCGGCGAGGGTCGTGGCGTCGAGGATCTCCACCGCCGACGCGTCGACCCCGGCCCCGCTGATCGCCGCCACCGCTCGACCCGCCGACGCCAGGTCGGCGAAGGAGGCGACCAGGGTCGCCGGACGGCCCGGCGCGGGCACCAGCCGGACGGTCACCTCGGTGACCACGCCCAACGTGCCCTCGGAGCCCACCACCAGGGAGGTCAGGTCATAGCCGGCGACACCCTTCACGGTGCGGGTCCCGGTGCGCAGCACCCGGCCGTCGGCGAGGACCACCTCCAGCGCCTCGACGAAGTCGCCGGTCACGCCGTACTTCACGCAGCACATGCCACCCGCGTTGGTGGCGACGTTGCCCCCGATCGTGCAGGAGGCCACCGAGCCCGGGTCCGGCGGGTAGAAGAGCCCCCGCTCGGCCACGGCGGCTCGCAGGGCGCCGGTCACCACACCCGGCTGTACGACGGCCAACCGCTCCACGGCGTCGATCTCGAGGATCCGGTCCATCCGGTGCAGCGAGAGCACCACGCCACCGCTGACGCCGTTCGCGCCGCCGGAGAGCCCGGTGCCCGCGCCGCGGGTCACCACCGGCACCCCGGCGGCGTGGCAGGCGCGCAGGCAGTCGGCGACCTCCGCGGTCGTCCGCGGGGTCAGCACCGCCAGCGGCCGGTCGGCGTCGGTGAACCGGGACTCGTCGCGCAGATAGCTCGCGATCAGGTCCGGGTCGGTGACCGCCACGCCCGGGGGGAGGCGGGCGGTCACCTGATCCGGGAGCACCGGCTCGAGGCGGCTCAGAGCTCTCCCCTCCCGAGCCGGTCGGCGATGTGCTCGGCCTGGCGGATGGCCAGCGCCACGATGGTCAGCGTCGGGTTCGCCGCGGCGCCGGTGGTCATCACCGAGCCGTCGCTGACGAAGAGTCCGGGGACGTCGTGCGCCTCGCCGTACGCCCCGACCACGCCGTCCTCCGGCCGGGCGCTCATCCGGGCGGTGCCCAGGTTGTGCGTCGACGGGTACGGCGGGGTGTGGTGCGTGCCGATCGCCCCGACCGCCTCGTAGAGCAGGTCGGCGCGCTGGTAGCCGTGGTTGCGCATCGCGACGTCGTTGGGGTGGTCGTCGAAGTGCACGTCGGGAACGGGCAGGCCCCACTGGTCGAGGACGCCGGTGTTGAGGGTGATCCGGTTGGACTCCTGCGGCATGTCCTCCCCGACGATCCACATCCCGGCGGTGTTCGCGTAGGCGTCCATCAGCTCGGTGAACTCCCGGCCCCACGTGCTCGGCTCGACGAACGCGGCGAGGAACGGCACCCCCAGCGACAGGGTCTCCATGTAGTAGCCGCCGGCGAACCCGCGGGAGGTGTCCAGCCGCGCCTCGTCGGCGATGATCCCGGCCATCGTCTCGCCCCGGTACATCCGCACCGGCTGGTCGAAGCGGGCGTAGACCGACGCCGTGGTGTGCCGCATGTAGTTGCGGCCCACCTGGCCCGAGGAGTTGGCCAGGCCGTCGGGGTGCAGGCCGCTGGCGCTCATCAGCAGCAGCCGCGGCGTCTCGATCGAGTTGCCGGCCACGCAGACCACCGTGGCCGCCTGCCGGTGCAGGTTGCCGGCGGCGTCGAGGTAGACCACGCCGTCGGCGCGACCGGAGGCGTCGTGGGTGATCTGCACCGCCTGGCACTCCGGGCGCAGGTCGCACTTCCCGGTCTCCAGTGCGCGCGGGATCTCCCGCACCGCGGTGCTCCACTTGGCGCCGGACTTGTCACCCTGGAAGTTGAAGCCGTCCTGGACCGAGGCCGGGCGTCCGTCGTACGGCTCCGCGTTGGTGCCGTAGGGACCGGTGGCGTAGTACTTGTAGCCGACTCGCTCGGCGCCGTTGGCGAACACCTTGTAGTTGTTGTTCGCCGGCAGCGGCGGGCGGCCGTGGCGGTGGGTGGAGCCGATCGCCTTCTCGGCCGCGTCGTAGTACGGCGCGAGGTCGGCCAGCCGGATCGGCCAGTCGAGCAGGTTCGCCCCGTCCACGTCGCCGTAGTAGGTGCGGGCCCGGAACTCGAAGTCGTGGAACCGCGGGGTGGCCCCGCTCCAGTGCGTGGTGGAGCCGCCGACCGCCTTGACGATCCACGCGGGCAGGTTGGCGAAGTTCTCCGCGACCCGCCAGCTGCCCGAGGTGGTCCGCTTGTCCAGCCAGGCCATCTGGTTGAACGCGGCCCACTCGTCGTTCTCGTAGTCCTCGCCGCGGAGGAACGGTCCGGCCTCGAGCACGACGCACGGGATGCCGCGGCGGGTCAGCTCGTGGGCGACGGTGCCGCCGCCCGCGCCGGAGCCGACGATCACCACGGCCTCGGTGTCGTGCGGGATCGGGTTGCCGTACTGGGCGGACCGGGAGTCGGGGGTGTGGGTGCTCATCGCGATCCGCCTCTCAACCGGTGGGGAGCTCGTCGTGGTCGGCGACCGGCTGCAGCGGGTCGCCGTCGTACTCGGTGATCCGCGGGTCCGGCAGCCAGTCGAGGTCGTCGAAGCCGCGGTGCAGGTAGCCGCCCTGGTCGAAGGAGGCCCCCTCGTAGCCGAGGAGCTCCCAGACCTCGTGGTCGTCGTAGAGGGTGGTCACCGCGACGCCGCGGACGAACCGGAAGAACTCGGCCTGGGCGATGCCGCGCAGGTAGGCCTCCGCCTCGGGTGCGTGGGGGTCCGCGAGCGCCTCCCGGTCCAGGGTGGCCAGGCCGCGCTCGAGCACCACCCGGTGCCACAGGTCCGCGTCCAGCTCGGAGAGCACTTTGTCGGCGGTCCGCTCGTAGGGACCGTCCGGGAAGGAGGGGTGCGGGTAGGCGGCGCGCAGGAGCTGGACGAGTGCGGGCTTGAGCTCGGGGTGCGGATCCGAGGCGGCTGACATGGCGACCTCCCGGTACGACGGCGCGGACGCCGTGATGGGTGTGATGGCCGTCACTGTGGCACCGTGCGCGGCCGAGACCGCAGGGTCGTTCTCAGTCGGTGATAACCCGACCGTGCCGAGCCCTGCGGGTGCTCGCGCGGTAGTGCCGGCTGACCCGCGAGGCGCACTCCCGCAGGGCCCGCTCGACCTCGGCCCGGCCGTGTGCCAGCTGTTGGTCGGGCGCCGAGATGGCGACCGATCCGATCAGCTGGCCGGTGGCGCCGCGGATCGCGGCCGCCACGCAGGTCGCGCCTGCCTGGAACTCGCCGAACTCCCACGCCACGCCACGGTCGGCCACCGCGACCAGCTGGTCGAACAGCTCGCGATGGGAGGTGATGGTGCCCGGCCCGTAGCGGGGCAGCGGCTCGGGGTCGAGGTGGCGCAGCCGCTGCTCCTCGTCCATGCCGGCGAGCAGGATCTTGCCGAGCGCGGTCGCGTGGGCCGCCTCGTGGTAGCCGAACTCCAGAGGATCCAACCGCGGGTGCGCGGGGCTGTCCGCGGTGAAGACCACCACGATCTGCGACCCGCGGTGGACGGCGAGGTAGGCGGCGGCGCCGAGCTGCTGGTGCAGCGCGCTGACCTCGGCACGCACCTCGCGGGAGACCCCGATCTGCTCGTGCAGGGAGACGCCGAGGGCGTGCAGCTTGTAGCCGAGCTCGAAGCGCTGCTCGTCCTTGATGTGGACCAGGTAGTCGCCGTCGAGGAGCTCGCGCACCAGTCGGTAGACGGTCGGCAGCGGCAGCCCGGTGGCGGTGGAGATCTCCTTGGCCGACGCCCCGCCGCGCGCGGAGACCGCCTCCAGGATGTCGAGCGTGCGGGCGACCGAGCCGCGGCCGGCCTCGGCCGGGGCCGCAGCGTCGCGACCGCCTGGGGTGGGCATGGCGCCAACCTAGGTCATCTCCCCCAGCCGCGCCGCCCGGCCTCGATCGGGATTGCGGCAGCAGCGTCGATTCTCATCCGGCGAGAGACCGGGGTGGCCGACGTCACGAGCGCGTGGAACAGTCCGCGGCATGATCCTGATCTGTGTGAAGTGGACCGTGAAGCCCGAGCACGCCGACGCGTGGCCGGAGATCACGCGGGAGTTCACCGAGGCCACCCGGGCCGAGCCCGGCAACAAGTTCTTCGAGTGGTCGCGCAGCGTCGAGGACCCGAACCAGTACGTGCTCCTCGAGGCCTTCGACGACGACGCCGCGGTCCCGCACGTGACCTCGGACCACTTCAAGAAGGCCCAGGCCGAGCTGCCCCAGTACGTCGTGGAGACGCCTCGGATCCGCAACCTGCAGGGCCAGCCGGAGGAGTGGGACCTGCTCGGGGAGTTCCAGGTCTCCTGACCCCTCGTTCCGTGACCGCCGGTGGGAGGCTGTGCGCATGAGCCGCCCCACCACGGTCGAGGAGTACCTCCATCAACTGGCCGACACGGTCTCCGAGCAGGCAAGGGACCGGGTGTCCGAGCTGCGCGCGCTCGCGCTGGACGCCGTGCCGCAGGCGACCGAGGCCATCAAGTGGGGCGCGCCCGCCTTCCTGCACCCCGACGGCGTCATCCTCGTCATGCTCAGCGGCCACAAGGCACATGCCGCGATGGCGTTCACCCCCTCGACGAAGCAGGCGTTCGACGCCGAGCTCGCCGACATCTCCACCGGCCGCAGTACCGTCCGGATCCCGTACGACGACCCCGTTCCGGCCGACCTGCTCACCCGGATGATCGTCTTCCGGCTCGAGGAGCACGAGGTCGAGGACGTCGGCTGGATGTAGTCCGCGCCTCATGTCCGTCGGTGGTATCTCCGGTCGCCGTTGGCGAGTCGGGTGGTGGTGGAGGCGGGGTCGTGTTCGAGGTGGTGGTGGAACGCGCACAACAGCACCCCGTCGTCGAGGTTCGTCTTCCCGCCCTTCGACCACGGGTCCAGATGATGGGCCTCACACCAGCGTGCGGGGATCGAGCACCCCTCACCCCGACACGTCTTGTCCCGCAGGCCGAGGGCGGTGCGTTGCGCGGCAGTGAACAACCGCCGCGCCCGCCCGAGGTCGAGCACCTCGGACTTCCCGCCGAGGACGGCGGGCAGGATGCGTGCGGTACACGCCAACCTGCGGGCGTGGTCTGCGCTGATCCGCAGCTCCCCACCGTTGTCGTGACCGGGGTCGAGCAGGCCAGCGGTGCCGAGGTGGTGGGTGAGTTGGTCGTGGTCGATCGTCACGATCACCGTGGTCGCATCCCCACCATGCACCGGCAGCTTCGCGGGGTCGAGGTGCTCCAACAACGCCCCGAACGCCAGACCCCGGGCCCGGTGCTGCGGCAACCGCTCCGCATCCGGGTTCCCTCCCGTGCCCGCGTGGTGTTGACGCGGTGACGTGAACGCATCCAGATACGTCGCCAACCGGGCAGCAATCGGGTCGGGGACCAGGGCGGTGATCCGGGTCAGCCCGTCCCCGAGGGACCGGATCTTGAGGCTGGTCTTCGCGTGGGCGGCTGCTTCCAGGGCGGCGAGGCGTTTCGCGTCCTCCTCCTCGGCGATCTCCGGTGCGACGACGTCGAGGACCCGCTCGGCCAGCATCCGCAGATGCCTTGGCCCGTACCCACCCTCGGGTGCGTCCTCACGCTCCCCGGTCCCCAACCCGACCAGATGCACCTCGGCCCGGGTCCGAGCCTCATCGTCGATCCGGGCCGGCAGGGCGTCCAGCCCGGCGGTGATCACCCGCGCCTGCTCCAGACTCAACGCACCACGGGCCATCGCCGCCCCCACCCGCGGCCACGCCCGGTCGACCGAGGTCGCGACCTTCGACTCCGACCGCAACCGCAACGGCTCGGTCCCGGTCTGCAACGCCACCCAGCCGGCAACATCGCGAGCACCACGCACCGACGCCACATCACCCGACGCAGCCATCGTGCGCATCCGCAACTCGGTCACCTGCGCCTCGAGGGCGACCAGCTCGGTCAACAGCGTTTCGCGTTCCGGCATCGGGAGGTATCCGGGCTGACGCTCCGCCACCTCACCCAACGCGTCCCGGCACACCGCGACCGCCTCCGAGATCGGGGAGAGGGCGCTGGTCAACGACATCGCGAGGGAGCCTTCCGAGAACGGCTTCAGGTGCCCCTGATTCTACGCTCATTCGAACTGGTGTTCTACTGCTGATCACGACCTTGTGGAACCATTCCCGCAGGTCAACGCCACTTTTCCACAGTCCACCCACGACAACTGGCCCACTTTGTGACGCCAGTGAACCCTGGGCCCACAGCCCGCCCGTTCCATCACATGGGGCGCGACGCCGGTCGCACCGCGCCGTCCCCACAATGCGGCTATGACGCCCATCGCTCCCCAGACCGACGTACCGCGCCTCCTCGCCCTCGGCGCCCGCCGCCCGGAGATCGACCCGGAGGCCTGGATCGCACCCGGCGCCACCGTGGCCGGCTCGGTGAGGATCGCGGCCCGCGCCAGCCTCTGGTACGGCGTGGTGGCCCGCGGCGACGCGGAGCAGATCACCATCGGCGCGGGGAGCAACCTGCAGGACGGCTGCCTGCTGCATGCCGACCCGGGCTTCTCGCTGACCATCGGCGCCGGCGTCTCCGTCGGGCACGGCGCCGTGCTGCACGGCGCGACGATCGAGGACGACGTGCTGGTCGGGATGGGGTCGATCGTGATGAACGGCGCCGTGATCGGCGCCGGCAGCATCGTCGGCGCCGGCGCGTGCGTCACCGAGGGCACGGTCGTCCCACCGCGGTCGATGGTGCTGGGCGTGCCCGGCAAGGTGCGCGCCGAGCTCAGCGACGAGCAGGTCGACGGCATCCGGCTCAACGCCGAGCACTACGTGCACCTCGCGGCCACCCACCGCGACGCCACGCCGCTGTGAGCGGCCCCGGAGTCAGTTCAGTACGACGATCCCGGCGTTGAGCGCGGTCGCGAACGCCACCCACGCCAGGTACGGGACGAGCAGCCACCCGGCCACCCGGTCCCGCCGCAGGAACAGCACCACGGTCAGGACGAGCGCGACCAGCAGCGCCAGGATCTCGACCAGGGCGACCGTGTAGGCGTCGGCGGCGAAGAAGAGCGGCGTCCAGCACAGGTTGAGCACCAGCTGCACGGCGTACACGACCTGCGCACGGTCCCACCCGGCGGCGCGCCAGGCTCGCCAGGCGGCGAGGGCCATCAGCAGGTAGAGAACGCTCCAGACCGGACCGAAGAGCCAGCCGGGCGGCGCATACGGCGGGAGCTCGAGCGCCTCGTAGGTCTCTCGCGAACCCGACGCCGCCCATCCGCCCACGCCGGCGACGACGCCGACGGCGAGCAGGTGGGCGATCAGCACGAGGACGCTGCGGGATCGTCCCTCGGACGGCGTACGGGCGTCGGCGACAGCAGCCATGTCCCCACCTTGCCAGGTGGTCAGAAGTGGGTGCCTCCGTCGACCCGGACCTCGGTGCCGGTGACGAACGCGGCGTCCGCACTGGCCAGCATCGCCACCACCGATGCCACGGTCTCGGGCCCGGCGAAGCCCCCGCCGAGCGCGGGCATCAGCTTCACGAAGAGGTTGAGGTCGGCATCCTCGGGCAGGCCGGGGCCGTTGCTCTGGCCGGACTTGCCGGTGCCGTCGGTCATCCCGGACGAGATCGACCCGGGCTGCACGCTGTTGAACCGGATGCCGCGGCCGGCGTACTCGGCGGCGAGCGCGTGGGTCATCGACTGGATGCCGCCCTTGGAGGCGGAGTACGCGGCCATGTAGGGGTGCGCGAAGTTCGCCGAGGTCGAGCTGAAGTTCACCACCGCGGCGCCGTCGCCGTCGAGCAGCGCCGGGACCGCCTCACGGATCATCAGGAAGGTGCCGACCAGGTTCACCCGCAGCACCCGCTCGAAGTCGGCCAGCGGGGTCGCCTCGGTGCGCGAGGAGCGCAGGATGCCGGCCGCGTTGACCAGCGCGTCCAGCCCGCCGAGGGCGGAGACGGCGGCCGCCACTCCCGCCCGCACCGACTGCTCGTCGGCGACGTCGATGACCTCGGTGGCGAGCTCGCCGGGTCCACCCAGCGCCGCTGCCTTCTCCACGGTGTCGGCGAGACCCGCCTCGCTGACGTCGGCCCCGACCACGGAGCCGCCCTCGGCGAGCATCCGCAGCGCGGTCGCCTGACCGATCCCGGAGCCTGCTCCGGTGACCAGCACCCGACGGTTCTCGTAGCGGTTCATGATGTCCTCTCGTCTCGGCACCCGCTCACCCTAGACACCTGTACACACGCATGTCCGTCGGCGTCTCACGTCATCGCGGCAGATGTGCCGTGCGACCGTGCGCGGCGAACTGCTCCTCCAGCTCGCGACGGCCCGCCGGGTCGAGCTCGACGTACTCAGGCGTCCGCCCGGCCCGGATCCAGACCGGGTCGTCGGTCGCCCAGGCAGCACGCCGCAGCGGCGCCTTGTCCACCTTGTTGCTGCCGGTCAGCGGCACGCGGTCGGTGACCCGCACCAGGCTCGGCCACCACTTCGCCCCGAGGTCGGGCTGCGCGGCGAGGAAGTTGCCGAACGCGGCCGGGTCGAACGCGGCGCCGGCCTCCAGCTCGACCGCGCACATCACCCGGTCGCCGGTGGCCGGGTCGGGGACGGCGTAGACCGGGGCGGCGGCCACGCCGGGAGCGCGCGCCAGGATCCGCTCCACCTGGGCGGCCGCGAAGTTTTCCGAGTCCACCCGCAGCCAGTCCGAGGAGCGTCCGGCGAAGTAGAACCAGCCGTCCTCGTCGCGGTAGGCCAGGTCACCGGACCAGAAGTCGTCGCCGCGGATCCGTTCGGCCATCGCGCCGGGGTTGCGGTAGTAGCCCTCGAACGCGGCCGCCGCACCGACCGCGACCATCTGCCCGACCGCCGCCGGGTCCACCAGCCGTCCCTGCGCGTCGAAGCGGGCGCGCGGACACTCCCGACCACTCGCCTCGTCCAGGACCCTCACGTCGACGCCGGCGGCCGGCAGTCCCAGCGAGCCGGCGGGGGTGTCGGGAGTCCGGTTGATCCGGAACACCCCCTCGCTGAGCCCGTACCCCTCCCTGACCCGACAACCGAACCGCTCCCCGAACCGCGACACGTCGGTCTCCGAGGCCTCGGTGCCGAACGCCAGGCGGAGGGTGCCGCCGGCATCGCGCGGGTCGACCGGCTGGGCGAGCACGTAGGAGAGCGCGCGGCCGACGTAGTTCACGTAGGTGGCGCCGAACGCGTGCACGTCGGCGGAGAACCCGCTCGCCGAGAACCGTCGTGCCATCCCGACCGTCGCGCCGCAGACCATCGCCGGCAGCAGGTTCATCAGCATCGCGTTGCCGTGGAAGAGGGGCATGCAGAGGTAGGTGGTGGAGTCGGCGGTGAGCTCGATCCGGTCGACCAGCACCGACATCAACCGGTCCAGCCGGCCGTGGCTCAGGATCACCGCCTTCGGCCGACCCGTGGAGCCGGAGCTGAACAGCAGGAACGCGATGTCGTCGGGGCGCGGCTGCACCCCCGGCAGTTGGCTCCCCCGGTACGGCGCCAGCCACCGCTCGTGGTCCGCCTCGTCGACGACCACGACCCGCTCGCCGGGCACACCGTGGCCGTCGCCCTCGACCAGGTGGCGCAACCGTCGCTCGGTGACGATCAGGTCGACGTCCGCGTGTCGGATGTCGTCGGCCAGCTCCGCCGCGCTGCGGCTGGAGTTGATGCCGACCACCGTCGTGCCGGCCAGTCCGGCGGCGGCGACCCAGAACACGTGGTCCGGCACGTTGTCGAGCAGCACCCCCAGGTGCACCGTCCGATCCGCCGGCGGCGGCACCAGGTCCGCCAGCAGCGCGGCACGGTCGGCCGCCTCCTGCACCACCTCGGCCCAGGTCCAACACCGGTCCTCGAAGAGCAGCCCCGTCGTCGCGTCGTCGGCGCGGGCGCGCACGATGCCGGCCAGACCCGCGTGCTGCATCGGCCCTCCTCGACCTCCGGACCCGTCGGCACCCGACGGGGCACGCCGCAGCGTAGCCACCGCGCCGGCCGCGAACCCGGTGTCCTCTCAGTCGCCGGGAGCGGGACCTGCCGGTCGCTCGGTGCTCCGTTGCGTCCTCCGGTAGTGGCTGGGCGAGACGCCGTAGTGACGCTGGAACGCCTGCCGCAGCGTCTCCACGGTGCCGAAGCCGCAGCGCCCGGCCACCGCCTCCACGGTCAGGTCGGAGCCGGTGAGCAGCTGGGCGGCCGCCTCGCACCGCGCCTGCCGGACGTAGCGGGCCGGCGAGAGGTCCAGCTCGTCGTCGAAGAGGCGGCAGAGGTGGCGCGCGCTGAGCCCGGCCCGGCGGGCCAGGGCGTCGGTGGTCAGGTCGTCGTCGAGGTGGGCGTTGACGTGGGCGACCACCTCCCGCACCACCGGCGAGCCCGGTGCCCGGGCAGCGGTGAACATGCTCATCTGGGCCTGGTTGCCGGGGCGCTGCAGGTAGGTGACCAGGTGACGGGCGGTGGTCCGGGCCAGCTCCGCACCGGCGTCGGCCTCGACCAGCGCGAGGGTCAGGTCGAGGCCCGCGGTGACGCCGGCGGAGGTGTAGACGTTGCCGTCGCGCAGGTGGATCGGGTGCGGGTCGAAGCGCACCGCCGGGAACCGGCGCGCGAGTCCCTCGGCGCGGGACCAGTGGGTCGCTGCTCGGCGACCGTCCAGCACCCCGGCCGCGGCGAGCACCCCCGAGCCGGTGCACACCGACGCGATCCGGTCGCTCTCCCGGGCGAGCCGCCGCACGTGCGCCACCAGCACCCGGTCCCGCATCGCCTTGCCGAAGCCGATCCCACCGGCGACGACCAGGGTGTCCAGCGGCCCCCGCACCTCCTCCAGCGGGTGGTCGGCGACCAGTGTCAGTCCGGTGCCGGTGCGGATCGTCCCGCCGCCGGGAGCGGCCAGCGCGACGTCGTAGAGGGCGCTGCCGTGCAGGTAGTTGGCGAACTGCAGGGTGCTCACCACCGCGGCCACGTCGAGCACCTCGACGGCGTGGTAGCCGACGACGACCACCCGGCGGACGCCCTGCATCACCCCACCGTAGGTCCGGGTGCGGGGGCGCACCACGTGTCCGACCGACACGGACCCCAAGGATCGGGACAGGTCCGTCCCGCGCTGTTCCTCCGGCGCCGCTGCCGGAGCAGGTTGCCTCCATGACGAACACCGAGCCCGTCGCGCACCCCACCACCCTCCGCCTGCTACTCCACCTCGCCGAGATGCTCGCCGCGATGGGCGTCGGGATGCTGCTCCTCGGCGGGATGCGGATGCTGGCCGGCTGGACGGTGCCGCTGGAGGAGTCGCCGACCGCGTGGTACCTGCTGATGGCGACCGACATGACCATCGCGATGGTCCTGTGGATGCGGGTGCGCGGTCACGGCTGGCGCGAGACGCTGGAGATGTCCGGCGCCATGTACGTGCCGGTCTGCCTGGCTCCCGCGGTGGTGGTGGACCTGCTCGACCCCGAGGGATTCATGGCCGTCACCCACATCCTGATGGTGGTGGCGATGGCGGTGGTCCTGGTGCGCCACCGCGCCCACCAGCACTGAGACCGGCAGCACTGAGACCGGCAGCACTGAGACCGGCAGCACTGAGACCACCCGCACGGAGACTCGCACGTGAGACTCAAGCGCCGGCGGAGAAGACCGCCACCGCCAGCACCCCGACCGCGACGACCACCCCGGCCGCAGCGGCCACCAGCACCACCCCCGGCCAGCGGGCGACGGCGCGCTCCAGCACCTGGTAGAGGGCGAGGATCGCGAGCACCGCGACGCTCACGTGCAGCAGCAGCGCGATCGAGACGCCGAGCACCACGCCGGCGACGGCGAACCGGCCCCAGGCCAGCCCCAGCACCAGCGGGATCACCACCGCCCCGCCGCGCCGCCGACCAGCTCCTCGGGCCAGGGCCGCTCCCCCATCCACGGCAGCCAGGCGACCACGTCGAGCAGGTCCAGGGTCGCCACGGTGCCCAGCACGGCCACCAGCAGCAGGCTCCCGAAGCCCACGAGCCGATACCGCCAGCGCTGCACCGGGGCCCAGGGCGAGCCGTCGGCGAAGGTCCCCAGCGTCACCGCCGACCAGACCAGCCAGCGACGGACCACCCCGGTGCCGCAGTCCCGCATCGCGTCCCGGAAGACCCGGTCCGCCTGGGCGCGGTCGACGTCATGGCCCTCCAGGCTGAGGTAGTCCGGCTCCCCGGAGCCGTCGGAGACCAGCCCGTCGTGGATCAGCGCCGCCGGCAGGTGCCGCCCGGTCCGGGGCACCAGCCAGGCGAAGACCGCCGGCACCGAGGCCAGGTCCGTCGGCACCCGGCCCAGGTGCGCGGGGACCAGGAGCAGACCCAGCTCCGGATCCCGGTAGCCGATCCGGCGGCGCATCAGGAACCGGTCCGCGTCGCCGCGGTCACCGGCGGGCGGGTCGAGCCGTTCGAGCACGATCCGGGGCCGGCGCGTGACGTCGTACGGCTCCTCGTCGGTGCCTGCGTCGAAGAACCGTTCGGGTTGCGGCGTGGTCCCGAGCGCCATGGTCCGATTCTCGCCCTCTCGGCCGGTGAGCGCCATCACCGTGGATGATGGTCCGCATGGGTGAGCGCACCGAACGACCGGCGGTGCCGGTCTTCTTCCTCTCCGACAGCACCGGCATCAGCGCGGAGACGATGGGCAACGCGTTGCTGATCCAGTTCCCCGACCAGGTCTTCGAGCGCACCACGATCCCGTTCATCACCACGATCGAGGCTGCCCAGGAGGTGGTCGCGATCCTCGACGAGGCGATGGACGGACCGGTCACCCCGCTCGCGTTCAGCACCGCCGCGGAGGACCGGATCCGCGCCGAGCTGCGCACCACCCGGGCGCCGATCATCGACTTCTTCGACCTGCACATGAGCCGGATCGAGGAGATCCTCGGCCAGCGCGGCGTGCACGAGGCCGCCCGGCTGCACGGCGTCGGCGACATCAAGCGCTACAACTCCCGGATGGCGGCCGTGGAGTTCACCATCGAGCACGACGACGGCCAGTCGCTGCGCGCGCTGGACAAGGCGGACGTGATCCTGCTGGCGCCCTCGCGCTGCGGCAAGACGCCGACCAGCATGTACCTCGCCCTCCAGCACGGCCTCTACGTCGCCAACTACCCCCTGGTCGACGAGGACCTGGAGTCCGACGACCTGCCCCGGCCGGTGCGCGACTACCGCGAGCGCTGCTTCGGGATGACCACCACGGTGGACCGGCTGGCTCGGGTGCGCAACGAGCGCCGCCCCGGGTCCAAGTACGCCACCCCCGACCAGTGCCGGTGGGAGCTGCGCCGGGCGGCCGCCCTCTTCGCGAAGCACCAGGTCCCTGTGGTGGACTCCTCGGCACGGTCGGTGGAGGAGATCTCCACCGTCATCCTGCAGACCCTGAAGAAGAACGGCGGCATCAACAGCCGTCAGCGTCAGTCCGCCAGCAGCGACGCCGGCACCGTCCCGCACACCCGGAAGTGACTCAGATGAACACCGCAGCTAACAACGACTCCGGCCGCAACGTCCGGTGGTTCTCCGACCTGGGCCTGGACGACCTCGAGCAGGTCGGCGGCAAGAACGCGTCGCTCGGCGAGATGGTCTCCAACCTGACCGACCTCGGGGTGCGGGTGCCCGACGGCTTCGCCACCACCTCCGACGCGTTCCACCGCTTCATCGGCACCGACGTCGACGGCAGGGGCGGGCTCGCGGAGCGGATCGCCGGGCTGCTGGAGGACCTCGACACCGACGACGTACGACGCCTGGCCGAGGTCGGCGCCGAGATCCGCGGCGCCGTGGTCGGTCAGCCGTTCCCCGAGGACCTCGAGGCCGACATCCGCGCCGCCTACGACACCCTGGCCGCCGACTCCGGCGACGAGGCCTCCTTCGCGGTCCGCTCGTCCGCGACCGCCGAGGACCTCCCCGACGCCTCCTTCGCCGGCCAGCAGGAGACCTTCCTCAACATCCGCGGCATCGACGCGGTGCTGCACGCGATCCGCGAGGTCTTCGCCTCGCTCTACAACGACCGGGCGATCGCCTACCGGGTGCACCACGGCTTCGCCCACGCCGACGTGGGGCTCTCCGCGGGCGTGCAGAAGATGGTCCGCTCCGACATCGGCGCCAGCGGCGTCATGTTCACCATGGACACCGAGTCCGGCTTCTCCGACGCGGTCTTCATCACCTCCGCCTTCGGCCTGGGCGAGGGCGTGGTCCAGGGCGCGGTGAACCCCGACGAGTTCTACGTCTACAAGCCCGCGCTGCGGGCCGACCGCCCGGCGATCCTGAAGCGCGGGGTCGGCGGCAAGGCCACCAAGATGGTCTACACCGCCGACGCCGAGGTGGGCCGCACCACCGAGTTCGTCGAGGTCGACCCCGCCGAGAGCCGGCTGCTCAGCCTGAGCGACGACGAGGTCACCGAGCTCGCAAAGCACGCGCTGGTGATCGAGGAGCACTACGGCCGCCCGATGGACATCGAGTGGGGCAAGGACGGCGTGGACGGGCGGCTCTACGTGCTGCAGGCGCGTCCGGAGACGGTCGAGTCGCGTCGTACCGGCGCGGTGGAGCGGTTCGCGATCGACAAGGCCGCCACCGCCGGCGCGGAGGTGCTGGTCGAGGGCCGCGCGATCGGGCAGAAGATCGGCGCCGGACCGGTGCGGGTGATGACCTCGATCGAGCAGATGCACGAGTTCACCCCCGGCGAGGTGCTGGTCGCCGACATGACCGACCCCGACTGGGAGCCGATCATGAAGCGCGCGTCGGCGATCGTCACCAACCGCGGCGGGCGCACCTGCCACGCGGCGATCATCGCCCGCGAGCTCGGCATCCCTGCCGTGGTCGGCACCGGCACCGGCACCACCGACCTCTCCGACGGCCGCAACGTCACCGTCTCCTGCGCCGAGGGCGACACCGGTCTGGTCTACGACGGCGCCCTCGAGTTCTCCGTGGAGCGCACCGAGCTCGGCACGATGCCCGACCTGCCGGTGAAGATCATGATGAACGTCGGCACCCCCGAGCAGGCGTTCTCCTTCGCGAAGCTGCCCAACAAGGGCGTCGGGCTGGCCCGGCTCGAGTTCGTGATCAACCGCCAGATCGGGATCCACCCGCGCGCCCTGCTCGACCTCGCCGCGGAGCAGGCGGACGGCGAGAGCCGCCTGGACCCCGCGCTGCGCCAGGAGGTCGAGGAGACCATCGCCGCCTACGACGGGCCACGGGAGTTCTTCGTGCAGCGGGTCGCCGAGGGGGTCTCCATGCTGACCGCGGCGTTCGCGCCGCACCCGGTGATCGTGCGGATGAGCGACTTCAAGTCCAACGAGTACGCCAACCTCGTCGGCGGCCCGCGCTACGAGCCGCACGAGGAGAACCCGATGATCGGCTACCGCGGCGCCTCGCGGTATCTCTCCGAGGACTTCGCGGAGTGCTTCGCGATGGAGTGCGAGGCGCTGCGCCACGTGCGGGACACGATGGGCCTGGACAACCTGTGGATCATGATCCCGTTCGTCCGCACCCTGGACGAGGCGAAGGGCGTGATCGACCTGCTCGCCCAGCACGGGCTCAAGCGCGGCGAGAACGGCCTGAAGGTCGTGATGATGTGCGAGGTGCCGTCCAACGCGGTGATCGCCGAGCAGTTCCTGGAGCACTTCGACGGCTTCTCGATCGGCTCCAACGACATGACCCAGCTGACCCTCGGCCTGGACCGCGACTCCGCGCTGGTCGCCGACGGCTTCGACGAGCGCGACCCCGCGGTGCTGCACATGCTGGGCCTGGCCATCGCCGCGTGCAAGAAGCAGGGCAAGTACGTCGGCATCTGCGGCCAGGGCCCCTCGGACCACCCCGACCTGGCCGAGTGGCTGCTGGAGCAGGGCATCGAGTCGATGTCGCTCAACCCGGACACCGTGGTGCCCACCTGGCTGCGGCTGGCCGGGCAGAGCCCGAGCTGAGCCGGCGCTGAGCCGGGCCACGGCGTCGGACAGGACGCCCGACACGGCGCGACGCGACCACTTCGCGGTCGTCGTCGCGCTGCTGTTCGTCGCCGGTTGGGCCGCGAACCACTTCGCGGCGATGCTCCCGGTGGTCCGGGACCGCGAGGGGCTCTCGGCGACGGCGGTCGGCGGCGCGTTCGGCGTCTACGCCCTGGGGCTGCTGCCCGGGCTGCTCGGCGGCGGATCGCTCTCGGACCGGGTCGGACGCCGGGTCGTGGTGCTGACCGGCAGCGTGGTCGCTGCCGGCGGCAACCTGCTGATGCTGCTGTGGCACCCGGCCGCCGGCGTCTACACCGGGCGTCTCGTCGTCGGCCTGGGCGTCGGGCTGACGATGAGCGCCGGCACCGCCTGGGCCGGCGACCTGCGCGGACGACGCGGTACGACGGTCGCGGGCGCCGTCCTGACCGCCGGGTTCGCCTGCGGTCCGCTGGTCTCGGGGCTGATCGCCCAGTTCGCCTCCGGCGACCTCGCCTTCGCGGCGCCGTTCGCGCTCACCGTGGTGCTGTCGCTGAGCGCGGTGGCCGCCGCGGTGCGCGCCGGGCCGCCGCAGCAGGGAGCCACCGCCGCGGAGGAAGCCGGACCGGCCACCACGCCGGGCGGCCGGAGCGTCGCGGCCGCGCTGTTCCGCTCCCTGCCGATGGCGCTGTGGGTGTTCGCGTCGGTGACCGTGCCGATCGTGGTGCTGGCCGGTCGGGTCGGTGGCGCGCACGCGGGGCCCTGGGTGCCCGGCGTCGCCTCGGCCCTCACCCTCGGCACCGGGGTGGCGATCCAGGTCGTCGCGCGCCGCCGCGGCTGGGGCGCGCGCTCGGGGATCGTCGGCGCCGTGCTCGCCGCCGGCGGCTTCACCGGCGCGGCGGTGGTCGACGCCACCGCCGACGTGCTGCTGCTCGTGGTGGTGGCGCTGGTGCTGGGCTCGGCGTACGGCCTGTGCCTGCGGGCGGGGCTGACGGACGTGGACGAGTGGACGCCGCCCGAGCACCGCGGCCTGACCATCGGCGTCTTCTACGTCTGCACCTATCTCGGCTTCGGCCTGCCCGCGCTGCTGGAGGCGCTGCGCGACCCGATCGGCACCCGCGACCCGCTGCTGGTGCTCGCGGCCGCCGCCGTGGGGCGGCGGCCCTGCGAGCGGTGCAGCTCCGCGAGCGGCCTACCCGTCGATCATCACGGTCTTGATGTTGACGAACTCGTGCAGCCCCCAGCTGCCGTGCTCGCGCCCGTAGCCGGAGTCCTTCACCCCGCCGAACGGCAGGTGCGGCTGGGCCAGGTTGTAGCCGTTGACGTTGACCATCCCGGTGTCGAGCTCGGTCCGGGCCAGCTCGACGGCCCGCGCGGTGTCGCGGGAGAAGATCCCGCCGCCGAGGCCGTAGCGGGAGTCGTTGGCCACCCGCACCGCCTCCTCGTCGTCGGCCACCCGGATCAGCGAGGCGACCGGTCCGAACAGCTCGTCGTCGTACGCCGGCTGCCCCGGCTGCACGTTCTCCAGGACGGTCGCGGGATACCAGGCGCCTGGCCGGTCGGGCTTCTCGCCGCCGACGAGCACCTTGGCTCCCTTCTCCACCGAGGCGATCACCTGCTCGTGCAGGTCGTCGCGCAGGCCCTCGGCCGACATCGGGCCGAGCGTGCAGCCCTCCTGCCGGGGGTCCCCCATCTCGATCGCGCCCATCGCCTCGACGTAGGCGTCCTTGAACGCGTCGTAGACGTCGTCGACGACGATGAACCGCTTCGCCGCCACGCAGGTCTGGCCGTTGTTGGTGATCCTGCCCTGCACGCTGAGCTCGACGGCCTGCTCCACGTCGGCGTCACCGAGCACCAGGTAGGCGTCGTTGCTGCCGAGCTCGACCACGGACTTCTTCAGGTGCTCGCCGGCCCGGGCGGCGATGTGCCGGCCGGCGGTGTCGGAGCCGGTCAGGGTCACCCCGCGCACCTCGGGCCGGGCGATCACGTCGTCGGACTGGTCGTGGTCGATCAGCAGCGACCGGAACGCGTCCCGGGGCACTCCGGCCTCGTGGTAGAGCTCCTCGAGCCGCAGCGCCATCCCGAAGACGGACTGGGCGTGCTTGAGCAGCACGGTGTTGCCGGCGGCGAGCTGCGGCACGCTGAACCGGATCACCTGGTAGATCGGGAAGTTCCACGGCTGGATGCCGTAGATCACGCCGACCGGCTGGTGGGTGACGATCGCGCGGCCACCCTCGGTGGACTCCTCGCGGTCGGCCAGCACCTCGGCGGCGTGGTCGGCGGTCCAGTCGCAGATCGCCGCGCACAGCTGCACCTCCGGGGCGCCCTGGGCGATCGGCTTGCCCATCTCCGCGGTCATCAGCTCGCTGAGCTCCCGCTCGTTGTCGCGGAGCAGCTGCCCGAGCCGGCGGACCGCCTCGGCGCGGGTCTCCAGCGGCGTGCGCCGCCAGGTCTGGAAGGCGGTCCCGGCCGCTTCGACGATCTCGGCGACCTGCTGGTCGGTGAAGAGCTCGTAGCTGCGGATCTCCTCGCCGGTGGCGGGGTCGTGGGTGGTGACACTGGGCACGATGTGCCTCCTCATGGTGGGCGTCGCTCGTTCCGGTGGTCCTCTCCTCCGACCGTAACCAGACCGCCACAAACCATGCGCCGACCACGGGCGGGCGGTGGCCGCACCTGATATCCCTGACCCATGGGCGCCGCCGACCTGACGTATCTGCTGGTCGGCCTCAGCCTGCTCCTGGCGACCGTGCTGCCGGTGCTGCTCGACCGCTGGGCGATCTCGGCACCGATGGTGCTGGTCGCGGTGGGCTTCGCGGTGGGGCTGACGCCGCTGCCCGACGGCGTGCGCCTGGACCCCACCGCCAACCGCGCCGTCATCGAGCACACCACCGAGCTGGCCGTGATCGTGGCGCTGATGGGGGTGGGCCTCGCGCTCGACCGTCCGCTGCAGCTGCGCCGCTGGGCCTCGTGGCGCGCCTGGGGCCCCACCTGGCGGATGCTCGGCATCGCGATGCCGCTGTGCATCGCGGCGATGACCCTGATCGGCAGCTGGCTCGGTCTCGGCATCGCCTCGGCGCTGCTGCTGGCCGCGGCGCTGGCACCGACCGACCCGGTGCTCGCCTCCGACGTCCAAGTGGCCGGGCCGCGCACCGGCCGGCACGAGGTCGACGAGCCGGACGAGCTCCGCTTCACGCTGACCAGCGAGGCCGGCCTCAACGACGGCCTCGCCTTCCCGTTCGTCTACGCCGCGGTGCTGCTGGCCGGCACCGGCTCTGCGGGCTTCGACTGGTGGACCTGGATCAGCTGGTACCTCGTCGGCAAGGTGCTGATCGGTGTGGTGGTCGGGATCGTGGTGGGCCGACTGCTCGCACACAGCGCGTTCCACGCGCGGAGCCGTTCGCTGCGGGTCGCCGAGCGCGGCGAGGCGCTCACCGCGCTGGCGGCGCTGCTGTCGGCGTACGGGCTGGCGGAGGTGGCCTCCGGCTACGGCTTCCTGGCGGTCTTCGCCTGTGCCATGACGTTCCGCTCGGCGGAGCGCAGCCACGACTACCACGCGGCGATGCACGAGGTCACCGAGCGGCTCGAGCGCCTGCTCACCCTGATCCTGCTGCTCTGCCTCGGCGTGGCGCTGAGCCGCGGACTGCTGGAGCACCTCGACTGGCGCAGCGTGGTGGTCGGCCTCGGCCTGATCCTGGTGGTCCGCCCGGTCTGCGGTGCGGTGGCGCTGCTCGGCTCCCGGTGCCGGATGAGCCGGGGCCAGCAGGCGGCGGTGGCCTTCTTCGGGGTGCGCGGGATCGGCTCGGTCTACTACCTGGCCTACGCGATCGGCGAGGAGCCGAGCCTCGGCTCGGACTGGATGTGGTCCACGGTGGCGTTCACCATCACCGCGTCGGTGGTGATCCACGGCGTCCTCGCCACGCCGGTGATGCAGCGGGTGGGCACCGCGGAGTGAGCCGTGCCGCATCGCTTGTCCCCGACCGGGTACCGCGCTAGACACGGAGAAGGGCGGCACGGAGCCGCCCGGAGGAGGTTCCACCATGCCCGGCAGCAAGGACCCCGGTCCGAGCGTCAAGAACCCCGAGCAGTACGAGGAGCTCCGCGACCAGGGCGCGTCGAAGGAGAAGGCGGCCCGGATCGCGAACGCCTCGGCGGCGGAGGGCAAGGAGACCGTCGGCCGGCGAGGCGGCGAGGCCGGGTCCTACGAGGACTGGACCGTCGACGAGCTCCACGACCGTGCGGCCGAGATCGGCATCGAAGGACGCTCGGAGATGAACAAGGACGAGCTGATCGAGGCGCTGCGCAACCACTGAGCGCCGACGACATCGCACGCCGACCCTGAGGAGGAACCATGGACACACTGTTGACCGACAAGCGCATCGCCTTCCTCGTCGCCAACTCCGGCGTGGAGCAGGCCGAGCTCACCGACCCGCGCGCGGCCCTCACCGAGGCCGGCGCGACCTGCACCCTGATCGCTCCCGAGACCGGCACCGTCCAGGCCTTCCGGGGTGACGTCGAGAAGGCCGACACCTTCGACGTCGACCTCGCCCTCGAGGACGCCGACGCCGCGGACTTCGACGCGCTGGTGCTGCCCGGCGGCACCACCAACCCCGACCAGCTCAGACTGGAGCCCGACGCGGTCGACTTCGTCCGCGCGATCGTGGCGGCCGGCAAACCGGTGGCCGCGATCTGCCACGGGCCGTGGACGCTGGTGGAGGCCGACGTGCTCGGCGGCAAGACTCTGACCAGCTGGCCCAGCGTGCGCACCGACATCCGCAACGCCGGCGGCACCTGGGTGGACCAGGAGGCGAAGACCTGCCCGCGAACGGCTGGACGCTGGTCACCAGCCGCAAGCCGGACGACCTCGAGGCGTTCGCCGACGCGGCGATCGACGCCTTCGCCGCGACCTGAGGCCCTCGGTGGCACCTCAGTTGTAGAACGGGATGGCCGGCGGGCGGAAGGCCCGCCGGTCACCCGCCCGCAGCACCCCCATCACGCAGACCACGATGTGGGCGACGGCCACCCCGCCGAGCAGGCTGAGGATCAGGCCGAGCGGGAACAGCCCGCCGCCGTACGACATCGCCACCAGCCCGAGACTGACGACCACCAGGGTCAGCCCCCAGTTCGCAGCGTTGCGCCCGTTCTCGGCGGCGACCTCGTTCTTGTCCCGCTGACGGCGACCGACCGCCGCCATCAGCAGCCCGATCGCGGTGAGCGCGATCGTCGGCGCGAAGAACGGGACGAAGAGGAAGATCGCGAGACCCGATCCCCAGGCCAGCGCACCGGTCGCCGGCCGGCGGCGCGGTCGGGCGTCGGAGGTCGGGTCGGCGGGCACTCGGAGATTCTAGATTCGTGCGGTCACGCCTTGAGGAACGGGATCGCCGGCACCTGGAACACCCGGCCACCGGAAGCCCGGACCAGGCCCACGACACTGACGATCAGGTGCAGCAGGGTGACGACCAGCCAGGTGCAGACGATCAGTCCGAACGGGAAGAACCCCTCGATCTGACCACCGTCCCTGGTCAGCCCGAAGAGCAGCCCGAAGTGCGCACCGAGGAGCAGCAAGGTCAGCACCAGGTAGGTCAGCCCCAGTTGGCCGCGTTGCGCCCGTTCTCGGCCGCCAACGGCCCCTTGTCCCGCTGGGCTCGCCCGACCACGGCCATGAGGACCCCGGTGATCAGTTGGGCGACGATCGGCAAGCAGAACATCAGTGCGACCAGCCCGAGACCCCACGCGAGCGCTCCGCTCGCCGGTTTCGGCTGCCAGGACGGCGGTCCCTGCGTCGACATGGACGAATCCTAGATCGCCGTGCGCGCAACCGGATGTGCCGCCACGTCCTCGCAGAGCACCTGCGGCCACCGCGCCACATCCGCCGGCGTCCGGGCCACCTCGAGCCGCGCGCGCGGCAAGGTGTCCACCAGAGCCTCCGCGGTGGAGACCGGGTGCGCGGGATCCTCGGTCCACGCCAGCACCGTCACCGGTACGTCGACATGCGCGACCTCCGCGACCGGCGGCAGGTCGGTCAGCGCGGCGCCGCGCAGCAGCGACGGCAGCAGTCGCTCGGTCACATCGGGCACGGTCTCCGGCGCCTCCACGGTCGCCGGCGGTCGCGGCACGGTGCGCCCGGCCTCGACGAAGGCGGCCATCCCCTGCGCCTCGACCACCGCGGCGGCCCGCTCGTAGTCGGCGGCCTTCGCGGCCCGGGTGGACCACGCGGTCGGCGGCACCAGCAGGGTCAGCCCGCAGAACCGCTCCGGTTCGCGGACCGCGGCGTGCAGCAGGGTGCCGCAGCCCATCGACGGACCGACCCCGTGCACCCGCTCGCCGGGGAACCAGGCGTCCAGCAGGCGCAGCAGGTCGTCGGCGAGCACCGGCCAGCGGTAGTCCTCGGGGACCTCCCGGCCGGTGGACCGGCCGTGCCCGCGGGCGTCGTACCGGAGCAGGCGGGTGCCGCTGAGGCCGCGACCGAGGTCGAGGTCGAGCAGGCGGTCGCGGTAGCGGCTGGAGGTGAGGCCGTGGAGCTGGACGACGGGACACCCGCCTTCGTCACTCAGCTCCACGTCGAGCTCGGCCCCGGGAACGGAGAAGGTCGGCACGTCGGCTCCTGGGGGGTGATGCGCGTGGCCCTAGGGTAGCGACATGCGGCTGACCAATGTCGCGCACCTGCGACTTCCGTTCGGCCGACTGCTCGGCTACGACGTCTCCGCCGGCTCCCTGGGGCGGGCGCTGCCGGTCTCGTTCGACCAGCGACGTCATGTCGGCGCGGGCGACCGGCCGGGGTCGTGGATGGCGCTCTCGTTCCGGCTCTCCGACCCGGTCGACCCGGACGACCTGGCCGCCGCCTGGCTGGCGGTGGTGGCGCGGCACGGCACCCTGCGCACCGTCTTCACCCCCGGCCCGGACGGCAGCCCGGAGCTGCACCAGATCGAGGTCGGACCGGGGTCCTGGACCGAGCACCCGATCGCGCCCGGCCAGGCGGTCAACGAGGCGCTGCGCGAGGTGCTGGACGCGAGCTGCCGGCCATACGCCGGGGCGGACCACCGGCCCTCGCACCGCCTCTGCGTGCTGCAGACCGCGGACGGCCCGACCGTGGTGGTCGCCGCCGACCACGCCCACGTGGACATGTGGTCGATGCTGGTGGTGGCCCGGGACCTGCTGGCCGCGCTCGGCCAGGTCCGGGCGGGCCGACCGCCGCTGCTCTCCGCGGTGCCGGCCTTCGCCGAGCACACCCGCTCCCTGGCCGCCCGCCCGCAGGCCCCGGCCGACGTACGCCGGCGCTGGGCGGAGGTGCTGGCCGCCTCGGGCGAGGTGATGCCGCGGTTCCCGCTCCCGCTGGGCGCGACCGACGCCCCGCAGCGGGAGCGGGTCGAGGTGCGCGACGTGCTCGACGTCGACGACAGCGCGGCGTTCTCCGCCGAGGCCCGCGACCGCGGTGTCTCCACCCTGACCCTGGTGGTCGCCGCGATGACCGCGGTGACCCGTGAGCTCGCCGACGCCCCGCTGCGGGCGGTCTTCCCGGTGCACAGCCGCTACGACGCCACCTGGCACGACTCGGTCGGCTGGTTCATCACCAACGCCGTGCTGGAGTCCACCGACCCCGACCCCCGGGCCAGCGCCGCGGCGGTGAAGGAGGCGGTCCGGCTGGGGTCCTGGCCGCTGGAGGACGTGCTCGCGCCCTGGGGCGGGATGCCCGAGGCGCCCGGCATGTTCGCCATCTCCTGGCTCGACCTGCGCCGCCTCCCGGTCCGCGTGGACGCCACCGGCCTCGAGGCCCAGTACGTCGGCGCCACCATCCTCACCGACGGGGTGATGCTCTGGTTCGTGCTCGACGACTCGGGGCTCCACCTGCGCTGCCGCTACCCGGACACCCCGAGGCGCGACGGCACGTCGGGGGCTGGCTGGACACCCTGGTGGCCCGGCTGCGCGACGACGCCCGGGCCTCGGTCGGCGGCCGGCTGCGGCTGGACGGACCGGAGGGCGCACGGGTCTACCGGGTGCAGCGGGCCCGGCGCGGCGACGTACCGGCGCTGGTGGACCTGCTCGTCGACGACGACCTGGGGCGCACCCGGGAAGGTGCCGAGCTGGCCCACTACGAGGCGGCGTTCGACGCGGTGACCCGGGACGACGCGCACTACCTCGCCGTGGTGCGGGACGAGACCGACCGGATCGTCGGCACCATGCAGCTGACGATCATCCCCGGGCTGTCGCGCGGAGGGACCACCCGGCTGCAGATCGAGGGCGTCCGGGTGGCGACCTCCGAGCGGGGCGGTGGACTGGGCACCGCGATGCTGGAGTGGGCGCACGACCACGGTCGGGCCCGTGGCGCCACGCTGGCCCAGCTGACCACCGACAACGCCCGCGAGCGCGCTCATGCCTTCTACGCCCGGCTCGGCTACGGCAACAGCCACGTCGGGCTGAAGCGCCTGCTCTGAGGCCGGGCCGGCTCAGCCCTGCTCAGCGGCGCGGCCAGGGCCGGCCGTCGCGGGACTCGATCGCGCCGTTGAAACGGCCGAGCAGCTCGGCCAGCGTGGCCACGTCGTCGTCGCTCCACTCCTCGAGCACCCGGTCGAGGCCCTCGCGACGACGTCGCCGGTCCGAGCGCATCTGCGCCGCACCGTCCTCGGTCATCTCGAACTTGCGCGCCACGCCGCCCTCCGGGTCGGGGATCCGGCGCAGCAGGCCCTGGCGCACCATCCGGGCGGTCTGCCGGTTGAGGGTGGAGGCGTCCAGGCCGAAGGCCTCGCTCAGCTCCCCGATCGACATCGGTCCCTGGATGTCGATCCGGGTGAGCAGCGTGTAGGCGCTGCGCTCCAGGTTGAGGCCGAAGCCCTCGGAGTGGGCGGAGGGGGTGACGTGCCGTCCGAGGATCATCGATTCGAGCTCGATGCCGGCCAGGCGGTCCGGGCGGCCTGGGTCGCTCGCGTTCACGCGGCGGAGCGTACCAATCGACTTTTGTGCATCGTACACAGCATGTGTATGGTGCATATCTTGTGACTCAGACGCTCCCCTCGCCGCCCCCCGCGGCGCCCACCTCGGGCGCCGCCCAGCCCGGCCGGATCGTGGCCGTCCTCGCCTTCGCCGGCATCACCGCGGCGATCATGCAGACCCTGGTCGTGCCGCTCCTCGGCGACCTGCCGCGGCTGCTGGACACCAGCGCCTCGAACGCCTCCTGGGTGGTCACCGCCACCCTGCTCGCCGGCGCCGTGGCCACGCCGGTCAGCGGGCGCCTCGGCGACCTCTACGGCAAGCGTCGGATCATGCTGATCTGCGCGGCGATCCTGATCGTGGGCTCGGTGCTCTGTGCCACCGCCGGCGGCGTCGTCGCGATGGTCGTCGGCCGCGCGATGCAGGGGGTCGGCATGGGGCTGATCCCGCTCGGCATCAGCGCGATGCGGGACCTGATCCCCGCCGAGAGGCTGGGCACCTCGATCGCGCTGATGAGCGCGTCGATGGGCGTCGGCGGCGCGCTGGGCCTGCCGCTGGCGGCGACCGTCGCCGAGCACACCGACTGGCAGGTGCTGTTCTGGGGCGCCACGGCCCTGGCCGTCGTGGTCGCGCTGCTCATCTTCTTCCTGATCCCGGCCACCCCGGTCGCCGCGAAGGGTCGCTTCGACCCGATCGGGGCGATCGGCCTCGGCGTCGGTCTGGTCTGCCTGCTCCTCGGCGTCTCCAAGGGCGCCGACTGGGGCTGGGACAGCGGCCGCACGCTCGGCTGCCTGGTCGCCGCCGTCGTGGTGCTGCTGGCCTGGGGCGCCTTCGAGCTGCGCACCCCCGACCCACTGGTCGACCTGCGGGTCACCGCGCGTCCGGTGGTGCTGCTGACCAACGTCGCCTCGCTGGTGATCGGCTTCGCGATGTACTCGCAGTCGCTGATCATCCCGCAGCTGCTGCAGCTGTCGGCCGAGACCGGCTACGGCCTGGGCCAGAGCATGGTGGAGATGGGCCTGTGGATGTTGCCCGGCGGCTTCGTGATGATGCTGGTCTCCCCGCTCGGCGCCCGGATCTCGCACCTGCGCGGCCCCGGATCACCCTCGCCCTCGGCGCCTTCGTGATGGCGCTCGGGTACGCCGCCGCGCTGGTCCTGATGGGCTCCACCTGGGGCCTGATGGTGTCGGTGTGCGTGATCACCGCCGGCGTCGGCTTCGCCTACGGCTCGATGCCCGCGCTGATCATGGGGTCGGTCCCGCTCTCGGAGACCGCCTCGGCCAACAGCTTCAACACCCTGATGCGGTCGGTCGGCACCACCGTCTCCGCGGCGGTCGTCGGCGTCGTGCTGTCCCAGATGACCACCGACTTCGCCGGCTTCCCGCTGCCCTCGGAGAACGGCTTCCGCACCGGCCTCGTCATCGGTGGCGCGATGGCGCTGATCGCCGCCGTGGTCGCGCTGACCATCCCGGCCACGGGCAGCCGCGACGCCGAGGAGCGCATCGAGCACGAGGCCGGCGACCTGGAGGTCAGCCCAGGGGTCGCACCGTAAGCGACTGCGCCACGGTGCCGACCGGCCCGTGCACGTCGTGCAGGACGCTGCTGGTCAGCCCGTGCCCACCCGGCCCGAACGAGACCGTCGTGTCGAAGCCGACCCAGCCCGGCTCCGGCTCGCGGAAGAGGTGCGCGGTGAGGTCCACGTTCGGGAACAGCACGGCCCGCGGGTCGGCGCGCACGGTCATCCCGTTGGCGATGTCGGCCAGTCCGAGGAACGCCGCGACCGCGCTGTGCTGCTCGTCGACCAGCGGGACGTCGGTGCGGACCCAGAACCGCGCGCGCCCCGGGTGCTCCTGGGCCCGGCGCACCTGGACCGAGGCGATGAACCCGCCGGGCCACACGTCCCGGGCCGGCCACGCGGGCAGCTCCTCGGGCGCGGGCAGCGCCGGCAGGTCGGTGGCGGCGAGCTGCGCGGTCTCACCCTCGGCGACCATCCAGGCGCGCGCCAGTACGACGTCGCGGCCGCCGTGGCGCAGCGCAGCCTCGACCAGCTCCACGGTCCGGCCGGGGCGCAGCACCCGCACCTGCGTCGTACACGGCTCGACCGGGACCACGCCGAGGATGTCGTAGGAGATCCGGGCCAGCGGCAGCCGCTCCTCGCGGCGCTGCGCCTGGTCGAGCTCGACGAGGTGCGCGAGCAGGCCGAGCGCCGGCGCGATGTGCTGCTCCGCGGTGTTCCACGCCCCACCGACATGCTCGGTGGGACCCCAGGTCTGCTCGTCGAGTCGCTCGAAGTACGGCACCCGTCGATCCTCCCAAGGCCGCCGCAGCGCCGTGACGTCACCCCGCTGACCCCGCGGACTGTCGGTTGGCCTTCACCATGATCCGGTTGAGCGCGACGATGCCGACCGTCTGGGCGAGATCGAGGGAGACGTCGTGACAGCGCACCTGCCACGCGTCGGGCCAGAACGACCACTGCGAGGACGTCGGCTCCGAGGAGAGGACCGGCCCGCGGGGACCGTCCATCCGCCAGTCCCTGCTCATCATCCTGCCGTGGAGCTCGAGGACCCGCCCGTCGCCGAGCGTGACCGTCTTGCGGATGCCGGTGAAGGACGGCTTGAGCTCGGCGACCAGGCGACCGGCGTGGTCGAAGGCCTGCCACCGCTGGGAGAACATGTGGGGTCGGCGGCCGGAGCACAGCGGCTCCCCCTGGCCGGTGGTCGCCGTGAACGACGTACCGGTCCACGGGACCTGGATCCGCGCCACGATCGCACCCGACGGCTCAGCGACGGGGTAGGCGCCCTCGACCTTGCGATCGGCGAACAGGAGAACGTCCGGGGTGCTCATGGCGACATTCCTACCCTCCCCCGCCCGCGCTCGTCAGCGCTGATCAGAACGGGTAGCGGGCCGGCTCGCCCCGCATGGTGATCCACCGGGTCTCGGTGAACGCCTCGACATTGGCCTCCGCACCGCCGAAGCGCGACCCGGTGCCCGACGCCCGCACCCCGCCGAACGGCGCGTTCGCCTCGTCGTTCACCGTCTGGTCGTTGATGTGCACGATCCCGGTGGGGATCTGCTCGGCGACCGCCAGGCCCCGCATCACGTCCTTGGTGACGATGCCGAGGGAGAGTCCGTACTCGCTCGACGCGGCCAGCCGAGCGGCCTCCTCCGCCGAGCCGACCCGGGTCACCGGGGCGACCGGACCGAACACCTCCTCGGCGAACGCCGGCGCCTCCAGCGGTACGTCGGCCAGCACGGTCGGGCTGTAGAACAGCTCGTCGTAACGGCCACCGGCGGCCAGTCGCGCGCCGCCGTCGGTCGAGGCGGTGACCAGGCCGTGGATCTTGTCCCGCTGTCCGGCGTCGATGACCGGACCCAGGGCCACCTCCGCGGTGGCCGGGTCGCCGACCGGCAGCCCGGCCGCCTTGGCGGCCAGCGCCTCGACGAAGTCGTCGTAGACGGCATCGGCGACCAGGTGCCGGCCGGTGGTCATGCAGATCTGGCCCTGGTGGAAGTAGGAGCCCCAGGCGGCCAGGTTGACCGCGGCCTCCACGTCGGCGTCGTCGAGCACCAGCAGCGCGGAGTTGCCGCCGAGCTCCAGGTGCGCCCGGGTCAGGTGGCGCCCGGCGAGCTCGCCGATCCGCCGGCCGACCCCGGTGGAGCCGGTGAAGGAGACCACCCGCACCGCGGGGTCGGTGATCAGCGCCTCGCCGACCTCCGCGCCCCCGGGCAGCATCTGCAGCACCCCCGGCGGCAGCCCGGCCTCCTCGAAGATCCGCGCCATCAGCGCGCCCCCGGTCACCGCGGTGCGCGGGTCCGGCTTCAGGATCACCGCGTTGCCCAGGGCGAGCGCGGGCGCGACCGACCGGATGCCGAGGATGATCGGCACGTTGAACGGGGCGATCACCGCCACCACCCCGGCCGGCATCCGCTGCACCATCGAGAGCCGCGGCTCCTCCGACGGCAGCACCTGGCCGATCGGCCGGCTCGGCAACGCGGACGCCTCGTAGCACTCCTCGGCCGCCACGTGCAGCGAGAAGCCGGCCATCCCGGGCACGGCACCGACCTCGCGGACGTTCCAGCCCGAGATCTCCTCGGCGTGCTCGGCCCACAGGTCGCCGGCGCGGCGGAGCACCGCGGCCCGCGCCGGGTGCGGCAGCGCCGCCCACTCCCGCTGCGCCTCGGTCGCGGCGGCGGCAGCCGCGGCGACGTCGGAGGAGTCGGCCAGGCCCATCCGACCCAGCTCGCCGCCGGTCGCCGGCTCGATCACCGGGTAGTCCCCCGCGTTGCCGGGCTGCCACGAGCCGGCCTTGAACACGTTGCCCTGCCAGTCGACGGCGTCCAGCAGCGTCATCGTCGTACCTTCCGATCGGGTCCAGGTCCGTCCAGCCTAGGCGCCGCGGGGTCAGCAACCACCTGGCAACCGGCTGGCCCTCCGAGCGTCGGATTCGTACGCTCACCTCTGCCGATTGCTCGACCGTGGGAGGTGTCGCCGATGTCCAGGATCCCGGGGATCGCTGTGATCGGAGCCGGGCTCATCGGTCGTCGCCACATCGCGCTCGTGCAGGCCTCGGGCCGTTGCCGCCTCGCCGCGATCTGCGACCCGTCCCCCGCTGCGGCGGAGCTCGCCGAGGCCGCGGGCGTGCCGCACTTCGCTGGCGTGGCGGACCTGGTGGCCGCACGATGGCAGCGGCGGGAGACTTCGCTCGCCGGCGCCGTCGTCGCCACGCCCAACCGGGATCACGTGCCGTCGGCGCTGAAGCTCGTCGAGGCCGGCGTACCCGCCTTGGTGGAGAAGCCGGTGGCCGACACCCTCGATGACGCGCGGGCTCTCGCCGACGCCGTGAGCGCGTCCGGCGTACCCGTCCTGGTGGGACATCACCGCCGGCACAGCGCCGCGCTCGCGCGGGCCCGCGAGCTGATCGACAGCGGCGCACTGGGGAGGATCGTCGCGGTGCAGGGCAGCGCGACCTTCCGCAAGCCGGACGACTACTTCGATGTCGCGCCCTGGCGCAAGCGCACGGGCGGCGGACCGATCCTGATCAACATGATCCACGAGATCGACGACCTGCGCGCTCTGTGCGGCGACATCACGGCCGTGCAGGCGACCTCCTCCAGCGCGACCCGCGGGTTCGAGGTCGAGGACACGGTCGCGATGACCCTCACCTTCGCCTCCGGAGCACTCGGCTCCTTCCTGCTGTCCGACGCGGCGGCCTCAGGCCGCAGTTGGGAGCTGACCTCCGGGGAGAACGCCGCCTATCCCCGCCAGGCCGACGAGAACTGCTACGAGGTGGCCGGTACGACGGGCGCGCTGTCGATCCCGTCGATGACCGTCCGCTCCTACGACGGCACCCCGTCGTGGTGGGAGCCGATGCGGGTCACCCGACTCGCGCTCGCCGACGTGGACCCGCTGGCACAGCAACTGGATCACTTCTGCGACGTCCTCGGCGGCGCACCGCCGCTGGTGACGGTGGCCGACGCCACGCGCACGCTCGCCACCACCCTCGCCATCGTCGATGCGGCCTCCTCTCGGCGCGAGGTGGTCCTCGGCTACGACTGGTGACGTCGCTGCGCCGCCAGCCGCACGGGGGCGTTGGCGGCGCCGTAGCCGTCGTAGCCGTCGTCGCGCTGCACCACCTCGAGGAAGACCCGTCCGACCAGCGGGGTGTAGAAGTGCAGGAACTCCCCGCCGGCGTCGCGGTCGTAGAGCAGGTCGTGGGAGCGCAGCTCCTCGATGTGGTCCTCGGCCAACCCGAACCGGGCCCGGAGGTCGTCGTAGTAGTTGTCCGGGATCCGGAGGAAGCGAAGGCCGCGGGCCCGCGCCGCCGAGGCGACGGCCACGATGTCGGTGCAGGAGAGGGCGATGTGCTCGGGGTACGTCGCGGTCGTCGCCGGCGCCACGTTCATCGGCAGCCGGATCGCGCCGTCGCTGCTGCGCATCACCTGGCTGCGGACCAGTCCCTGCGGGCTGGCCACCTCGGTCTGGGGCGGCGCCTGGAGACCGAGCAGGCTGGTCCAGAACAGC
The DNA here is from genome assembly GCF_006494815.1 of Nocardioides sambongensis. NCBI lineage: Bacteria > Bacillati > Actinomycetota > Actinomycetes > Propionibacteriales > Nocardioidaceae > Nocardioides > Nocardioides sambongensis. The sequence goes on from NZ_CP041091.1 coordinate 3,238,059, forward strand.
ACCGCCTCGTCGTGCTCGGACCAGGTGTGCACCAGGTTGACGTGGTCGACCCCGGTGAACGGGGCGGCTGCGGGAGCACCGCCGTGCTCGAACTCCTCGACCCAGCGCGGCTCCGCGTCGGCGTCGTGGTCGTTGACGAAGACCTCCAGACCGCTGGGAGCGGCGAAGCCGGTGAGCACCTGCTCCCCCTCCTGGGTACGACGCGGCACCGGCCGCACCCCGAGCGCCGCGGCCCGTGTGGCCGACGCCGCCGCATCCGCCACCTGGAGCCCGATCCCGGCGACGGACGGTGCCTGATCGCGGGCGTGCTGCTCGTTGAGCACGATCCGCACGTCCCCGGCCGACCAGAGTCGCACCGGCTTGGTCCGGTGCTGCCCGCGGAAGGTCAGGCCCAGCTGCCCGAGCAGCGTCTCCACGGCGCTGGTGTCCTCGGCCTTGACCTCGACGTAGTCGATCCCGGCCGGCGGCTGCACCTCCGCGATCGCGGTCAGCTGCGACACGTCACCCCGCTCCCGGGCCGCCTGGTCCTCCAACCAGGTCAGCGAGCGCCGGGCGTGCCGGGCGGTGCGGAGGGTGTCGGTCTGCCGGAAGACGTCGTTGAACACCTCCAGCGACAGCGGTCCGGTGTAGCCGGCGCGGACCAGGTGGCCGACGAAGCCGACCAGGTCGAACGAGCCCTCGCCGGGGAAGAGCCGGTGGTGCCGGCTCCAGCTCAGCACGTCCATGGAGAGCCGCGGCGCGTCGGCCAGCTGGACGAAGAAGATCTTCTCGCCGGGGATCTGCTCGATCGCCGAGGGGTCGTGGCCGCGGGAGAGGATGTGGAAGCTGTCCAGGCAGGTGCCGACGGCGGGATGGTCGGCGAGCTCGACGATCCGCCAGGCGCGCCGGTAGTCGGAGACGAACGTGCCCCAGGCGAGCGCCTCGAACGCCACCCGCACGCCGTACGACGCCGCCAGCTCGCCGAGCCGGCGCAGCTGTGCCGCGGAGACCTCGTCGGAGTCCACGGTCGCGGTCGCCACGTTGCTGCAGACCAGCATGGTGTCCATGCCGAGCCGGTTCATCACCCGGAACCGCTCCTCGGCTCGACGCAGGTTGTCGACGAGCACCGACTCCTCGACCCCCTCGAAGTCGCGGAACGGCTGGTAGAGGTCGAGGGTGAGCCCGAGCCGGTCCGCGCGGGCGCGGATCTCCTCGGGGCTGAGCTCGCTGACCACCAGGTCCGGCTCGAAGATCTCGACCCCGTCGAACCCCGCCTCCGCGGCGGCGTCCATCTTCTCCTCCAGGCTGCCCGAGAGGCAGACGGTCGCGATCGAGTGACGCATCAGGCACCCGCCTCGGCGGCGAGGCCGGCCAGCGCCCGGATCGCCAGCTCGTAGCCGGGCACCCCGAGCCCCACGATCACGCCCCGCGCCACCGGGGAGAGGAACGAGTGGTGCCGGACCTCCTCGCGGGCGTGCACGTTGGTCAGGTGCACCTCGACCATCGGCACCTCGGCGCCGGCCACCGCGTCGCGCAGCGCCAGCGAGGTGTGGGTGTAGGCGCCGGCGTTGAGCACCGCGCCGACGCTGCGGCCGGCGGCGACGGCGGCACCGCACTCCTGAAGCCAGGTGACCAGCTCGCCCTCGTGGTTGCTCTGCCGGAAGTCGACCTCGAGTCCGAGCTCGGCCCCGACGGTCCGGCACCGCTGCTCGACGTCGGCGAGGGTGTGCCGGCCGTAGACGGCCGGCTCGCGCCGGCCGAGCAGGTTGAGGTTGGGTCCGTTGAGGACGTGGACGGTGGTCATCGCGGATCTCCTCGCTGCGGTGGGGCTCAGCTGTCGGCGGCCGTGCTGTCGGCGGCGCTGTCGGCGGCGCTGTCGGCGGCGATCAGGGCGTCGAAGTGGGCGTGCATCCGGTCCGCGTCGGGGTCGCGGCCGGTGATCAGGCGCAGGCTCTCCACCGCCTGGCCGACGGCCATCGCGCCGCCGTCCAGGGTGGCCAGGCCGCGGGCCCGCGCTCGTCGTACCAGCTCGGTGTCGAGGGGCCGGTAGACCACCTCGGCCACCCAGGCGGAGCCGTCCAGCAGGGACACGTCGAGGGCGACGCCGGGGTGCTCGCGCATCCCCGTCGGCGTCACGTGCACGACGCCGTCGACCTGCGGCAGCCAGTCGTCGAGCGCACCGTCGGTGGTCCCGAGCCGCTCGCCGCCGAACCGCTCGATCAGCCGTTCGGTGGCCGCCTCGGCCCGGTCGTGGACCACGACCCGCTCGAAACCGAGGTCGAGCAGCGCGCAGACGGTGGCCAGCCCCGCCCCGCCGGCGCCGACCTGCAGCACGGTGCCGCGGGGTCGGTCGCCGAGGAAGCCCTCGAGGCCGGCGCGGAACCCGACGTGGTCGGTGTTGTAGGCGACCCGCCGCTCCCCGAGCAGCACCAGGTTGGCGGCGCCGATCCGGGCCACCGCGTCGCTGACCTCGTCGACGTGACCGAGCACCTGCTGCTTGTAGGGGTGGGTCACGTTGACCGCGGCGTAGCCGAGGTCGTGCACCCGGGCCAGCTCGGCGCCGAGGTCGACGTCGGCGTGGTGCAGCAGGTCGATCGTGTCGTAGCGGTAGTCGAGACCGAGGCGGGTGGCCTCGCGGATGTGCATCGGCGGGGTCAGCGAGGGCCCGATGCCGTGGCCGATCAGGCCGACCAGGAAGCGGTCGGCGTCGGTGGCGGTGCTCATGTCGGGTCCACCACCGGGGTCAGCAGGCGCTGGGCGTTGTGGATCATCATCGTGTCGAGGTCCTCCTGACGGGCGCCGCGCTCCAGGAGCTGCGGCACCACCCGTCGGCTGAGGTGGTCGTGGGTCCAGTGGGGGGTGTGCGCGCGGCGCCAGGCCGGCGGGGTGACGCGGCTGAAGTAGGCGGCGTCGTGGGAGAGGACGAGCTGGCCGGCGTGGCCGCGCTCGAGCAGCGCGAGCACCGTCGCGGTCCGCTTCTCGTCGTCGCCGGTGTGCGCCATCCCGAAGCGGTCCATGCCGAGGGTGACCCCGAGGTCGAGCAGGGTCAGCAGGTAGTCCAGGTCCTCGCTGTCCCCGCTGTGCCCGATCACCAGGTGGTCCGCGGCCACCCCGCGCCCGAGCAGGAACCGGGCCTGGTCGAGCCCGTTGCGCAGGTGCGGGTTGGAGTGCGTGGTGATCGGCACCCCGGTGGCGGCGTGCACCGTCGCGGCCGCCGCCATCACCCGGGTGATGTCGTCGGTCATCCCGGGGACGTCGGTGACCACCTTGAGCATCCCGGCGCGAACCCCGCTGTCGCCGATCCCGGCGACCACGTCGCGGGTGAACATCTCGACCAGCGGGTCCGGCCCGCCGACCAGGCGCCCCGGACCGTGGGTCCGGAAGTACGGCGGCAGCACCTCGTCGGCGTACCAGCCGGTGGAGGCGACCAGGTGGACCCGGGTCCGGGCGGCGACCCGGGCGGCCAGCCCGGTGTCGCGGCCCAGTCCCGGGACGGTCAGGTCGACGACCGTGCGCACCCCGAGGCCGTACAGCTCCTCGAGACCGGCCACCGCGGTCTCCACCGCGGCGTCGGCGTCCCACTCCGGGTGCGGGTAGTCCCGGTCCAGCTCGGGGCTGCGCACGAACAGGTGCTCGTGGGTCAGCGTCCAACCGAGGTCCGCCGGCGCCACCGGGCCCCGGTAGGTCTGCACGACTCCGGCCGGCGCCTCGCCACGAGCGGTCACTCCTGCGAGTCCTTGATCGACTCGTAGACGGCGAGGGAGTCGCCCTCGAGGTTGTCGCGGAACCAGGCGTCGGCCTGCTCGGAGAAGGCGTCCACGTCGACGTCGTCGACGATCTCGATCGCGTCCTCGGACTCCCAGGTGTCCAGGGTCTCCTGCTCGGCCTCCTCCACGCAGCCGGGCATCTGCTCGACGGCCGAGGCGACCGCGTCCTCGACGGCGGTCCGCTGCTCGTCGCTCAGGTCGTCGAAGGCGGGGCTGGCCACGATCAGGTTGGAGTTCTGGGCGTGGCTGGACAGGCTCAGGTAGTCCTGCACCTCGACCAGGTTGGTCGCGTCGATGTTGACGATCGGGTTCTCCTGGCCCTCGACGACGCCCTGCTGGAGGGCGAGGTAGAGCTCCTCGTAGGCGACCTCGGTCGCCTCCGCGCCGAGCGCCTCGGCGTTGAGCAGGAACTGCGGGGAGCCGGGGAACCGCATCCGCAGGCCCTCGAGGTCCTCGGGCTCGCGGATCGGGTCGTTGGCGGTGAACTGGCGGGCGCCGGCGGACCAGGCGCCGAGGATGGAGACGTCGGAGGCGGCCTTGAAGTCCTCCTTGAGCTGGTCGGCGGCGTCGCTGGTGAAGTAGTTGTCGAGCGCCGCGGCGTCCTCGAACGCGTAGGCCGCGTCGACCACGCCGACCGGCTCGTAGGCGGCGGCGAGCGCGCTGGCGCCCTGGATGTCGATGTCGATGTCGCCGGACTGGACCGATGCGATCCGGTCCGCGTCGCCGCCGAGCTGGCTGTTGGCGTAGATCTCGACCGACAGGTCGACGTCGGCGTCCTCGACCTCCTGCTTGATCACCTCGGCGCCGCAGGTGTGCTGCGGCTGGTCCTCGGCATAGCTGTGCGCCAGGGTCAGCTCGGTGCCGCCGCCGCCCTCGTCGTCCCCGCCGCAGGCGGCCAGGGCCAGCGGCAGGGCGAGTACGGCGGTCGCGGCGAGCGTGCGGTGCAGCTTGACGGAGTGCTTCATGGGTGTTCCTTCCCGACGCGACGGCGCGTCGTGTGATGAGGCGGAGGCGGGACGTGCGGTGCTCACAGGCCGAGCCGGTTCGGCAGCCAGGTCACGAAGCCGGGGAAGAAGATGATCGCCAGGCAGATGACCACGAGCGGGACGATGAAGGGCAGCGAGCCCTTGAAGACCTCTCCGACGGGCACCTTGGCGGTCGAGCTCAGCACGTAGAGCACCGTGCCGACCGGTGGGGTGAGCAGCCCGATCATCAGCGAGAGGATCATCAGGACGCCGAGGACGATGGGGTCGACGTCGAGGCGCAGCCCGATCGGCATCAGGATCGGGACCACGAGGACCAGGACGGCGGTGGGGTCGACCACCGTGCCCAGGATCAGCATCAGCGCTGCCACGAGCAGCAGGAAGACGGTGCCGTTCTCGGTGAAGCCGAGCACCAGCTCGGAGAGGTCCTGGGGGACGCGTTCGCGGGCCAGGACGTAGCCGAGCAGCGAGGCGGAGGAGACGATCAGCATGATCGCCGCCGTCGTCATCACGGTCTCGGAGAAGATCTTCGGCAGGTCGCGGATGCTCAGCGCGCGGTAGCCGAAGCCGAGCAGCAGGATGTAGAAGGCACCCACCGCTGCGGCCTCGGTGGGGGTGAAGAAGCCGCCGAGGATGCCGCCCAGGATGATCACCGGGGTCAGCGCCGGACCGATCACCCGCTTGCCGGTCTCGGCCAGCCGGCTCCACGAGAAGCCGGTGTGCACGATGTCGGGCTGACGGCGTACCTGGATGAAGACCACGATGCAGAGGCCGACCGCCATCAGCAGGGCCGGGATCACCGAGGCCGCGAACAGGGCGCCGGTGGAGACCGCGGCGAGGCCGGCGTAGATGACCGCGGGGATGCTCGGCGGCATCACCGGCGCGATCAGTGCGGAGGCACCGACCACGCCGAGACCGAAGCGGCGGCTGTAGCCGTTGCGGACCATCGCCGGGATCTCCACCTTGCTCAGTGCCGCGGCGTCGGCGACCGCCGAGCCGGACATCCAGGAGAAGCCGAGGCTGACGCCGACGCTGACGTAGCCGAGGCCGCCACGGACCTTGCCGAAGAGGGCGAGGGCGAAGTCGAAGAGCCGGTCGGCGATGCCGGCGTGGTTGGCGATCACGCCGAGCAGCACGAAGAGTGGCACGGCGAGCAGCGGGAAGCTGGCCGTCGAGTTGGTGATCAGCCGCATGGCCAGGCCGACGGACTGGCCGTCGATGATCAGGTAGGCGAGGCCGGGGCCGAGGAAGGCGAAGGCGACCGGGACGCGGAGGACCAGGAGCAGGCCGATGGCGCCGAGCAGGAGGGCGACGGTCATGCCGGGGCCCCCTTCCCGTTGGTGCCGCTGGTGCCGTCCGCGGTCGGGCTCCCGTCGTGGGGGCCGTTGACCTGGATCGCGAGCTCCTCGGAGTGGTCGGCGGCCTGCACGCCGCGGACCGCCACCTGGACCGCCGCCACGCTCGCCCGGATGGCGGTGCTCACGAAGCCGAGCAGGGGCAGCAGGTAGACCCACTTCATCGGCAGACCGAGCGAGGGGGTGGTCAGGCTGCCGGACTCCTCGATGAGGGTCCAGCAGGAGTAGGCGAAGCCGACGCCGCAGGCCGCGACCACCACGAGGGCGAAGACGTGGATGACGCGGACCAGGAGCTCCGGCTTGAGCGAGTCGACGATCTGGAGCGCGATGTGGCCGTCCCGGGTGACCAGGACACCGGTGGCGGTGAAGGTCAGCCAGACCAGGCTGTAGCGGGCCAGCTCGCCGGTCCACGTCCAGCCGTCGATCGGGAGGTAGCGCTGGCCGGCCTGGACCAGGACCAGGACGAAGATGACGGCGGCGGCGGTGCCGGCGATGCCGATCTCGATCGCGGTGACGACCCGGATGAGTCGTCGCCACCACGTATCGGTGGGTGGGTGCTGCGTGGTCACCGGGACCTTCCCTTCGTGTCGACCGGTGTGGTCGCTGTCACAACGCGACAACCGTAGAAATGTTGCTGCAACCGATGCAATCGGTTGCCAATGTTGCCAGGTTCATGGCTTGATGGGGCGGTGCAGCAGCCGACGATCTACGACGTCGCCGAGCGTGCCGGCGTGGCCCCCTCGACCGTCTCCCGAGCCTTCGGCAAGCCCGAACGCGTCGGACGCGCCACCCGGGAGCGGGTGATCGCCGCCGCGGACGAGCTCGGCTACGTGCCCAACCCGCACGCCCGCGCCCTGCAGACCGGGCGGCACAAGACGATCGCGATGGTGATCTCCGACATTGCCAACCCGCACTTCTTCGAGCTGATCCGCGGCGCCGAGCAGCGGGCCCGGGCCGCGGAGAACACGCTGGTCATCGTCAACGCCGAGGAGTCCCCCGCGATCGAGCGGGACCAGATCCGGGTGCTCACCCGGTCCGTGGACGGCTTCATCCTGGCCGCCAGCCGCCTGCCCGACCAGGAGCTGCGCAACCTCGCCTCCAAGCATCGCGTGGTGCTCGTGGACCGCGAGCTGGCCGCCATCCCCAGCGTCGCGATGGACACCGCGACCGGGTGCCGCCAGATCCTCGAGCACCTGGCCTCGTTGGGCCATCACGAGTTCACCTACTGCGCCGGACCGCCGGGCTCCTGGATGGGCGCGGCCCGCTGGGCCGCGCTCAGCCAGGGCGCGGAGGAGCACGGGCTGCGGGCACGCCGGATCGGCCCCTACACCCCCACCGTCGCCAACGGCGGCGCCGCGGCCGACAGCGCGCTGCGCAACCGGCCGACCGCGCTGGTGGCCCACAACGACCTGCTCGGCATCGGGATGATGCGTCGCCTGGCGGACCGCGGGGTGCGGGTGCCCGAGGACGTCAGCGTGATCGGGTTCGACGACATCTTCGCCGCCGAGCTGACCAGCCCCACGCTGACCACCCTCGGCGGGCCCGACGCCCGGGCCGGGCGGCTCGCGGTGGAGCTGATCCACGAGCTGCTCAAGTCGTCCCAGGCCGGGTCCGGCGAGGGCGAGGAGTCGCCGCACCGGCTGCGGCTGCCCACCAGCCTGGTGCTGCGCGGCTCCTCCGGTCCCGCCCCGCAGTGACGGGTGGGGCTCAGCCTGGAATCAGCCGGCGGCCAGCCACTCGTCGTACGTCTGGCGACCGCGGGGGCCGTCGGCGACCGGGGTGAGCGTGCCGTCGCGCATCGCCCGTCCCGCGGCGCCGGGCAGGCGCAGCCCGATCACCCGGCGGCGCAGACCGCGGGACCGGACCAGACGGCGGGCCATCTCCGGCATCATCAGCTGCTCGGGCCCGGCGATCTCCGGCGCCATCGCCGAGGGCGGCCGCTCGGCCAGCGCGACCAGGTGGTCGGCGACCTCGGCCGCGGCGACCGGCTGGCTGAGCATCTGCGGCACCAGCGAGAGCGGCCCGATCCGCGCGATCCCCAGCGCCTGCTCGGCGAACTCGTGGAACTGGGTGGCGCGCAGGATCGTCCAGGGCACCGCCCCGCGCGCACCCGCTGTTCCTGGCGGCGCTTCCCCGCGTAGTAGCCGAGCGGCACGTCGTCCACGCCGACGATCGAGAGCACCAGGTGGTGCCGCACGCCGGCCGCCTCCTCGGCCGCCAGCAGGGCACCGGTCACCCCGCCGAAGAACTCCTCGGCGACACGACGCCGCTGGGTCGTGGTGTTGGTGACGTCGACCAGCGCGGCGACGCCGTCGAGACGCCCGGCGAGCCCGTCGCTCGCGGTCAGGTCGACCCCGGTCGACCGGGCGACCACCACCGGCTCGTGCCCGCGGCGCTCCGCCGCCGCCACCACCGAACGTCCGACCAGGCCGGTCCCACCGGCGACTGCGATCCGCATCGGCCCAGTCTGCGCGCGACACTAGGATCGCGCCACCAGCACGATCTCGACCCGATCCCGACACCCTGGAGCAGACGTGACCCTGCGCGACGACCTGGCCGAGGTGGGCCTGCACTGCACGATCGACGGCGCGGTCGCCACGATGACCCTGCACCGGCCCGAGGTGCGCAACGCCCAGAAGCCGTCCATGTGGGCCGGCATGGTCGACTTCGTGACCGGGCTCGGCGACGACGTGCGCGTGGTCGTCGTACGCGGGTCCGGTGGCATCTTCTCCGCCGGCCTGGACCTCGGGCTGATCGACCCGGCCCGCACCGAGGAGCCGGGGAACCTGATCGCGACGATGCGGATGAGCGACGCGGAGGTGGTGGATGCGATCGACGGCTACCAGCAGGCGTTCACCGCACTGATGGACCCGCGCTTCATCTCGGTCGCCGCGGTCGACGGCGCCGCGATCGGCGCCGGATTCCAGCTGGCGCTGGCCTGCGACCTGCGGGTGGCCACCGACCGGTCCTACTTCTGCATGAAGGAGCCCGCCCTCGGCCTCGTCCCGGACCTCACCGGCACCAAGCCTCTGGTCGAGGCCGTCGGCTACGCCCGCGCCCTGGAGATCTGTGCGACCGCCCGCAAGGTCGACGCCGAGGAGGCCGGGCAGATCGGCCTGGTCCAGGAGCTCGTCGGCGCCGACGAGCTCGACGCCACGGTGGAGACCCTGGTCGCCGCACTGACCGCGCACGACGCCGACGCCGTACGCGCCACCACCGTGCTCCTACGGGAGGCCGGCGGGCGTTCACTGGAGGAGCAGCGACTGGCGGAGCGGACCGCGCAGGTGGCGCGGCTGCGGGCCCTGGTCGGCTGAGCGCCGCACGGACAGCGAGGAGGACCGATGACCGACTACGGACAGGAGCTCGCGTTCGGCACGTTCCTGACGCCGGATGCCGCGCGGCCGGACGACGTCGTCGAGCTCGCCCTGCTGACCGAGGCGGCGGGGCTGGACCTGGCCACGTTCCAGGACCACCCCTACCAGTCGCGTTTCCTCGACGCCTGGGCGCTGGCCGCGACCGTCCTGGCCCGGACCACCACGCTGCGGGTGACCACCAACGTCACCAACCTCCCGCTCCGACCGCCGTTCGTCCTGGCCAAGACCGTCGCCAGCCTGGACCGGCTCAGCCGCGGTCGCGTCGAGCTCGGACTCGGCGCGGGTGCGTTCTGGGAGGCGATCGAGGCGGCCGGCGGGCCGCGGCGGACGGGCGGGGAGGCGCGGGCCGCGCTCGCCGAGGGGATCGACATCATCCGCGCCACCTGGGACGACTCCCGGCGCGCGGTGCGCGTCGAGGGCCGGCACTACCGGGCCGCCGGGGTGCATCCGGGTCCGGCGCCCGCCCACCCGGTGGAGATCTGGATCGGCGCCGTCGGGCCACGGATGCTCGCCCTGACCGGTCAGGTCGGCGACGGCTGGCTGCCCTCCCAGGCCTACGTGCCGCCGGAGGCCCTGGCCGACGGCTCGGCCCGTATCGACGACGCGGCACTCGCCGCCGGCCGGGAGCCGGCCGCCGTGCGCCGGCTCTACAACGTCAACCCCTCCACGGACCCCGGCTGGGCCGAGTGGCTGGCCGAGCTCACCCTCACCCACGGCACCAGCACGTTCATCATGGCCGGCGACGACCCGCGGTCGATCGGACGGTTCGGCACCGAGGTCGCGCCGGCCGTCCGTGCGCTGGTGGAGGCGGAGCGCTCCCGGACCGCGGCGGCCGAGCCGCCGAGCGCCGCGGCGACCGCGGCCACCGCGGCGCGGGCCGACGAGGTCGTCGAGGTCCGTCGCGGCCGCCCTGTCGAGCCCACCGCCGACCCCGGGGTGCGGCGATCCGGGGCCACGCCGTGGGACGAGGCCAGCCGACCGACGTACGTCTCCTCGCTGCGGCCACTGACCTGGACCGACCACGAGCGGGCCAGCGGACAGCACCTCGTCGACATCCACGACCACCTGCGTGGCGAGCTCGCTCGCCTCTACGACCTGATCGACCAGGTCGAGGCCGGCACGATGGACGCCGGCCGGGCGCGCTCGCTGATCAACGAGATGACGCTGCGCCAGAACGACTGGGCGCTCGGTGCGTACTGCCAGTCCTACTGCCGGCTGGTCACCACCCACCACACCATCGAGGACACCAGCATGTTCCCGCACCTGCGGGCGAGCGACCCGGAGCTGTCCCCGGTCATCGACCGGCTCGAGGAGGAGCATCACGCGATCGCCCGGGTGCTCGACGACGTCGACCGCGCACTGGTCTCCGTCGTCTCCGGCGTGCACGACACCGCCCCACTGCGGGCTTCGGTCGACCTGCTCGCGGACACGATGACCTCGCACCTCTCCTACGAGGAGCGGGAGCTCGTCGAGCCGCTCGCGCGGTTCGGGTACACCGCGGGCTGAGTCAGGGCACCAGTTCGGGTGCCTCCGCGGGTCGGGCTCAGGCGAGCAGCAGGGCGAGGAGCAGGGCGACCGGGAGGCTGAGCAGGGTGGTGACCAGGATGCTCTCGCGGGCCACGTCCTCGCCCACCCGGTAGCGGGTGGCGTGCAGGAAGATGTTCTGCGCGGTCGGCAACGCGGCGGTGAGCACCACGCCCAGCAGCACCGTCCCGTGCAGGCCGAGCGCGGTGGCGACCAGCCAGGCGACGACCGGCATCACCACGAGCTTCAGCACGGTGATCGTGGCGACCTCACGGTTGCGGCCGGCCCGGCCCGGCATCGGGCTGAGCCGCAGCGCGGCGCCGTAGGAGAGGAGCATCAGCGGGATCGCGGCGCCGGCGAGGAGCTGGAGCGGCTGGTCCACCAGCGTGGGCAACCGCCACCCGGTGGTGGCCAGGACCAGGCCGACCACGGCGGCCAGCGTCAGCGGGTTGGTGAGCAGCCGACGGGCGATCCTGGTCCCACCGCCGGCTCCCTGCCCGGTGTGGTCGAGAGCGACCAGCGCGAGCGGCTGGACCACCAGCATCTGCACCAGGAGGGTCGGGACCACCACCGCGATGTCCCCGACCACGTAGGCCGCGATCGCGATGCCCAGGTTGCCGGCGTTGACGTAGGAGGCGGCCAGGGACCCGATCAGGACCTCCCCGAGACGCTGGTGCCACCGGAGCCGGGCGATCGCGGCGTAGGCGGCGAAGCAGAGACCCAGGGAGGTCGCGGAGGCGACCAGGTTGCGGGCGGCTCCCTCGAGGTGCATCCCGCTGATGGTGACCACCATCAGCGCCGGCGAGGCGACGAAGAAGGCGACCTCGCCGAGGGTGCGCTGCGAGCGGGCGTCGAGGATGCCGGCATGCGCCAGGCCCGAACCGCAGGCGATGACGACCAGGATCGTGGTGAAGCCGGTCAGCAGGTCCACGCCGGCTCCCAGTGACCGTGATCAGCGGCGTCTGGGGCGGGGGCGGCGAGCACCCGGACCGGCTGCCGTGCGACCGGCGCTCGATCGAGCCGGCGGGAGGCCTTCGTCTGCGTTGGTCTCTGCACCGCCCCTGGACTCCTCCCAACTTATCGGATAACTTCACCACTCATCATACAAGTTACCTCATTGAGGAGAGCAGCACCATGGCCGCCGATCGCATCCGCACCCTGCACCTGTCCCACGTCGTGCTGCCGCTCGACAATCCGGTCAGCGACGCCAAGGTGCTCACCGGACGGCAGAAGCCGCTGACCGAGACCGTCCTGCTCTTCGTCGAGGTGACCACCGAGCAGGGACACCAGGGCATGGGTTTCAGCTACTCCAAGCGCGCCGGCGGCCCTGCCCAGTTCGCCCACCTCCGGGAGGTAGCCGAGGTCGCGATCGGCCAGGACCCGGCGGACATCGCGAAGATCTACGAGTCCCTGATGTGGGCGGGCGCCTCGGTGGGGCGCAGCGGCGTCGCGACCCAGGCGGTGGCCGCGCTCGACGTGGCGCTGTGGGACCTCAAGGCCCGCCGAGCGGACCTGCCGCTGGCCAAGCTGCTCGGCGCGCACCGCGACTCCTGCCGGGTCTACAACACCTCGGGCGGCTTCCTGCAGGCCTCGGTGGCGGAGATCAAGGAGAAGGCGACCGCGTCGCTGGAGGCCGGGATCGGGGGCATCAAGATCAAGGTCGGGCAGCCCGACTGGGCCGAGGACCTGCGTCGCGTCGAGGCGCTGCGCGAGCACCTCGGCGACGGCCCGTTCATGGTCGACGCCAACCAGCAGTGGGACCGCGCCCGCGCCCGCCGGATGTGCCGCGAGCTGGAGAGGTTCGACCTGATCTGGATCGAGGAGCCCCTCGACGCCTGGGACGCGGTCGGTCACGCCGACCTCTCCCGCACCTTCGACACCCCGATCGCGACCGGCGAGATGCTCACCTCGGTCCCCGAGCACATGGCACTGATCGACGCCGGCTACCGCGGCATCGTGCAGCCCGACGCGCCCCGCATCGGCGGCATCACCCCGTTCCTGAAGTTCTCCGCCCTCGCCGCGCACGCAGGCCTCGCGCTCGCGCCCCACTACGCGATGGAGATCCATCTGCACCTGGCGGCGGCGTACCCGACCGAGCCGTGGGTGGAGCACTTCGAGTGGCTGAACCCGCTGTTCGAGGAGCGGATCGAGATCCGCGACGGCCAGATGTTCGTCCCCGACCGCCCGGGCCTCGGCTTCACGCTCAGCGACAAGATGCGCTCGCTGACCAAGGAGACCGCTACCTTCGGCCAGTGAGCACCACGACCCTCGCGCAGACCGTCGTCGCCGGCCTCAAGGCACGGATCCTCGACGGCTCGCTACCGGCGGGCGCGAAGCTGCCGTCCGAGAACGAGCTGATCGAGGAGTACGCCGTCTCGCGCACCGTGGTGCGCGAGGCGGTGACCCGGCTGCGGGCCGAGGGCCTGGTGGAGACGTTCCAGGGGCGCGGATCGTTCGTGCTGGCCATGCCGGAGCCGACCTCGTTCACCGTCGAGGCCTCCGCGATCCGCAGCCAGGCCGACGTGCTGGCGATGATCGACTTCCGACTGGGCGTGGAGAGCGAGGCTGCCTTCCTCGCCGCCGCCGACCGTACGCCGGCCGCCGCCGAGGCGGTGCAGGCCGCGCTCGACGCGTTCGCAGCGGCCAGCGCGGAGGAGGCCGTCGAGGCCGACTTCGCGTTCCACCGGGCGGTCGCGGCCGCCACCGGCAACCGCTTCTACCTCGACCTGCTCGACTCGCTCGGCCCGATGATGATCATGCTGCCGCGCACCCGGCTCTCCGAGGAGTACTCGCTCACCGACGCCGCCCACGTCGAGCGGGTGCGCCGCGAGCACGACAACATCGCGGCCGCGGTGGTCGCGGGCGATCCGGAGACCGCGCGTGCGGCGATGCGGGTCCACCTGGGCAACACCCGGCGTCGCCTGCAGGGCTGAGGGCGAGCCTGCGCCACGCCGGCAGGAGCGCTCCACCTGGGATAGTGCGGAGGTGCGCGCAGCACTGCGGACCAGGTACGGCGGACCGGACGTCATCACCTTCGACGACGTCCCCGACCCCGTGCCCGGTCGCGGCGAGCTCCTGGTGGACGTGCACGCGACCACGGTCAACCGCACCGACTGCGCCTACCGATCCGGGAGCCCGTGGATCAACAGGGTGGTCTGCGGACTGCCCCGACCGCGGATCCCCGTGCTCGGTTCGGAGTACGCAGGCGTCGTGACCGCGACCGGCGCGGACGTGGACCGCTACGCCGTCGGTGACCGCGTCTTCGGCTTCGTGGAGGGCCGGGCCGGAGCGCACGCCGACCTGGTCGTCGTACCGACAGAAGGCCTGGTGGCTCCGGTGCCCGCCGGGTGGGAGCTGACCGCGGCAGCGCCCGGCATGGAAGGCGCGCACTATGCCCACGCCTGCCTGCGGGTGACCGGCGTCGGGGCGGGCGACCGGGCGCTGGTGCACGGAGCGGCCGGGGGCATCGGCACCGCGCTGGTCCAGCTGCTGCACGCCGAGGGCGTCGAGGTGACCGCGGTGTGCGACCGGCTCCCACTGCACCGTCCCGACCTGTTGACCGAGCTCGGCGCCGCGCACGTCCTCGAGCTCACCTCCGGCGCCGATCTGCGGGCGGCCGGCGGCGGCTTCGACGTCGTCCTCGACGCGACCGGCCACCTCCCTTACACCGCGGCCCGCCCGCTGCTGCGCCCTCGCGGCAGCTATGTCTCCTCCGACCTCGGCCGCGGCGGACAGAACCTCCTCCTGGCCGCCGTCGGACCGGTCACCGGCGCGCTCGGTCGCCGGCGGGCGCGCTTCCCGCTCCCCCACGCCGACCGGACACTCGCCGACCACCTCGCCGGCCTGATGGCCTCCGGCGCCTACCGCCCCGTCATCGACCGCAGCTACGAGTTCGACGAGCTGCGCGAGGCGTACGCCTACGTCGACAGCGGGCGGAAGGTCGGCAACGTGGTGGTCGTGATGCCGACCGCCGCCGAGTAGTGGGCGCAGGGTTCAGCCCCGTGTGGCCGGCCACTTGATTGACCGGGTTCCTGGCTCCATCGGCACCGCCGCCCCCACCAGCTCGCCTCCACGCTTCGCGTCACGCGACGGGGAGGGCGTCGGCCAAGCGTGCGTGGAGGTCGGCGACGGAGCCGGCGTGGGGGCCGTCGGCTGCGAGTCGGGGATAGAGCTTCTTCGGCCGGAGCACGTCGACCCCGCGGGTGGTGAAGCCCCCACCGATCAGTGGCCAGTCGGACTCGATGAAGCACAGGACGCCGGTGACCGGAACGTCGTCGTCCACGAGGGACCGCACGAGGTCGACCTGCTGGAGCACACCGTCGACCAGCTTGGTGTGGTCGCGCGACCCGACCATCAGCTTCTCGACACGGGGACGCAGGACTCCGCCCTCCACCCGCAGGACGGGCCGCTTGCCGACGTACCGCTTGGCGTCGATGACGTGGATGCCGGTCGCGGTGACAGCGAGGTGGTCGATATTGGCGCGGGAGCCTGGGACGCGGCGGTCATGGAGAACGCGCATCGTCTCCGAGGTGAGCTCGTTGAGACGACGGCCCAGCCGCTCCTCGCCGAGCGCGCCGGTGTTCCAGGCAGTGGTCGACTGCGGGTCATCGCTCAACGCGAGGATCAGGCCGCCGAGCTTCGGGTGCTGGGAGCGGACGCGCTGCTCACGCCGGGACTGGCGACGTTCGTACTCGCGTCGTGCCGACGCTCCGGCGGTGCCGGGATCGATCGGGGCGTGGATCGAGGCCGGCGGTCCGGCGTCCGGCGCTGCCGTCGCAGCGCCCCTGGCATCGCGTCCCGGCTCGTCGTCCGCCGGGAGAGGGACCACGGTCGCCGACGGCGTGGAGCAGGTCAGACAACGGACCGTCTTGGTGGTCCGCTCGTAGATGGCTTGGGTGCGGGCGCCGAGCGCTGCGTGACAGATGCGGCATGTCCCGGCGTAGCGCAGGCGCATCCATTTCTCATCGGGGTGGTCGGGCACGCGACGACGCTAGTGCGCGAGCGCTCTCGGCGCGGAAGGTTGCCTGAACCAGCGACGACGAAACGCTCCCGCACCGGCCGCAGGCGACGAGCCGAGGTCGGCTCGCTCCTCCCCAGACCCACCAGATGCTTCAGGCGGCGCGGCTCATCAGCGGGCGGTGTTCACCTCGAAACCCGGCTCGATCGAGCGCATGTAGGCGGTGTCCTCCCGCCGTCGCACGCCGCAGGAGAGGTACTGCTCGTGCAGCGCGCCGAGCAGGTCCCGGTCCAACTCCACCCGAGGCCCGGCCCGGTCGGCACCGCGACGGAGCCGTCCTCGAAGCCCAGCGCGCCCGCGACGATGACGTCCTCGGTCTTCCACGGGTAGTGGGTGTCGCAGGCGTAGGTCAGGTTCGGGGTGGCGGCGGCCAGATGGACCATCGCGGCGAGCGAGACACCGAGGTGGGAGTTGCTGTGCATCGACAGGCCCATCCCGAAGGCGTCGCAGATGCCGGCCAGCTGCACCGACGGCCGCAGCCCGCCCCAGAGGTGGTGGTCGGAGAGCACGATCTGCACCGCATCGGCGGCGACCGCGGGCGCGAGGTGCTCGAAGGCGATCACGCACATGTTCGTGGCCAGAGGCACCTCGGTGCGGGCGGCGACGTACGCCATGCCGTCGATGCCGGGGGTGGGGTCCTCGAGGTATTCCACGACGCCGGCCAGCCGCTCGGCCACCCGCACCGAGGTCTGCGGGGTCCAGCCGCCGTTGGGGTCCAGTCGCAGGGGCACCCCGGGGAACGCCTCGGCCAGCGCCTCGATCGCGGCGCACTCGTCGTCGGGCGGGAACACGCCACCCTTCAGCTTCAGCGAGCCGAAGCCCCACCCGTCGACCATCCGCTTCGCCTGCGCCACGATCGCGTCCGGGTCGAGCGCGGCACCCCAGTCGTCGTCGGCCAGTCCGGGGTGGCCGGCCCACTTGTAGAAGAGGTAGCCGCTGAACGGCACCCGGTCGCGGACCGCGCCGCCGAGCAGGTCGCTGACCGGGCGTCCGGTCTCCCGCCCGATCAGGTCCAGGCAGGCCACCTCGAACGGCGAGTGCACGCCGGGATGTGCCGACGAGACCTCCAGCATCCCGCCGTACGACGCCCCCGCCCCGCCGGTGTCGCCGCCCAGCACGGTGGTCACCAGGCGCCGCAGCCCGTTGAGGTCGTAGGGGTCGTGGCCGGGCAGCGCGGCGGCCACGGCGGCCAGCCGCTCCAGGATCGCCTCGTCGCCGTAGGTCTCGCCGAGCCCGACCAGACCGGTGTCGGTGTGCAGCTCGACGATGGCACGCAGTGCGTACGGCTGGTGCACGCCGACGACGTTGAGCAGCGGTGGGTCGGCGAAGGCGATCGGGGTGACGACCGCACGTGCGATGCGCGACGGGCTCACCGGGTGCGGCCGTCAGTCCAGCCGGTTCACGAGCGCGCGCAGTTCGTCGAGCTCCTCGGCCCGCAGGTCCGTCAGTGGTGGGCGGACCGGCCCGGCGGGACGGTCGACCACGGTGAGGCCCGCCTTGACGATCGAGACCGCGTAGCCGGCCATTCTGTCGCGGATGTCGAGGTAGGGGATCACGAACTCGTTGAGCCGACGGTAGACCTCGTCACGATCCTGGGCACGGACGGCCTCGTAGAAACCGATGGCCCACTCCGGCAGGAAGTTGAACAGCGCCGAGGAGTAGGTGCTCACGCCGAGTTGCAGCAGCGGCAGGGCGAAGGTCTCGGCCGTGGGCAGCCCACCGACGTAGGTCAGTCGGTCACCGACCTTGGCGTAGATGCGGGTCATCCGCTCGATGCTGCCCACGCCGTCCTTGAACCCGATCATCGTCGGGTTGCGGTCGACCAGCTTCGCCACCGAGTCGTCGATGAGGACCGCATTGGCGCGGCTGTAGACCACCACACCGAGATCCGTCGCCGCGCACACACGGGAGATGTGCTCGACCAGTCCGTCCTGGCCCGCCTCAGTGAGGTACGGCGGCATCAGCAGCAGTCCGTCCGCGCCGGCCTCGGCCGCCGCTTTCGCCTGGGCGATCGCGTTCGCAGTGCTCCCGGTCGCCGGAGCGAGCACGGGCACCGCTCCAGCCACCTCCTCGACCGCCGCGCGGACGACCCGGTCGGTCTCGGCTCCAGTGAGGGAGAAGCCCTCTCCGGTGCCGCCGGCGGCGAAGAGGCCGGCGACGGGGTGGGTCGCGAGCCACTCGAGGTGGCGCCGGTAGGCGTCCTCGTCGAACTCGAGGTCGGGAGTGAAGTGGGTGACCGGGAACGACAGCAGGCCTTGTTGCAGCTGTCCGGCCAGGTCCGTGGGGCTGTAATCGGTCACGAGCTCTTTTCCTCGTCATGTAGCGGTCGTGGCGCGTCGGGGAGGGACGCGAGGCGCCCGGGTTGCGGGCGCGGTCGGTCAGGGCCGGGTCGGATCGACCCGGCCCTTCGGCCGAAGCAGGTCAGCTGCGGATCAGCGGTGCGGTACCTGCGGCGCACCCAGTTCGGTGAAGGTGAAGCCGCCGCCGGCGAGGCGTTGCTGTGGCGTGTCCAGCGTCGCGGGGTCGACGTCGGCCAGGATCTCCTCGGCGTACACCTCCGAGTCGTCCTGCGGGTGATAGCCGATCGCCTCGCCCTCGGCCAGCGACCACCAGCCCGGGTGTTGCGGGAGACGCCCCAGACGATGCGGAACCCCGGGGTCGGGGTGGCCAGACAGGCCTCGAAGAGCCGAGCGCCGTCGTCGGGAGACATCCAGGTCCACAACGAGCGCGGGTCCCACGGCTTCGCGAAGCACGACCCGATGCGCAGGCAGGTCACGTCGATGCCGAACCGGTCGTGGAACAGGCTGCCCAGTCCCTCCATGGCGAGCTTGCTGACGCCGTAGTAGGTGTCGGGGCGCGGGGCCACATCGGCCGGCAGGCCGCCGGGCCAGTCGTCCTGGCTGTCGTAGTAGCCCGCGACGTGGTTGCTGGAGGCGAGGACGACGCGCTTGACGCCCGCATCCCTGGCCGCCTCCAGCACCACCCGGGTGCCGTCGATGTTGGTGTGCAGGATCTTGTCCCACTCGTCCTCGACGCTGATGCCGCCGAGGTGGATCACCGCCTCGACACCCGCACAGGCCTTCGCCATCGCGTCGGGGTCGGTGACCGAGCCCGCGACGGCCTCCACGCCGGGCCCCGCCTCGGGCGCCTCGAGGTCGAGGAGTCGCAGGATCCGTCCGTCGCGGGCGAGCCGCGGCCGCATCAGCCGCCCGACGCCCCCGAGCGCACCCGTGATCAGAACGGTCTCGGTCATCGACGTCACTCCTCCCGCAGCTCTTCGATCCGGTCCAGGTACTCCTGGTACGTCGGCCCGAACTCGTCGATCACCGGCTGCGCGGCCTCACGCCACGGCTCGATGTCGTCGATCTCGGTGATGGTCACGTCCGCCTCCTCCAGCGCTGCCAGGTCCTCCTCGACCTGGGCGTCCCACTGCTCGCGCTGGTAGGTGGTGGCCTCGGCGGCGGCGTCCTCGAGGATCTGCTGGTCCTCCTCGGAGAGGCCGTCCCACACGTCCTTGTTCACCACCAGGATCTCGGCGACCCGCATGTGTTCGTCCAGCGTGTAGTTGGGCGCCACCTCGTAGTGCGAGGCGGAGAGATAGCTGGGCTCGTTGTTCTCCGCACCGTCGATCAGACCGGTCTGCAGGGCGCTGTAGACCTCGCCGTAGTCCATCGGGGTCGGCGACCCGCCGAGCGCCTCGATGAACGAGATGATCACGTCGGACTCCTGCACGCGGAACTTCATCCCCTCGATGTCGTCGACGGAGTCGATCACCTTGTCGGTGCTGTAGAAGCTGCGGGCACCGGGGTCGAAGTACGTCAGGCCCTTGAAGCCGGCCTCCTCGAGCTCGCCGAGCAGCTGCTGGCCCGACTCGTCCTCGAGGAAGCGCCACAGGTGGTCCGCGTCGTCCCAGATGTAGGGCAGGCCGAACAGGCCCATGCCCTCGGCGAACTCGGTCATCGGTGCCGAGCTGACCCGGGTCATCTCGATGGCACCCATCTGGACCTGCTCGATGACGTCGGACTCCTCGCCGAGCTGCCCGCCGGCGAAGACCTGGATGTCGATGCGCCC
Organism: Nocardioides sambongensis; assembly: GCF_006494815.1. Classification (NCBI taxonomy): domain Bacteria; kingdom Bacillati; phylum Actinomycetota; class Actinomycetes; order Propionibacteriales; family Nocardioidaceae; genus Nocardioides; species Nocardioides sambongensis. The sequence continues at coordinate 3,258,129 of NZ_CP041091.1, forward strand.
GTCGCTGGCCTCGTTGACCAGGTCGGCGAACTTCTGGTCGCCCTCGGTGGTGGGGTAGTCCTCGGGGTGGGTCTCGGCGAGTCGGAACGTGAGCTTCTCGCCGTCACCGCCCGAGCCGCCGTCGTCACCTCCGCAGGCGGCCAGGGTGGCCGAGGCCAGCACGAAGGCGCTGAGGATGCCTGCGGTCTTGAGGGTGCCGCGCCGGTGCGTCGATCCTCGCGGACCTGACTTCTGGTTCATTGCCGTTTCCTTTTCTGTGCGGATCTGTGCGGTGCTACTGGCCGAAGGCCTCGGGCAGGGTGAGGGAGATTGCCGGGACGAACGTCACGAGCAACAGGACGACGAGCATGGGGAGCAGGAACAGGGGAAGCGCGCGAGACGCCTTCTCGATGGAGATGCCGCCGATCGCACAGCCGACGAACAGGACGTTGCCGACCGGCGGTGTGATCAACCCGATGGCGAGGTTGAGCAGCAGCATGATCCCGAACTGCACCGGGTCCATGCCGAGCGTCGTGGCCACCGGGAGCAGGATCGGCGTGGTGATCAGGATGAGCGGGGCCATGTCCATGATCGCGCCGAGCGCCAGCAGCAGGATGTTGATCAGCAGCAGTACGACGACGGTGTTGGTGGACACGTCGAGCAGCGCGTCGGTGACCAGTGCCGGCACCCGCAGGTAGGTCAGGAAGTAACCGAAGGCTCCGGCCGCCGCGATGATGAACAGCACCAGGCCGAGGGTGCGGGCGGTGCGCTGCAGGATGACCCTCATCGCGCTGATCGGGATGTCGCGGTAGACGCCGAAGGTCAGGACGAACGCGTAGACGCACGCGATGGCTGCGGACTCGGTCGCGGTGAAGATGCCGGAGAGGATGCCGCCCAGCACGATGACCGGCATCAGCAGGCTGAGCAGTCCTTCCAGCACGATCCGCGGGATCTCTGCCCGGGGGACCAGCGTCTCCTTCGGATACCCGCGCTTGACCGCGATCAGGTAGGCGAAGGCCATCAGCGTCGCGCCGAGCAGGATTCCGGGCAGGATCCCGGCGGTGAAGAGCGCTCCGATGGAGACGCCACCGGCCGCCATCGAGTAGATGATCAGGTTGTGGCTGGGCGGGATCATCACCGCCTGGGCGGCGCCGGTGATCGTGACGCAGACCGCGTAGTCGGCGTCGTACCCCTTGCGTTTCATCATCGGGATGGTGACCGAGCCGATCGCCGAGACGTCGGCGACCGAGGAGCCGGAGAGGGCGCCGAAGAAGGTGCTGGCGCCGATGTTGATCATCGCCAGGCCGCCGCGCAGCCAGCCGACCAGCAGGCCGGCCAGGTTGATCAGCCGGGTGGAGATCCCGCCGGCGCTCATGATCTCGCCGCTGAGGATGAAGAAGGGGATGGCCAGGAGGGTGAAGGCATCGAGACTGGACACCATCCGCTGGCTCACCAGCGTGAGCGGCAGACCGAGGTAGATCGCCTCGAGCACGGCGGACAGAGCCAGGCAGAGCGCGATCGGAACGCGCAGGGCGAGCAGGAGGACGAAGCTGCCCAGAAGAAGAGTGACGGCAAGGGGATCGACAGACACGGAGCCTCCAGCTCACTCGTAGTCGGCGGCGTCTACATCGCGGGCGTAGCGCCGCGTGTCGATTCCGAAGAACTGTTGGACGGTGTAGAGGCAGATCATCGCCCCGGAGAACGGCAGCGCCGCGTAGAGCGCGCTGCGCGGCAGGCCAGTGCCGGGCAGTGTCGCGACGCTCGCCTCGTCGGTGAGCTGGATGCCGTCGACGAGGAGGTAGAGGCCGAACAGCAGGACCAGCGCCAGCACTCCGTAGTCGACGGCGCGGCGCAGGAGTTTGGGGAACCGGTCCACCACGAAGGTGATCGCGATGTGTGCGCCCTCGCGGAACCCGAGCGCGGCGCACAGCATGCCGATCCAGATCAGCAGGATGCGGGAGAGCTCCTCGCTCCACGCGGGCGTCGAGTCGAGGACCTCGCGGCCGAAGATCTGGTAGAGCACGACGAAGACGACGCCCAGCAAGCAGGTCAGGGTCACGATCTCGAAGACCGTGTCGATGGCCCGGAGGCCCTTCTTCACCGCGTTCATCGGCCGGCTTCCTCGCCGGTGGTCCGTGCTCGCCCGGCGGCCGCGGCGAGCATCGGCTGGCGGTCGGGCCCGGCGAGTCCGAGGTGGTAGAGGTGCAGCTCGTCGACGCCGGCCGCTTCGAGCTCGGTGAGGTAGTCCCCGAACGCGGCGTCGGTGGTCGGAGGCAGCGCCGTCACGTAGGCGCCCGTCGCGGCACGCCCGGCCAGGGTCTGGGACAGGGAGCGGACCTTCTCCACGGAGGCGTCGGCGACCGGCCAGCACTGCGCGACGACGGCGTCGACGTCGTCGGGGCCGGTGGCGGTGAGGCCCGGCAGGGCCCCGGTCGCCCACGGGTCGGGCTCGGCGTGCAGCACGAGGCGCAGGTCGCCGCCCGCGACCGAGCCGACGGCGGAGATCACCGTGCGGCGGAGCTCGTCGGTGGCCTGGTGGCGGATCTCGAGCAGCGTGTCGAGCAGGGCCTGGTCGACGGCCGGGACCGACCCGCCCGGGCTGCGCAGTGTGGCGTCGACTCCGGCGCGCAGCTCCGCGACGACGCGCTCCGGGTCCAGGCCGTGCGCCTCCCAGGCTTCGACCGAAGCGAGGCTGCAGTCGATCGAGAGCAGCCGCTGCGCCACGTGGTCGTAGGCGCCGTCGGTCTTCTCGTGGTGGCCGCCGTGCGTGACGCCGAGCTGACCGCAGGCCTCGAGGATGACCGTCGAGCAGGGGACGTCGCGGATCGCCTCGGCGGCCAGCGTGGCGGCGTACTCGCGGACCTCGGCCGACTGCGGACTGAGGGCGTAGGGATAGCGCTCGCCGAAGCAGTTGACGACCGCGAGGTCGGGGTGGGCCTCGCCGAGGCGCGTGGCGTGGGTGAGGACGATCCACGCGGCCACGTCGACGCCGGCCTCGATCAGGGTCGCGGCGGCGGTGCCGAACGGGTCGGGGTCGGGGACCCAGGTGGCGGGCGCCGGGACGAGGCGCCGGCCCGACCATGCCTCGTCGCGGATCGGGCGGTAGAGGGCAGCCGAGGAGGCATTGACGAAGCGCGTCGTCGGGTGGAGCGGGGTGGCTGCCCGCGCGGTGTGGTACGACGCCGCGAGTGCCACCGTGTCCACCCCCAGGTCCAGGACCCGGGAGGAGAAGTCAGGATCGCCGATCACGTCCCACGGGTAGGCGTACCCGACGGTTCGTGGGGCAGCCGCGGTGACTGGTTGGGCGGTCGTCATCAGTGCTCGCTTCCGGCGTTGCTGGCGGGTGTGACTGGGGTCACTGGTGTGGTGCGGGTCATAGGTTGGCACCTGGTCCTCATGCGCGTCCAAACCCGATCCGGCATAGAGTGATACTCTCCGCGCATCGTCATTCTCGGCATTGACACGGTTAAGGTGCCCGCGTGTTGACCCTCGATCAGGTGCGTTCCTTCGTCGCGGTCGCCGAGGAACTCCACTTCGGTCGCGCGGCGGAACGGCTGCAGATGACCCAGCCGCCGCTGAGCCGTCAGATCCAGAAGCTGGAGAGGGCGATCGGCGTGCAGTTGCTGGAGCGGGACAATCGCAAGGTCGAGCTGACCGGGGCGGGAGAGGCCTTTCTCGAGGAGGCCTACCGACTGCTGAACATGGTCGAGGGAGCCGGCGACCTCGCCCGCCGGGTGGACGCCGGAGCGGCGGGCGTCGTACGGCTGGGCTTCACCGCCGTCTCCGCGATCTCGATCCTCGGCCCGCTCCTGCGCCGCCTCACGGCCGAGTTGCCCGACGTGGAGGTGCTGCTCTCCGAGCGGGTCACCATGGCCCAGGTCGAGGGGATCCGTCGAGGCGAGATCGACCTCGGGCTGGCCCGCCCGCCTTTCGACACCGAACTGCTGTCGTCGCGGGTGATCCTGCGCGAGCCGCTGATGGCGGTCGTTCCTGTCGAGCATCCGCTGGCGGCGATCGATCGACCGCTCATCGCCACCGACTTCGACGCCGAGACCGTCATCGGCTATCACCCGCAGCAGTCCCGCTACTTCCATGAACTGTCGGTGCGCTTCCTCGCCAACGCCCACCCGCGCATCGAGCAGCGGGTGCACCAGGTGCTCACCGCGATGCTGCTGGCCTCGGCCGAACGCGGCCTCGCCTTCGTCCCGGCCTCGGCGGCCTCGCTGCACGTCGACGGCGTCGTGCTCAAGGACCTGGCCCACCACGGCGGTGACACCCGCCTCGACGCCGACCCCGAGCGCCCCGTCGAGGTGCACGCGATCTGGGCGGATGCCTCACTCAGCCCCGTCGTACGACGGGTGCTGGGCGTGGTCGAGCGCCTCGCGGCGGAGAGCTGACGTCGGTCGCGAGTCAGCGATACCCGTAGGACATCACTCCATCCAACAAAGGGCTTGGACAGGCATCGCGAGCCGTTCCTACTGTGACGGTCATCTCTCGACCTGCGAAGGACCTCACGTGACCGAGTACAGCCCGACCGACCTGGCCGCCCAGCTCAAGAGCGGGCTGCTGTCCTTCCCGGTCACCCACTTCACCGACGAGCTCGCCTTCGACGAGGCGGCCTACCGCAAGCACCTCTCCTGGCTGGCCGAGCACCCAGTCGCCGGCCTCTTCGCCGCCGGCGGCACCGGCGAGGCGTTCTCCCTCACCTTCGAGGAGACCGACCGCGTCGTGCGCGCCGCGGTCGACGAGGTGGCCGGCGCCGTACCCGTGCTGGCCCCGGCGACCGGGAGCACCACCAACGCGATCGCGCAGGCCGAGGCCGCGCAGGCGGCCGGGGCGGACGGGCTCCTGCTGATGCCGCCGTACCTCACCGAAGCCAGCCAGGCCGGCCTCGTCGAGCACGTCACCGCGGTCTGCCAGGCCACCGGCCTCGGCGTGATCGTCTACAGCCGCGCGAACGCCGTGCTCAACGACGAGTCCGTCGCCGAGCTCGCGGACCGCAACCCGACCATGGTCGGCTTCAAGGACGGCGTCGGCAGCATCGAGCAGATGACCCGCACCTACGCCCGGGTCGGCGACCGGCTGATCTACGTCGGGGGGCTGCCCACCGCGGAGACCTTCGCGCTGCCCCTGCTCCAGCTCGGGGTGAGTACCTACTCCTCGGCGCTCTTCAACTTCCTGCCCGGCTGGGCGATCGAGTTCTACGAGGCCGTCCGTGCACAGGACCGCGACGAGGTCTACCGTCGACTCAACGAGTTCGTGATCCCCTACCTCGACATCCGCGACCGCACCGCCGGGTACGCCGTGTCGATCGTCAAGGCCGGCCTCGAGGCGGTCGGACGACCGGCCGGTCCGGTCCGGCCCCCCTTGACCAACCTGCACCAGACCGAGGTCGACGAGCTGCGCGACCTGATCGCCCGCATCCCCTGACCCCGATCACCACCGCTGCTGAGAGGAAGACATGACCGACCCCCGCTCGATCATCGCCGGCGTCGAGGAGAAGCACCCCGACGTCGCCGCCGCGACCACCGCCGCCACCGAGGCCTTCGCGCACTACCGGGCCACCGAGCCGCAGGCGCGCGGTGACTTCCTCGATGCCGTCGCCGCCGAGATCGAGGCCGACCGCGAGACCATCGCGGAGGCCGCCGTCACCGAGAGCCACCTCCCCGCGGGGCGGATCACCGGCGAGGTCGGGCGGACCGCCGGTCAGCTGCGGATGTTCGCCGACGTCGTCCGTCGCGGCGACCACCTCGGCGTCCGCATCGACCCGGCGCTGCCCTCCCGGGAGCCGCTCCCCCGGGCGGATATCCGGCAGCGCCAGGTGCCGTTGGGCCCGGTCGCCGTCTTCGGCGCCAGCAACTTCCCGCTCGCCTTCTCCACCGCCGGCGGCGACACGGCCTCCGCGCTCGCCGCCGGCTGCCCCGTCGTCGTCAAGGGCCATCCCGCCCACCCACGCACCGGTCACCTGGTCGCCCAGGCGATCACCCGTGCGGTGGAGAAGGCCGGCCTGCACCCGGGCACCTTCTCGTTCCTGCTCGCAGGAGCCGACGAGGACGGGATCCGTCTCGGCCAGGACCTGGTCACCGACCCGCGGATCAAGGCCGTCGGGTTCACCGGCTCCCGCGGCGGCGGCCTGGCCCTGGTCGCCGCCGCCGCCGCGCGGACCGAGCCGATCCCGGTCTACGCCGAGATGTCCTCGATCAACCCGGTCGTGGTGCTGCCCGGCGCCCTCGACGCCGACCCGGCCGGACTCGGCCGGGCCTACGTCGGCTCGCTGACGCTGGGCTCCGGCCAGTTCTGCACCAACCCCGGGCTGCTCTTCCTGCCCCGCGGCGACGCCGGCGACGCGTTCCTCGCGGCCGCCGGCGACGCGGTCGCCGACGCCGCCGGCGCCACCATGCTGACCTCCGGCATCGCCAGCGCCTACGAGTCCGGCTCCGCCTCCCTGCGCGACGCCGCCGGGGTCCGGGTCGTCGGCCAGGGCAGCGCCGGCGGGGAGGACGCCCCGGCGCCCCAGGTCGTCGTGGCCGACTCGCTCGACGGCGTGACCGACGAGGTGTTCGGCGCCTCCGGCGTCGTGGTCCGGTACGACGACGCGGCCGAGCTCGCCGACCACCTGGCCTCGCTCGAGGGTCAGCTCACCGCCACCGTCCACGCCACCGACGCGGACGCCGACGACGCGGCGCGACTCCTGCCGCTGCTGGAGGCGAAGGTGGGCCGGATCCTGTTCAACGGCTGGCCCACCGGCGTCGAGGTCGGTCACGCGATGGTCCACGGCGGGCCGTTCCCGGCCACGTCGGACGCTCGCGGGACCTCCGTCGGCAGCCTCGCCATCGAGCGCTTCCAGCGCCCGGTCGCCTACCAGGACGTGCCGGCCGCGCTGCTGCCGGCGGCGGTGCGCGACGACAACCCGTGGCACCTGACCCGCAGGATCGACGGGGAGCTCCAGCTGCCGTGAGCGCCTCGCGCCGCCCCACCGTCGCCGAGGTGGAGGTGGTCCCGGTCGCGGGTCACGACTCGATGCTGCTCAACCTGAGCGGCGCGCACGCCCCGTTCTTCACCCGCAACATCGCGATCGTCACCGACAGCGACGGGCGCGAGGGACTCGGCGAGGTGCCGGGTGGCGAGGCCATCCGGGCCACGATCGCCGATGCCGCCGAGCTGCTCATCGGCGCGCCGGTGGCGACGTACCGCTCCCTGTTGCGGCGGGTCGCGGAGCGCTTCGCCGGGCGCGACGCCGGCGGGCGCGGGCTGCAGACCTTCGACCTGCGCACCACGGTCCACGCGGTGACCGCGCTGGAGTCAGCGCTGCTGGACCTGACCGGTCAGGAGCAGGGCGTGGCCGTGGCCGAGCTGCTGGGCGACGGACAGCAGCGCAGCAGCGTGCCGATGCTGGGCTACCTGTTCTACGTCGGCGACCCCGACCGCACCGACCTGCCCTACCTGCGGGAGCCGGAGGCCGCCGACGAGTGGGAGCGGGTGCGCCGCGAGGTCGCGCTGACCCCCGAGGCGGTGGTCCGGCTCGCCGAGGCCGCCCAGCAGCGCTACGGATTCACCGACTTCAAGCTCAAGGGCGGCGTGCTGGCCGGCGAGGAGGAGGTCGCCGCGGTCACCGCGCTGCACGAGCGCTTCCCCGACGCGCGGATCACCCTGGACCCGAATGGCGGCTGGCTGCTGGCCGACGCGGTCCGGCTGTTGCGGGGCACCCACGACGTGCTGGCCTACGCCGAGGACCCGTGCGGCGCCGAGGGCGGGTACTCGGGCCGGGAGGTGATGGCGGAGTTCAAGCGGGCCACCGGGCTGCGGACGGCGACCAACATGATCGCCACCGACTGGCGGCAGATGGCGCACGCGATCCGCACCGACGCCGTCGACATCCCGCTGGCCGACCCGCACTTCTGGACGATGGCCGGCTCGGTCCGGGTCGCCCAGCTCTGCCACGACTTCGGCCTGACCTGGGGCTCGCACTCCAACAACCACTTCGACGTCTCGCTGGCGATGTTCACCCAGGTCGGTGCGGCGGCGCCGGGCGAGATCACGGCGTTGGACACGCACTGGATCTGGCAGGACGGCCAGGGGCTGACCGAGAGCCCGCTGCAGATCCGGGACGGTGCGATCGAGGTGCCCGAGGCCCCGGGGCTGGGCGTCCGGCTGGACCGTTCCCGGCTCGCCGCGGCGCACCAGCTCTACCTGGAGCACGGCCTCGGCGCCCGGGACGACGCGATCGCGATGCAGTACCTGGTGCCCGACTGGTCCTTCGACCCGAAGCGCCCCTGCCTGGTGCGCTGAGGCCGCTCAGCTGGTGGCGAGGTGGACGGCGAGACCGAGGCCGGCGATCGCCACCAGCCAGCGCAGCGGCCGCTCGGGCGCGACGCGCACCACCGACGGGCCGATCAGCCCGCCGATGACGGCCCCGGCCGCCAGGGACACCGCGGCGGGCCAGTCGACCGGCGCGAAGAGGATGTAGGCGATCGCCGCCGCGCCGTTGGCGGCACCGGTGGCGACGTTCTTCACCGCGTTCGTGACGGCCAGCGGCTCCACCCGCTCCAGGGCCAGAACGGCGAGGGCGATGATCCCGACCCCGGCGCCGAAGTAGCCGCCGTACACCCCGAGCAGCAGCAGCACCAGCGTCCACGCTGCAGCGCGCACCGGCCCGTCGGTCGCGGGCCGGTCCGGTTGCGAGTGACGTGCGGCCCAGGCCCGGATCCGGTCGCGGAACAGCAGCAGCGTCGCCCCGAACGCGATCAGCCACGGCACCACCACCTCGAAGGCCTCCTCGGGGGTGTGCAGCAGCAGGGCCGCGCCCAGCGCGCCACCCACCAGCGAGATCCCGGCCAGCCGCACCGCCCGCCGCCCCTGGCCGCGCAGCTCGCGCTGCGACCCGGCGATCGTCCCGCCGGTGACGCCGAAGAGGGCGACGGTGTTGGTGACGTTGGCGGCCAGCGGCGGCAGCCCGAAGGCGAGCAGTGCCGGATAGCTGATCAACGAGGCGAGGCCGGCCACCGAGCCGGTCAGGCCGGCACCGATCCCGGCGAGCAGCAGCCAGAGGGTGTCGTTCACCGCGCGGGCTACCTCCTCGCTCGGGCCGACACTCCTCCTCGTCGAGGGTAGGCGAGCAGGGCCGGGTGGCTCCAACACCGGTTGGGCCTCGCACGATGCGCGTGCGGCATGGGCGTCCGCCTTGCGCTGGCTGTGCCAGGAAATTCTGACTCCACCGGGAGCGTGTGGCCCACCAGTCACCCGATGACGGGCGAGCCCCACGTTGTCAGAGTGAGGTCGACGTCAGGTCACCGCGACGAGCCGAGGTCGGGCACCCTGGTGCCATGCTGAACCCCCGCCTCCAGCGTGCGCTGATCGCACTGGTCCAGGTGCTCGCGCTGGCGGTGTGGTTCTCGGTGTCGGCCGTGGTCCCGAGCCTGCAGGCCGACTGGGGCATCTCGACCGGCCAGGCGGTGTGGTTGACCGGGACGGTGCAGCTGGGCTTCGTCACCGGCGCCCTGGTCTCGACCCTGCTGAACCTGGCCGACCGGGTGCCGCCGCACCTGCTGATGGCGGCGAGCGCGGCGCTGGCCGCGGCGACGACGTACACCGTGGCCGCCGCGGTGGACTCCTTCGGCCCTGCTCTCGCGCCACGGTTCCTGACCGGTGTCTTCCTCGCCGGCGTCTACCCGGTGGGCATGAAGCTCACCGCCTCCTGGGCGGGGCCGACGGGTCGCGGCACCGCGATGGGCCTGATGATCGGGGCCCTCACCCTGGGGTCGGCGCTGCCGCACCTGGTGGGTGGACTGGCCACGTTGCCGTGGCGCGACGTGCTCCGGGTGACGGCGGGCATCGCGTCGGCCGGGGCGCTGGTCGCGCTGGTCGCCGTACGTCCGGGCCCGCAGCTGGCGACCGGACCGGTGACCCTGCACCCGCGCTATGCGATCGAGATGTTCCGCGAGTCCGGGCCACGCCGGGTGAACCTCGGCTACTTCGGCCACATGTGGGAGCTCTACGCGCTGTGGACGTGGGTCCCGCTCTTCGTCGCCCATGCGGCCGGCGCCTCCGCACCGGACGCCGAGGACCGACTGCTGGTCTTCACCACCATGGGCGTGTGCGGGCTGCTCGGCTGCCTGGTCGGCGGGTGGGCGGCGGACCGCTTCGGCCGCACCCCGGCGGCGGTGACCGCGCTGTCGGTCAGCGGTGCCTGCTGCCTGCTCTCGCCTCTCGCGTACGTCGCACCCCTGCCGCTCCTCGCCGTCTTCTGCGGCGTGTGGGGGGCGTCGGTGATCGCCGACTCCGGCGTCTTCTCCACGGCGCTGTCCGAGGTCGCCGACCAGCGGTTCATCGGCACCGCCCTCAGCGCGCAGACCGCGCTCGGCTTCGCCCTGACGGTGGTCAGCATCCAGCTGGTTCCCGTGCTGGCCGACGCTTCCGGCTGGCAGTACGCGTTTCTGCTGCTCGTCCCCGGCCCGGTGCTCGGGGTGCTGGCGATGACCGGTCGGCCCCGCCACGCCCACCAGGGATGAGGAGCGCGGAGCCGGGTACGTCCCTGGGATGACCGACTTCGGCTACACCCTGATGACGGAGCAGAGCGGCCCCAAGGATCTCGTGGAGTACGCCGTCCGGGCCGAGGCGGTGGGCTTCGACTTCGAGGTGATGAGCGATCACTACTCACCGTGGCTCACCGAACAGGGACACGCACCGTATGCGTGGACCACGCTCGGAGCGGTCGCCCAGGCGACCTCGCGGGTGGGGTTGATGACCTACGTGACCTGTCCGACCATGCGCTACCACCCCGCGCTCGTCGCCCAGAAGGCCGCCACGCTGCAGTGCCTGGCCGACGGCCGCTTCACGCTCGGCCTGGGCAGCGGCGAGAACCTCAACGAGCACGTGGTCGGCCAGGGCTGGCCGGCCATCCAGGACCGTCACGGCATGCTGCGCGAGGCCATCGAGATCATCCGCGCCCTCCACACCGGGGAGCTCGTCGACCATCGCGGCGACTACTTCCAGGTCGACTCGGCACGGATCTGGGACCTCCCCGGACAACCCGTGGAGATCGGGGTCGCGGTGGCCGGCGACCGGGCGATCAAGGCACTGGCCGAGAGCGGCGATCACCTGATCGGGGTCGAGCCGGACGCAGCCCTGGTCGATGCCTGGAACGACGCCCGGGGCACCGCCCGGATCGGCGAGCGGGCCCGCGCCATCGGGCAGATCCCGATCTGCTGGGACCCGGACCCGGAGGCCGCCAGGCGGCGCGCCCACGAGCAGTTCCGGTGGTTCGGGGGCGGCTGGCAGGTCAACGCCGACCTGCCCACGCCCGCCGGCTTCGCCGGTGCGACGCAGTTCGTCCGCCCCGACGACGTCGCCGACGCGATCCCGTGCGGCCCCGACCTCGACGAGATCGTCCGCCACGTGTCGGCCTACTGGGAGGCCGGGTTCACCGACATCGCGATCGTCCAGGTCGGAGACCAGGGACAGCGGCGCTTCCTCGACGAGGCCGCGCCACGACTGCTGGAGATGCTGCGGGCGGCAGCGCCCTGAGGTCGGCGGGCATCTCCGACGAGAGGCTAGGTGGCCGCTGCGGTCCGCGGCTCGCCGAAGGCATCGACCAGCTCCGGCACCTCCCGCAGATGACGCCCCAGCACGGCCACGCACTCCGCCGCGTCACTCGCCTCGAGAGCGCGCAGCAGGTCGCGGTGCTCGGCCTCGATGGTGTGGAGCCGTGACGGACGCTCGCTGAGGGTGCGCGTGCCCAGTCGCACCTGTCGTGGCTGCAGTCCGTCGTAGATCTCTGCGATCACTGCGTTGCCCTGGTGGCGCATGATCGCGGAGTGGAAGAGCTGGGCGAACCGGTTCCAGTCCCGCGCCGACCGGCCGCCTCCATCTCCACGATGAGCTCCCGCGCAGCATGCGGGACGCCGCTGCTCCGCTGGCAGATCCTGCGTAGCGCGTCGGACTCCAGCACGTAGCGGGCTTGATAGATCTCCCCCATCTCGGTCGCCGTGAGCACCCGGATCTGCGCGCCTCGTCGCGGAACCAGCTCGACGAAGCGCTCGACCTGGAGCCGCTGAAGTGCCTCTCGCACCGGCGTGCGTGAGGTGCCGACCTGCTCGCCGAGCGCGATCTCGTCCACGAACTGACCCTCGGCGAAGGTGCCGTCGAGGATGCGTTCGCGGATCCCCTCGTAGGCCCGCTGGCCTTCGAAGGGATCCTCTGTTCTCGATGAACGACATGCCCGAGCAGGTCGACCCCCAGCTCCTCGACGAGTTGCGCGACGTCTGCGTCTCCACCCTCGGACACCTGCGGGACCACGGCCTCGCCCTGGGACTCCAGCCGAACCGGCGGCCGATCAAGGTGGTCGGCACCGCCGTGACCGTGCGCATCCCCCACCTGGACTCCACTGCCGTGCACCTGGCCGTCGACCACCTGCGGCCCGGCGACGTGCTCGTCGTCGACCAGTCCGGTGACCACGCACGGTCCTGCTTCGGCGGACTGGTCTCGTTCTCCGCGAAGGCCCGGGGAGCGGCCGGCGCCGTGATCGACGGCTCCATCAACGATCACGACGAGACCGGCCCCTACGACTTCCCGGTGTTCTCCCGCGGCTACAGCCCGCTCACCACGCGGATCGGCGGGATCGAAGGCGCGATCAACGTGCCCGTCACCATCGCCGGAGCGGTGGTGAACCCCGGCGACGTGGTCTTCGGCGACTCCGACGGCGTCGCATTCCTCAGCCCCGAGGACGTCGTCGGCCTCGGTGAGCTGCTGCGCGGCAAGGAGCAGGCCGAGGCACCGGCCCGGGAGCGCATCCTGAGCGGCGGCTCGCTCGCGGAGTTCTCCGGCGCCCTCGCTCACCACCCCCGAGACTGACCTCTCACCACGCTCCTGGAGAACACAACAGGCCGGACCCCGTCGGGGTCCGGCCTGTTGTCCGACGTGGGGGCGTACGCCGCGGCTCGCGGGCGCTGCGCCGGCCGAACCACCACGGGCTGTCCGCACGGTGATCGGCACGGTCCCAGCCGACGATGGCACGTACCACTCGCGCACTCCCACTGACTTCGACACCGCCAGCACGGCAAGCAGGCAGCAACGGTCGCGGGGCCTTCGCCGCTCCTACGCTTCCCGTGTCGTGCCATTGGTATCGGCGAACGATGAATGTCGTGCTGCAGTGCTCGTGGTCCCTCCCAATGAACTCGAGTGACTGGGCAGCGACAGGATTCGATGCGGGCCAGCCCTTAGCCGCAGAACCTCCGCAGCCAAGGGCTGGCCCTGCATCACGCTAGGCGGCCCTGCGAGACGAGGACCCGATGCGCGGCAATCAGGTGCCCACGGAGAGATTCACCTCCCCGAGGAACAGCGGGCCAGGAATGGCGATCTCAGTTACTGACGTGCGCGGCGACATCTCCTGCGCGAACTCCGTTCTCATCCAGGTGTCGAAGCACCCCTGCGACCGGCTCGTCGGATCGGCACACAGCATCCTTCGTCACCCCTCGATGCCCGCCGGGTGCTTTCTTCTGATGTGGGAGTCCCTGAGGCGCGGTGAGCCGTTCGGTGGGTACCTCCAGAACCGCGCATTCGGCGATGCTGGGTACTGGACATTCACGATCATGCTTCCGCTCGGCAGTAGCGGTCACCTTTCGATTCAGATGAACCCGAACGGCTCCGAGTACCTCGACCTGGCTCGCGCCGCCTATCTCGCCGTACGCCCGATCGAGCTCGCAGCGCGTGAACAGGGGATCTCCGGGAGGGGTGCCGCGAAACTGGGGCGCCGCCAGCTCCTCAGGCAACTTCGGCAGGCGGGTTTCGCCGATTATCAAGACTTCCTATCCGCCGCTGTGACAGCGGAAGTGACTGGCAGATCACACTTCACGGCCACACCTACCTTCGCCGGGACAGCGGGCGCCACAACGGCGCTGAGCGATGCGTGCGCAGCACTTTCTTCCCAGTTCGACGGCTCTTGGGACCGACTCTCGGAGTTTGAGACGTCGATCGCGGCCTTCAGGCAGGAAGTCCGACAGTTCGACCAGCACCGGACCGACAGCCGACGGGTGCTGCATCAGCAACGCATGGCCGCGGCGACGAGGGTGCGCCACCCCGACGTCATTCTTGCCACGGCCTGGGCCGAGATGACATCCGAGGACGCTGGCGACGTCGCCGTCCGTCTTGCGGCGCGCCTGGATCGGCTCGACGTGTCGGTGACGAAGGCGCGCGTCGCCATGGCCTTGGCGCTGATTCAACTCGATGCCGTGGCTGAGCACGCAGCGGAAGTGGCCGGGCGGTCGGCCGCGCAGTGCCGTTCCACAACTGCGCTCGGAGCGCTCGTACGGTCCCTGCGCTCCACTGCTGGGTGGGCCATGGGCCCCTCCAACGACGCCCTGGTCGAGGCTCAGCGCATCATGGAAACGGTTGCCGCGGCTCGCAGGGACATGGAGGTCCCCCGGACACTGCTCGACGACCGTGCGGCAGGTCCCTCGGGGAACCGATCACGAGAGTGATGCGCCAGGTCAATCACCAGCTGTCTCGCCTTCATGCCGCAGGAGCGGCATTGGTCGACCGTGCGTCCCGCAACGCTGAAGACCATCTCTCAAAGACCCTGGGGGATGTGCTCGTCACCCTCGGCGAGCTCGCTGGACCGCAGGTCGATCCACCGGGTCCAGTCATCACTTCGGATCATCACGCCGGCGGCCGCAGGCGCAGGGGCTCCGCGTGACCTACATCCATGCCGTCTACGGAGACACGGTGCTGGCTCGTTCGGACGACACGGTCTTGTCGGGAGCCATGCGGTACTTCCCACGGGGGACAGTGCTCTGGAGCGCTTTGTCGCCCAGCGACGTCACGTCGCAAGTGCTCGGATGCGGTCGCTTGCACTACTACGACATCAATCTCCCGGGCATGCTGATTCCCGCCGGCGCGTGCAGCTACCTGAGACCGATGCCGAGGGTCGCGCTACTCGCTGGGCGCGTTGCGTTCGCGCCACCGGTGGTGGTGACCGCGGAGCCCATCGAGCGAAATGCACGGACCTGGCTGAGATGAGCCCCCTCCCCGCGCACCATCCGCTGTGCGGCACTGAATCGCTGGCTCCACGCACGTAGACGACGGCGGCATCCTCTTGTCTGCACGCGCCACTTGTAGCCTGGCCGTGCGCCAACTCGCACTGGCGCACGGTCGTCCAGCCCCTGAATGTTCGCCCGGTCCTTCCCGAGTGGCCAGGTTCTCAGACGGCGGGACGCCGACACATCGAGCGGGGCCCGCGTCCGATTTCCCCACCCGTCGCGGGTCCCGCTCCTCGGTTTGGCCCGACCCGGGGCAAGTCTCTCGTGATGGATGCTCAGTCAGCAGGCTGGCGCGGGAGCGTCGCGAGGCCTTTCAGGCGCGATCAACCGCCCACGAATGCACGCCAGAGCCTCAACGGAACCCGGGGTGCTCCAGCCGTCCTGACGCAGCGGGCCCCGGGGTCACAACAAGAAGTAGCGTCCGCCCCATGGGGCGGACGCTACCTCGTGCTTCCTGTCTGGCCTCCCGGCTAACTCAGTCGAGACGCTTCCGCGTGAGCAGGAGGGTGGCGCCGCCACCAGCACTCAGCAGGCCCAACAAGTAGAGCCACCAGGTGGGCCCCCCGTGTTAGGGAGGTGTCCACCGGTCGACCCGCCGCCGGGGTTCTTCCCGATGTCGCCACCGCCGGGCCCCTTGGGCTCCGGTCCCTTCGGCTCGGGGCCGTTGGTCTGCTGGACGTCGATCGCGGCGGTGTCGGTCGCGGACACATCCCCGGGACCGGTCACCGTGGCAGTGTTCGTCATCGACTCCTCAGCCGTGCTGGAGCACTCGAACGAAACATCCTCGCCCGGAGCCAGCTCAGCATCCTCGACCGCAACAGCGTCACACCCACTCAGCGCCTGGTCCTCAAAGCCCAGACCACTCAGCACCGAATCATCACTGGTGTTGGTCACCACGAACTTCCACGTCACCGTGTCGCCGTAGTCGTAAGAACCGGTCATGTTGTCACTGTCATCAGCCTCGATGAACTCACCCGAACCCGGGCTCGACTCCACCTGCTTGCTCAACGACACCGCGTAGTTCGTGTTCGCCGTATAACCAGCATCCACGTGCGTGAGCGCAGTGCCGCGACCGATGTCCAGGGTGACCACGCCATTGGCGTTGACGTCGGAGTCGCCCTTGTCGTCGCTCCCGGCGTCGGCCTTGGTGAAGTGCGCGTACTGGTCCTTGACCAACTCGTCATCGAACCGCACCGAGTAATCACCCGCAGCAAGCCCGCTGAACGAGTACGACCCATCGGCACCCGTCGTGGTCGAACCCACCTCGGTCCGATCAGCACCCGTCCCCGAGAACAACGTCACCTTCGCATCCGGCAACACCACCGTCTCGTCCGAACCACGCACACCGTCACCGTCAGCATCGAACCAGTACGTACCCGAGACCTCCGATGCGACGACCTCAACGGGCTCCGCGTCTGTGTGGAGACGGTCGTCCGCGGGACCGATCTCACCGTCGACGTCGTTGACGAACTGGTCACCTCCGGCAGGAGTGCGCGGGTCAGCCGTGAGCCGCATACCGCCGGCGTACCCGCTGTGGAAGTCCGCGACGTCGGCGCGCACGGCAGTGGCGCCGATCAGCGCCGCACTGTCACTTCCGTCCACCTGCGTCCAATTGACTGACGAACCGAAAGGGTCGGCTTCGAGGTCGGCCGCCGAGTCGGTCGTGACGTAGAACGTCGTCCCGGTCGTGGAATCGTCGACCGGCTCGATGGTCTTGAGCGCCATGGGCCTGGTCATCGCGGAGCCGCGGTCGTCACCATCGAAGGGCAGCACATCGACAAAGGTGGAGGTGCCCATGTTCTGGGTCTGGAAGTTGAAGAAGCTACTGACCCAGGTGATCGCTTTCTGGTTCGGCTCAATCTCGGTCGGACCGTCGGTGAACTTCTGCAAGGTGACCACGTTGGCCTGGGCGACCGCGACGTTTCGCTTCACCGCGACAGGCTTGTAGCCATCTGCACTGGCCGTGGCGGTGTTCTGCATGCGACCGTCCGACGGTGCCTTGATGGACGTGGTCACGGAATAGTCGATCGGCGGCAGCTCCTCGCCGACACCGACGGGTCCGACAGGCGTGAACGTCAACACGAACCCATCGCTCACCGACCCTGCCTGATCAACGCTCCAGAAAGGACTGAGATCCGACAAATCCACGTCGACCACGTTGCGGGGCAGGGAGTCACGAACAGCAAAGCCGGAGATGTCGGCCTCTGAGCCGCTCGAACCCGGAAGAGGAGCGCTGTCCGGGGTGAGGGTGTAGTGCACGTCGCTGCCGGATGTGATGCCATTGACGTTGGAGGACTTCGCGAGCTCGAGCTCGGCAGGAGCGGTGTCCACATCGGCGCTCACCCGCAAAGGTGTGCCGATCTGATCTGCCGTCCACGTGGCGGTATCGTCCACGTTCACGCCAAGGTCCTCCGTGACGTCGAACGCTGCGCTGACCGTCACCGTTCCCGTGTCGACGCTAGCCACGTCGAGATACTCGATCCGCATCGCACGCACCTTCGACGGCCCGCCGGCAAGGGCGACGGAGTCGACCCAGGTCGACCCGTCCGCGGAGTACGAGAGGCTGTACGACGAGGCGGGGAGCCTCGCGTTCTTCTGCCATACGACCACCGGGGAGTCAGCAGCGATCTGTTGCTCCGCAGGGTCCCAGGTGTCCACACCCACGACGCCGGTGGTGTCACCGCCGAAGGGCTGATAGAGCATCTCTGCAGCGATTCGTGAGCCCGCTGCGATGGTGGCATCGGCCGTGGACGGGATCTGCCCGTCGTAGACCTTGGTCCACGACGCGTCGGACGACGGCCGTGTGTCCAGCAACTGGCCCCGCTCCTCAGCGACATAGAGGCGCTTGAACACCTTTGCCGGGACACCGCCGCCTGAGGGCGACACCAGACCCTGCGCGGAGTTGTCCCCGGTATCGGCGTCCTCGACAGGGGTTCCATCTGTCGTCGTCCAACCGAGAGTGGAGACCGCGTTCCTCATGGAGATGGTCTGATCTGCCGCATTGATCTCGCTGAGCGGAACCCATACCCGCGCCACGAAGGAGACGCTCGCGTTGTCACCGGAGCCCCGGTAGTCCGAGAGCGCGAAGTCTGCTCCCGTGGTCGTCGGTGTCACACTGACTGTGGCTCCGCCAGTGGGATCCCTTACCTCGATGTCGTAGGGGACCGCCTGGCTCAGCGTCAGGGTGTCGCGGATCTTCAAGGGCTGCTGCAGCACTGCTGGAACAGCACCTGCAGCGTTCTTCCCTGCGGCGTCCCAGGCTTCGATCTCGAAGTCGGAATACTTCGCCGCCACGGCACCGGCTCCATCACCGAAGTCGTGGACGCTGGTGCTGTTGAGCTTGCTGGCCGTCTTGGACAGTCCACCCAGGGGTCTGCCGACGACCGCGATCGAACCCGTCGCTGCGGTCTGGTTCCCGGAGGCGTCAGCTACCTGGACCTGGGCTGCGTAGTTGGTACCCACCGCGTCAGGGCTCGCGATCGCCCGCAGGGTACGAAACTCGACCAGCGAATCGCCGCCACTCGGCACGCTGACGGTCGCCGTCAGCGTACGGCCGTTGTCCGTCAGCTCGTAGGAGCTCTCGTAAAGCGCGGCGTTTGCGCTGTCCAGTGCCACCAGCGAATCGGGATCCCACGTCCAACCCTCAGGAAGAGTCTGAGTGAACACGCCGTCGGTCAGCCCTGAGGACTTGAAGGACCAGGAGTACCCGACGCTGTCGTTCGTGCCCACCATGTTGTTGTGGGCGCCGTCATCGACCGGATTCGGCACCCGGATCCCGTCGTCGACCACGGTGATCTGCAGGTCACGCACCTCGCCGTCAGCCGCGTAGGCCCCCGACGGCACGACCAAGGCGCCAGCGCCGAGTGCGCCGAGCGCGAGCGCAGCGATCATCGTGCGACCCCACCATCGCGATTGTCCGGCCCTGGCCGGCTCCTTCTTCAACACTTCCTTGCCTTCCCCTGAGTCCTCCGGACTTGCGCCCGCGACGGGTACTCGCTCGCCGCCGTCGTCATCGCGCCTGCAATCGAGGCACTTCTGACGCTGTCCCGGCGGCGTTGTCCCACCAGCCCTGATTCGGGCCGAGACATGCGAATCCCTATCCAAGGGTCGACCCAACCCAGAGCCATTCCGCTCCCACGCGAGCGGGTCAGTGCACCAATGGCCCAGATCAGCAGGCGACCGATCGGGACTCAGGGGTCTCGGGCATCAGCTACGTGTCGTCTGGGCACGCCCGTGCGTGCCCGCTACGGCCTCGCATCCGACTTCCTTGTGAAGGCGGCCGGCTACAGCGCCGTACAGGCGGCCGCGCCACTTTCGAACTTCAGAGACTGCCCGTGGCAGCGACGTAGGCAATCAGTGCAGAACGGCTCGAGATACCGAGCTTGCGCATGATCGATCGAACATGGCTCTCGACAGTGCGTACGCTGAGGAAGAGGGCGGCCGCGATCTCTGGATTCGATCGTCCTTGCTGGACCATGTGAGCGATCTCCAACTCACGCTCCGAGAGCAGGACCTCGACCCGGCGGAACCGGGTCGCGTCGTATCCGCCCGTCGGGAGCGACGACCGGAAGCGCTCCAGCTCGGCCGCCACTTCCTCAGCTTCTTCGTCGCGCCCGTGGTCCCGGAGGATTCGGCCAGCATGCTCATACGCATTCACGGCGAAGCCGGGTCTGCCCGTGGTCGCCAGGCCGGGAACGGTCTTCAAGAGGTCATCCGGTTCGCCGAGCGCCAGCGCCGCAACGTAGTGATGGAGCACGCCGACGAACGCGCCCTCGATGCCGCTCAGTCGCGCACCGAGCCCGTCCAGGTCGGCTGGGTCGGGACGGAGCTCGGTCACCAACAGATCCGCCATCGCCGCGCTCCAGCGCGCACCGCCGGCATACAGCCGGTCGATGGTGGCCCGCAGATCTGCGAACGCCTGGTCGGGGTGGCCGTCGGCGAGAAGGATCTGGAACTGTGCCCAGTCGGCCGACATCGCTGGGAACGGTCCGAGACCACCACCGATCCTTCGTGCGTCGGCCACTCGCGCCCGCGCCAGGTCGGCATGACCGAGACGTCCTGCGAGCACGCTCCCGATGCAAAGAAGGCCGAGTGCCGGCCCCTGCGGCACGCCCGAGGGTATTCCCGTGGCAAGGGCGCTCTCGACGAAGCGGTCGGCGTTCGCGTAGTCACCGGAGACGAACGCGCAGAGCGCGGCCACGTAGGAGAACTTCTGGATCACCCGGGCGTCGCGTCGGTCGCGCGCGACCGCCAGCCCCTCAGTGGCCCGGCGTAGGGCCTGCGCGTGGTCCCCCTCCCCGAGGAGCACCAGACATCGCAGGCTCTCGGCGCTCAAGTCGCCGAGACCGACCTCGTCGCCATCGAGGAGGTCGAGCTCACGACCCGCAGCACGGAACCTACCCTGCGCGATGCCGGCTCGTGCGCGCTCAAGGCGGTAGGCGGCGACATCGGCGGCAGTGGCGGTTCGCGCCATCCGTTCGACGACAGACTCAGGATCCAGGTCCGGCGGAAGCGTGACGTGATCTGTCTGGATCCGCAGGATCGTCGCGCGGGCCCGCAGCAGGTCGCCGCCTCCCAGTGAGTCGGCGAGCACACTGAGCTCGTCCAGGATCTCGGAGTACTGCCCCGAGGTCGCGCGTCGCTCCGCGTCCCACAACCGCACCCGGAGCCAGTCGGGAGAATCGATCGGAATCTCATGGGTGACCGTCTCGATCTCCGACTCCGGTGCGCCGGTCATCGAGAGGGCGTCCAGCAGCCCCAACGCGGTCGTGGCGGTATGCGTCCTGCGCCACGTCGCGCGCGCCTCCGCGAGGCGAGCTCGAGCGTGCTCATGGACGGTGCGTACGAAGAGCGCGTCCCTCTCACTCGGCGACGCGTCGACCAGATCACCGTCTTCGACCGGGGAGGTCGGTGCAAGCCGCTCGAGATGCTGCAGGGTCCGGTTGCGTTCGAAACCTCCGACGGAGTGGCGGAACTGCTCGCTGACCAACGGTGGCGTCACCGTCGCCTTGGGGACTCCACCCGTCGAGGTGAAACGCAGAAGGCCTTTGCGCTCGAGCCGGTCGAGTACATTGCGCCCGATGAGCTCCTCAGCTTCCGCCATGCTGACCGGGCCTGCCAAGCTGAGCAGTTGAGTCGCTTTCCGCTCGCGACCGGTGAGATGAGCGATCTGACGCTCGACCAGGCGACGGAGCGTAGGGCTCCACAGGTCGCTGGTCGCCGTCCAGACTCCACGGTGCCGCACCAATCGGCCTTCTCTGCACCCCACATCCACCAGGCCGATCCCCAGACCCGGCAGCCCCGCGGATTTCGCGTAGAGGCGACTGAGCGTGAACTTGTCGATCGGGCCATCGGCTCGCTCAGTCATGAGGCGCTCGAACTCGTCGAGGCGCATAGCGGAGAGGCGCACGTCGTACGCACGGTGCAACCGCTCGATCTGCCGCGGCCCGGACTCGCACGAAAGCAGGTTGGACGAGACGATGTTGAACTGGGACGAGCCGGCCCGGGATGAACTGCTCTGCGCGGTGAGGATGACCCCCCACGAGGCGTCATCGAGCGCATCGGCGTCGTCGATCATCAACACGAAGCGTCCGCTGGACGCCAGCTCGCTCAGGCGGTCGACGACCGCCGTGATCGCCCCGGTCAGCCGAGGCCCGCCGTCCGACCTGAGCTGCGCGTCGAGCGCGGCGAGCGGATGGTCCCGGAGACCGGCGATGCCGGCGACGCGCACCACCTCGGCGCCGTCGTCCTCGAGCTCCGCGCCGAGCGTGGTCAGGAAGGTCGAACGGCCACTGCCTGGCACACCTTCGATCACCACGTCCACTCCAGCGGCGAGGTAGCCCAGCGCATCCGACAGTTGAGCGCTCCGACCGATCACCCACCCATCATGACCGACACTCAGCCCCCACCACACAGTGCGTCTGCGATAAATCGCCGACGACTGCGCCATCGCGGGCCTGCCGCGGTGGAGACACACAACAGGCCGGACCCCGTCGGGGTCCGGCCTGTTGTCACATCTCGCGAGAGATCACGCTGCGCGCCTGTAGGGATTCGAACCCCAAACCTTCTGATCCGTAGTCAGATGCTCTATCCGTTGAGCTACAGGCGCCCGCCGCCATCAGGCGACCGCTAGAGAATAGCGGAGCCGGCCACCCGATGCCGAATCAGCGCGACGGCGCAGGCGCTGTGGAACGATGCGACCCATGCCTGGATACCCGCCTGAGGACCGCGAGGTGTTCGAGTCCGACGCGATCGCGCTCTACGAGGCGGCCGTGGAGGAGAAGGGCATCCACACCGACGACGTACGGATCGCCGAGGGTGCACCGCAACGCCGGGCGTTCGACCTGCTGGTCGACATGGGTCTGCTGGTGAAGGACCCGGACACCTCGATGTGGCGACCGATCGACCCGGCCGCCTCGCAGTCGCGCGTGGTCGCGCCGCTGGGAGCCGAGGGTGCCCGGCTGCTGGAGGAGTCGGCTCGCTGGACGAAGGCGTTCAGCACCCTGAGCCAGTCCTGGCGTCGCTCCCCGCAGTCGGAGTCCTCGGGGCCGCTGACCTACCTGCACCGCGAGGCGATCAGTCCCTACCTCAACGCGCTGCTCGGCGAGGCCGAGGAGGAGCTGCTGACCGCACAGCCGCAGGCCGGCCGCGACGCCCAGTCGCTGGCCGCCGCGGCCCTGCGCGACCTCGAGGCGCTCGAGCGCGGGGTCACCATGCGCACGCTCTACCAGCACAGCGCGCGGCGCCAGGCGATCACCCACAAGTACGTCGCCCAGATCACCGAGAAGGGTGCCGAGGTCCGCACCCTCGACGAGTTCTTCAACCGGATGATCGTGGTGGACCGGCGGGTCGCGGTGATCCCGGGGGCGGACGGACCGGCCACCGCCGTCGCCGTACGGGATCCGGGGATCGTGGCCTACCTGGTCGACGTCTTCGACCGGGCCTTCGCCCGCGGCCACCCGTTCGTCTCGACGCAGACCTCGGTGATGCGGGAGATCGCCGCCGAGCAGCGGGCGATGACGATCCGGATGCTGATCGAGGGCCACGCGGACGCGGTCAGCGCGAAGCGCCTCGGCGTCAGTCCGCGGACGTACGCCGGCTACGTGGCCGACCTCAAGGCCGAGTACGAGGCCGACACCCGATTCCAGCTCGGCTACATGATGGGCCAGCTCGGCATCACCGGGCAGGACGCCGACGAGCGCTCGCCCGCCGCCGGGCGGAAGGACGCGAACGGCGACGGGTCCGGACCGTGAGTCCGCACCCGTCGCCGCTTCGAGTCGTGTGGTCGGGCTGCGATCAGTCGCCGTCGCCGACGGGAGCGGAGTAACCCCAACCGGAGTCACGGGCGTGGGAGGGTGCCGGCGCTGCCACGAGCCCGATGGTGGCGGCGATGGCCACGGCGGCGAGGGCGGTACGACGAACGAACTTCTTCATTGTCAGACTCCTGATCCTGAGGGTCCCGAGCGTCCCGCCAATGTATGCGCGCGGCATCTTCCCGAACAACGGTCGTCCGAAACCTGCTGGGCGGGAGTAACTCTACTTCTGTCGAGGCCCGCTGTCGCCGTCCGGCGAGCGCGGTCTCCGGCCCGGACGCGCGTCGGGCCCCGGCGAGTGCGACTCACCGGGGCCCAACGTCTGCGGAGGCGGCGGGATTTGAACCCGCGAGAGGGGGTTACCCTCAACCCGCTTAGCAGGCGGGCGCCATAGACCGGACTAGGCGACGCCTCCCCACCGGCGGTGTGACCCACCGGCGGCCCAAGGCTACAAGGCGCCGCTCCCGGGCACCGAATCGGCCACCGGAACCCGGCGCCGGAACTCAGCGCTGGGCAGCCTGCAGGTAGCGCTTGACGGTGCGCGCGAAGTCGTCCTTGTCGGCGGCGAGCACCTCGACCGGGATCGTCGTCGTGCCGCCGGTGCGCAGCCGCAGCACGACGCAGTCGATGTCCCGTGGCGATGCGGCGACCGCGTCCTCGACCTCGCTCCAGCGGGCTTCGCGCACCCCCGCGCCACGGATCAGGTTGACCCGATACCCCGCCGCCGTCAGCCGTACGACGACCAGCCGGGACCGCATCCACCACCCCAGCCCGAAGAGGCCGACCAGGCCCACGATCAGCAGCACCACGAGCGCGTCGGCGTTCACGTCGACCGAGGCGATCACCACGGTCGCGATCAGCACGATGATCGCGAAGACGATCAGGTAGGCACCCATGAACCGGGCCATGACCGGCGGGGCGAGCCGGTAGTCGGTGACGGCGGGCACGGGCTTGCTCATGGACCGAATTGAACAAGGCGGGCTCGGCACCGCCAAAACCCCGACCGCGCTGACCGCGCAGCCGGACCCGCACGGCGTCAGTCCGCCCTCAGACGGTGAGCTCCGGCTGGATCCGGCTCACCGACCACACCCGTTGTCGCCGCGCGGCCACCGCGGTCAGCGCCAGCGCGCCGGCGCCCCACGCGGCGAGCACGGCGATGTCGCCGAGCACCAGAGCGTCGAGCCCGCCGTACATCAGCTGGCGCAGGCCGTCGAGCGCATAGGACATCGGCAGCACGTGGTGCAGCGGATAGAGGGCGCTCGGGATCGTCTGCCAGGGGAAGGTGCCACCCGCGGTGATCAGCTGCAGTACCAGCAGCACCAGGCCCAGGAACTGGCCCGCGGTGCCCAGCCAGGCGTTGAGGCACTGCACGATCGCGATGAAGGTGCCCGACATCAGCACCAGGAACGCCCAGGTCCCCAGCGCGTTCGCCGGCCCGATGCCGACCACCAGGCTCACCACGGTCAGCATCACGCTCATCTGGAGCACCCCGATCACCGTGGGCGCCAGCCAGCCGCCCAGCGCGATCCGCAGCGGCACCTGGTCGGCGGCGATCGCCCGACGCGACAACGGCTTGACGATCAGGAACAGTGCGTAACCGCCGATCCAGGCGGCCAGTCCGAGGAAGAACGGCGCCAGCCCGGCGCCGTACGAGCCCGCCACGGTCTGCCCGGACTCGGCGACCCGGACCGGCGAGGCGATCGCGTCGGCCACCGACTCCTGTTCGGGGGCGGCGAGATCGGGGACCTGTGCGGCGCCCGCGTCGAGCTGTCGGCTCAGCCTGCCGGCGCCCTGCTTCAGGGTGCCCAGGCCCGTCCACAGCTCTTCGGCGCCTGCGGCGACCTCGTCGGCCCCCACCCCCAGCGCCCCGGTCCCGGCAGCCAGATCGTCGGCGCCGTCGCGTGCCTGGCGCAGGCCTCGCACCAGCTGCGGCGCCGACCGGGCCAGGCGCTGCGCCCCGTCGGCGACCGAGCGCGAGCCGTTCGCCAGCCGATCCAGCTGGTCCGAGGTCCGTTGCACCTTGCGATCGGCGCGTCGCAGCGGCGGGCCCAGGTCGTCGTAGACACCCATCACGCGCCGGACCTGCACCGGCTCCAGTCCGACCGATCGCAGCCGGCGGCGCAGCTCACCGCGCCCGGTCCGGTA
Source organism: Nocardioides sambongensis (assembly GCF_006494815.1). Taxonomy (NCBI): domain Bacteria; kingdom Bacillati; phylum Actinomycetota; class Actinomycetes; order Propionibacteriales; family Nocardioidaceae; genus Nocardioides; species Nocardioides sambongensis. The sequence goes on from NZ_CP041091.1 coordinate 3,283,597, forward strand.
GGCCTTGCGCACCTGGGTCGAGGCGCGGGCGACCCGGTCGCCGACCTTCGCGATCCGCCGGTCCCCGGCCGCGACCTGGCGTGCTCCACGCGCCAGTCGACGCGACTGCCGGGGCAGCGCCGCGGTGGACTCGACGATCTCCTGCAGTCCGGTGGCCAGTCGATGGGCACCGCCGTCGACCTCGGCGGCGCCGGCGGCCAGCTCGTCGGTGCCGTCCTCGAGCCGCCGCGCGCCCGCCTTCGCGTCCCCCAGCCCGTCGCGCAGCCGGCCCGCGCCGTCGGCCGCCTTCTGCAGACCCGACCGCGCGTCGGAGAGGCCGATCAGGAACGAGGTGGCCGCCTGGGTGCCGACCTGCTCGGCGAGGGCCGTGCGCACCCGGGTGGCGACCTGGCCCGCGATGGTGGTGGAGAGGTAGGAGTTGGCGTCGTTGGTGACGAGCTCGAGGCGGGCCTGGTCCGGGTCCAGCTCGGAGATGCTGGCCAGCGCCGCCGAGAATCCGTCCGGGATCCGCAGCGCGAAGTCGTAGCGCCCGCTCTCCACCCCCGCCTCCGCCTCGTCGGCGTCGACCTCGTGCCAGTCGAAGTCCTGCTGCTCCAGCAGCTGGTCGGCCAGGTCGCGCCCGGCGTGGATCTCCTCATCGTCGGTGGTCACCGGCTGGTCCTCCACCACGAGGGCGGCCGGCACCTCGCCGAGCCGCTCGTAGGGGTCATGGTTGGCGTAGAGGTAGAGCCCGCCGTAGAGCGTGGGCAGTACCACGAGGGCGATCAACGCGACCCGCGGCAGCCGCCCGGCGGTCAGTCGCCGCAACTCGGTCGCGGCCAAGCGGAACGAGTTCATGCGACCGCTCCTTCGGAGACGCCGCCCAGCCGCGAGGTCGGCACGCTCAGCCCGGCCGCGGTGGTCGGCCCCACGGTGACCAGCACCCCGGGGCCGCTCGCCGCGATCTCCCGGGCCACCGGCTCCCAGTGCACCGGCTCCGCGCCGTAGCGCTCGGGCAGGGTCAGCACCAGGAACCGCACGCCCGGCCGCAGCGCCGCCAGCTGCAGCAGCAGCGCCACCCGGTGCGGTGGCGGCACGTCCTCGAACCGGGTCGACGGGTCGAGGTCGCCCACCCAGCTGCGGATCACCCGGCGCGGGCGCCGCTGGCGCGCGAAGGCCAGCTCCTCGTGCACCACGGTGGACAGCGGGATCGGTCCGTCCGGCTCACTCACCCCCGGTACGTCGACCAGCGCGACCGCCCGCCGACGCCGGCCCGCGCCGGGGTCGCCGTCGAGGGTGACCGTGCCGGCGTCGTACGGAAGGCGGCCGGCGAGCGCCAGAGCGAGTGCGGTGTGACCGTGGCCGGGCTCCCCGACGACGGCGCGGACCTCACCCGCGGCGAGGGTCAGCGAGGTGGCGCGCAGCATCACCACGTGGGCGCCGCGGACGGTGAGACCAGCGGCCTCGAGATCGGCGCGACGGTGTGCGGGCGGAGCAGTCATGGCCTGACGCTACGTCTCCGCGGCCCGGGTGCTCCTCTAGAATCGGGGCTCGTCGGTGTGAGGTCGCATGTCCTGCACATGGGTCCGCCGGCGAGGAGGGGTGCCGGAGTGGCCTATCGGAACCGCCTTGAAAGCGGTCGTAGGGAGACCTACCGCGGGTTCGAATCCCGCCCCCTCTGCCAGTGCGAGCAGCCAGTCCGAGCAGCCAGTCAGACCAGCCCGGGAGCCTCAGAGCAGCGCGGCGGTGCGCGGCGGCTCGGGGCGGATCGCGTCGAGCTTCTCCGCCACCCGGCGCCGCCGGCCGCGGTTGCCGGTGAGCAGCAGGTCCAGCCGGATCACCACCCAGCCGATCAGGACGCCGATGACCAGGCTGAACCCGATCGACAGCAACGCCTCGTCGAAGGTGATCATCGGGTTGCCCAGGGCCGTTGCGATCGGGGCGGTGGCGGCCACGCCGAACGCGGAGACCCACCAGCCCTGCCGGCGGCGCGCCCGCAGGTGGCAGCCGTAGACCAGCGCCGGGACCCCCAGCACGGTCGAGATGGGCCGCGGGAAGGCGCCGAGGTTGTCCCGGCTCCAGCGGACCGCCTCGAGCAGGTCGTCGACGGTGCTGCTCGATCCGTAGCGGCGCAGCAGCTCGGCGTAGAGCAGGGTGAGCGAGAGCAGCACGGCCCCCACCACGACGACGATCATGCCGCGCTTGCCGAGCCCGTGGAACCCGGCGCCGAGCCGGTAGACGACGACGAAGACGCCGATCAGTCCCAGGGCCAGCGTCGTGTACTCGTAGCGTTCCACGCTGATCGCCGGCTCGAAGCCGATGCTGGCCACGGCTCCTACCGCGGCGATGACCACCCCGACCAGCGCCTCGCGCGCGGCCGCCCAGAGACCCTTCGTCGGGACGGTGATCATCACCCCGAGCACCGCGGCCACGGTGGCGGTCAGCACCGACGCCCCGGTGCGCAGCAGGTCCTGGTCGGAGAGGACCGCGGACAGCCCGATCGCCAGCGCCAGGGTGCCGAAGACCACCGGCCGACCGCCCTCCCGGGCGGCCAGTCCCCAGCTGTAGACGGTCGCGACGGTAACCGCCCCGGCGGCGGCCAGCCACTCCGGTCCGACCGGCACCATCGCGGCGACCAGGCACCCGGTGCCGACCAGGACACCCACGACCGCGGCCACCAGCGGCCACCGCGATGCGGCGAGCGCCGCGGTGCGGGTTCGGAGCCGACGGGGGAGATCGGAGGGGGTGGGCACGGCCGTTCAGACTAGGGCATCGCCGAAGTGGTCAGAGCCGCCGGTTGCGCAGCGAGGGATTCGCGTCACGGGTCCGAAGGAGCAGCTCGGGGTCGGCGACGGCCGTCGTCGTGGCGGGGTCCTCGGACTCGCCCAGCGCGGCGATCTCGCGGCCCATCGGGTCCAGCACCAGGCTGGTGCCGCAGTAACGCGGGGCCGGCTGCCCGGCCGCCGCGACGTAGACGGTGTTCTCGATCGCGCGGGCGGTCAGCAGGGTGCGCCAGTGGTGCACCTTGCCCTCCCCGGCGACCCAGGCGGCCGGCAGCACCAGGACGTCGGCACCGGCGTCGACCAGGGAGCGCGCCATCTCCGGGAAGCGCAGGTCGTAGCAGGTCATCAGCCCGACCCGCCAGCCGCCGACCTCCACGACCGTCGGGGCCACCCCACCGGCGCTGAGCCGGTCGGACTCCCGGTAGCCGAACGAGTCGTAGAGATGCACCTTCCGGTACGACGCCGCGGCCGCCCCGCGAACCAGCAGCGTGTTGTAGGGCCGCTCCGGATCGGGACCGGCCTCGAACATCCCCGCCACCACGGTGGTCCCCCGATCCTCGGCGACCCGGGCCAGCTCCGACCCGAACGGCCCGTCGAGCGGCTCCGCGAAGGGGCTCACGTCCGAGCCCGCCGAACCGAAGTCGCGGGCGAACGCCTCGGGCAGCACCACCAGGTCGGGGCGTTCGGCGCCCTCCGCACGGGGCACCAGCCGGTCGAGCGCCGCCCGGTTGTCGGCAGGCTCGAGGGAGGAGGCCGCCTGCACCAGGGTGATCCGCAGCGGCCGGGTCGGGGCGGGTCGATCGGTGGTCTCACGCACCCGTCCAGCCTGCCACTCGGCGGGTGGGCTGTGCGAGGCTGCCGGACGTGATCGAGACCGGGCTGACCACCTTCTCCGCGATCGTGCTGGCCGGCGGCCGGGCCAGCCGGCTCGGTGGAGCCGACAAGGCGTCAATCGAGCTGGACGGCCGCACCCTCCTGGCGCGCAGCCTGGACGCGGTGATCGACGCCGCCGAGGTGGTCGTGGTGGGTACGCAGGTCCCGACCGAGCGGCCGGTGACCTTCGTGGTCGAGGACCCGGCCTTCGGCGGACCCGTGGCGGGTCTGCTGACCGGGCGCGACCAGCTGCTGCGTCGTACTCCGGTGCTGGCGGTGCTGGCGGTGGACATGCCCTTCCTCACCGCGACGACGTTCCGGCGGCTCACCGCGGCGGCGGTCGGGCACGACGGCGCGATCCTGACCGACCCCGACGGCCGGCGACAGCTCGCGCTGGTGGTGGAGACCGCGCGGCTGGACGCGGTGCGCCCGGGCCGGGAGGAGCAGCACGGAGCGGCGCTGCACCGACTGCTGGAGCCGTTCGACCTGGCCGAGGTCGACGCCCGCGGCGACGAGCACCGCGACGTCGACACCTGGACCGATCTGCGCGACCTGGCCTGACCTGGGGCTTCGCGGATCGCTCTTGTCGGATCGGGCGACCGAGGTCCACCCTGGACGGGTGAACCTCCACGACTGGATCGACGAGGTGTGCGACCTGCTCGACATCGAGGCAGAGGCGGACGAGGCGCTGCTCGCCGACCTCGCCGAGGTCGCGGTGGACAACGTGCACGCCTCGGCCGGGCCGGTCACCGCGTTCCTCCTCGGGGTCGCTGCCGGGGGCGGGGAGACCGACCCGGAGCGGATCGAGGCGATGGCGGCGCGGGTCCAGGCCCTCGCCGAGGCATGGGACCGACCGGCCGGCGCGGTCGACGAGACCGACGAGGACCCCGAGGCCGACGAGCTGGTCGACGCGACCGCCCCGGACTCCGTCACGGAGGCCGACGAGGAGTCGCTGGTCTGAGACCCTGCCCGGCCAGCGGGCACACTGGTCCCATGCGTGCCGTCACCACGACCGAGCCCGGTGGACCCGAGGTCCTCACGATCAGCGACGTCCCCGACCCCCGTCCGGGCCCCGGCGAGGTGGTCCTCGACGTCGCCGCCGCCGCCGTCAACCGGGCCGACCTGCTCCAGCGGATGGGCTTATACCCGCCGCCTCCGGGGGCGAGCGAGATCATCGGCCTGGAGTGCAGCGGCACCGTGTCCGCAGTCGGCGACGGCGTCACCGACTGGTCCGTCGGCGACCGGGCCTGCGCCCTGCTCGCCGGAGGTGGGTACGCCGAGAAGGTGGCCGTCCCCGCCGGGCAGCTGATGCCCGTGCCGGACGGGATCGACCTGGTCACCGCGGCCGCGCTGCCGGAGGTGGCCTGCACGGTGTGGTCCAACGTGTTCATGACCGCCGCCCTCGACGACGCCGACGTGCTGCTGGTGCACGGCGGCGCGGGCGGCATCGGCACCTTCGCCATCCAGCTGGCCTCGGCCCGCGGCCACCGGGTCTTCACCACGGCCGGCTCGCCGGAGAAGCGGGAGCGCTGCGTGGCACTCGGCGCGGAGGTCGCGATCGACTACCGCGAGGAGGACTTCGTCGAGGTGGTGCGCGAGCGCACCGACGGCGTCGGCGCGGACGTCGTGCTGGACAACATGGGGGCGAAGTACCTCGACCGCAACATCGATGTCCTCGCCGACTCCGGTCGACTGGTGATCATCGGGATGCAGGGCGGCGCGAAGGCGGAGCTCAACATCGCCAAGCTGCTCGGCAAGCGCGGCGCCGTGATCGCCACCGCGCTGCGGTCCCGGCCGGTGGAGGACAAGTCCTGGATCTGCGCCGACGTGGTCGAGCACGTGTGGCCGCTGGTCGAGTCCGGAGCCGTCGAGCCGATCGTGGGCAACGTCCTGCCGTTGGAGCAGGTCGCCGAGGCGCACCGACTGCTGGACGGGGACGGCAACATCGGCAAGATCCTGCTCACCCTCTGACCTAGGCTGGCCGCATGACGCAGACCCCCTCCGGAGACGGGCAGGACGACCAGCAGCGGATCGTGGTGATCGGCCCCGACGGGCAGCCCGTAGGCGCCGTACCGGCCAGTGCGCTGACCCAGGCATCCCTCGGTGGCGACGACACGCAGGCCGGCGACGACGACGACGGGGAGGGCGAGGGCAAGTCCCTCACCGACCTGGTCGAGCAGCCCGCGAAGGTGATGCGGATCGGCAGCATGATCCGCCAGCTGCTGGAGGAGGTGAAGGCCGCGCCGCTGGACGACGCCAGCCGCCACCGCCTCGCCGAGATCCACCGCTCCTCGATCGCCGAGCTCGAGCAGGGCCTCGCTCCGGAGCTGATCGAGGAGCTGGAGCGGCTCTCCCTCCCCTTCGACGAGGAGGCCACGCCGTCGGAGCCCGAGCTGCGGATCGCCCAGGCGCAGCTGGTCGGATGGCTGGAGGGACTCTTCCACGGCATCCAGACGGCCATCTACGCCCAGCAGATGGCGTCCCGCGCCCAGTTCGAGCAGATCCGGCGGGCGTTGCCCCAGGGTGGCGGACCGATGATGCCCGGCGCACCGCAGGCCGCCGGAGCCGACGAGCAGGGCGAGGAGAGCCGCGGCGGCGGCATGTACCTCTGACCGGCCGAGGTTGCGGCCGGGGTTGCGGCCGGGTCAGCGACCGCGTCAGTGCCGCTCGCGGCCCAGCCGACCGACCAGCGCCAGGCCGAGCACCCCGACGATCGCCAGCGCGCCACCGGGCGCGATCAGCCGCCCCAGCATCGGCGGGTCCTCCTCGGCGTCCGCGCTGAGGGCGAGGTTGGGGTCGACGGCCGACGGCTGCGCCGGGATCAGCGCGGCGGCGAGGTGCTCCTCGACGCCGGCGGTCATCCCCTTCGGCAGCAACACCGCACCGGTGCACGGGTCGGCGGCGAGCTGGTTGCCCTCGTCGGTGGCGAAGAAGAGGTAGGTGTCACCGACCAGCAGGCGGCCGCTGGTCTCGCCCAGATCGTTGGTCAGCACCACGGTGATCTCGGACCCGGCGTCGACGAGCCCGCGGTAGTCGACCTCCACCTGGACCGTGTGGCGCCACTCGACGGTGGCCGGCGCGGCCGCGTCCGTCGCGGTGCCGGTCGCCGGGTCGGAGGCGGCCGGCTGCTGCGTCGCTCCGGGGGACGCGGGGATCTCGCTACGCACCCGGACCCGCCGCAGCGCGGTCACCTCGCCGACGAAGACGTTGTCCGCGTCTGCCGCCCGGTCGGAGACCGCGTCCTCGTCGCTCAGGTCGAGCTCACCGCAGGCCCGCGCGGACGGCGCGAGCTCGCCCGGCGCTGCCGCGGTCGCCGGCGCGGCCACGCCGAGCGCAGCGGTCGCCGCAGCGGCGACCAGGCCGGCGCGCAGGAGCGGGGTGCGGGCGGTGGTCACCGGGACATCCCAACAGATCCGGCGCCGGGGAACCAGCGCGAGATCTCCAGGGCGGCCCCGTCCTCGTCGACGGTGGCGGTGACCGCGTCCGCGGTCTCCTTCACCTCGTCGACGGCCTGACCCATCGCGACGCCGCGGCGGGCCCAGGTGAGCATCTCGAGGTCGTTGCGGCCGTCGCCGATGGCGAGCACGTCGTCGGCGGTGAGGCCGAGCTCGTCGGCGACGTACTGCAGTCCCGAGGCCTTGGAGACCCCGACCGGTGCCAGGTCGAGCCAGGCGGTCCAGCCGATCGCGTAGTCGGTGCCCTGCAGCCCCAGCCGCTCGGCGAGCGCGACGAACTCCTCCACCGTCGCCTTCGGGTCGCGGATGATGACCCGGCTGACCGGCTGGGAGACCATCTCCTCCACATCCGCGATGGTGAGGTTGTCGCCCAGCTCGCCCTCGGGGAACGGTGCGGAGACGCGATAGCCCACGCCCCTCTCCTCGACCGCGACCAGCGCCTCGGGGTGCGCGGCGAGCACCGCGCGCACCGCCGGCGCCGCGTCGAAGGTGACCTCGTGCACCACGTCCATCGGCGGGTAGCGGAAGACCACCGCGCCGTTGGCAGCGACCACCCAGAGCTTCTCCCCGTGGCCGTGCAGGTCGAGCATGTCGGCGACCACGGTCATGTTGTGCGGCGCCCGCCCCGAGGCCAGTACGACGTGTGCGCCGGCGTCCAGCACGCTCTGGACGGCGTCGTGAACCGCCTCGGTGACCTCCTCGTGACTGAGCCCGCGGCCCTGCACCCAGCGCAGCAGGGTGCCGTCGATGTCGAGCGCGACGATCTTGGGCGTCCAGCCCGGGTCGACCTCAGCCACGGGTCACCGGCCTCAGCACCTCGGCGCCAGCCATGTAGGGCCGCAGCGCGACCGGCACGGTGACCGAGCCGTCCTCGTTCTGGTGGGTCTCCAGGATCGCCACGATCGCGCGGGGGATCGCGGTGAGCGTGCCGTTGAGGGTGGCCACCGGGGTGGTGCGGCCCTCGTCGTTGCGGGTGCGCACGTCGAGGCGGCGCGCCTGGAACTCGGTGCAGTTGGAGGTCGAGGTGAGTTCGCGGTACTTGCCCTGGGTGGGGATCCACGCCTCGCAGTCGAACTTGCGGATCGCGCTGAGGCCGAGGTCGCCGGCAGCGGTGTCGATCACCCGGTAGGCGAGCTCGAGCTTGTCGAGGAACTCCTTCTCCCAGGCCAGCAACCGCTCGTGCTCGGCGTAGGACTCCTCGAGCGTGGTGTAGACGAACATCTCGACCTTGTCGAACCAGTGCACCCGGATGATGCCGCGGGTGTCCTTGCCGTGCGAGCCGGCCTCCTTGCGGAAGCACGGGCTCATCGCGGCGTAGCGCAGCGGCAGCGCGGCCGGGTCCAGGATCTCGTCGGAGTGGTAGGCCGCCATCGCGACCTCCGAGGTGCCCACGAGGTACATGTCCTCGCCCTCGATCCGGTAGACGTCGTCGGCGGCCTGGCCGAGGAAGCCGGTGCCCTCCATCGCCCGCGGCTTGACCAGCGACGGTGCGATCACCTGGGTGAAGCCGGCCTCGCGGGCCTGGTCCATGGCCAGGTTGACCAGGGCCAGCTCGAGCTGGGCGCCGACGCCGGTGAGGAAGTAGAAGCGCGAGCCGGAGACCTTGGCCCCCCGCTCGAGGTCGATCGCTCCCAGCATCCTGCCGAGCTCGACGTGATCGCGCGGGGTGAAGTCGAACTCGCGCGGAGTGCCCACGTGCTCGAGCACGGTGAAGTCGTCCTCGCCACCCGCCGGCGCCTCGTCGGCGGCGATGTTGGGGATCGACGTGATCGCGGCGTCCCAGGCCTCCTCGGCGGCGCCCTGGGCCGCCTCGGCCGCCTTCACCTCGGCGGCCAGCTGCTTGACCTGGGCCAGCAGGGCCTGCTTCTCCTCGCCCTGGGCCTGGGCGACCTGCTTGCCCATCGCCTTCTGCTCGGCGCGCTTGGTCTCGAACTCGGCGATCGCCGCGCGGCGCGCGGAGTCGGCCTCGAGCGCCACGTCCACCACGCCGGCGGAGAGCCCGCGCTTGGCCTGGGCGGCGCGGACGCGGTCGGGCTCGTCACGGAGGATGCGCGGGTCGATCATGCGAGGAAGATTATCGGGAGGGCCCGACGCCGACCGATTCGCGGCCGATCGGGACCTTGGTCCCGGATCCGTCCGGGAGGCGGGATGGCGCCGCTGCCGGCAGTGCGACTGCACTAGCGTCCACGAGTTCGCGCGGCCCTGTCGGGAGGTCCGTCCGCCACGACGCATCGTCGCCCAGCCCCGAGGACCTCCCGTGCCGCACACCTCGCGCATGTTCCGCGCCGTCCTGGCCCCCTTGCTCGCCGCCGCGATCGCGCTCGGCGCCCTCGTCGCGACGAGTCCTGCTGCGCACGCGGCGGACCCGGACGACTCGGCGGATCCGGCGTCCTTTGCCGACGACTTCGAGCGCCCCGACTCCGGCGACCTCGGCCCGAAGTGGACCGTGCCGGACCCGGTCGGGGCGGGGCTCAGCATCGAGGACGGCGCGCTGGTGCGCCACGGCGCGGGTCAGGGGCACGCCGAGTCGGTGAACGCCGCGGCCCTCGGGCAGATGATCCGGTTCGACTTCGAGTTCGAGCCGGGGGCGCCGTCCACGTTGGGGGTCAGCTTCACCATCACCAACCACGCCCCCGCGTTCTATGCCCTTCGTGACACCGACGGTGACGGTCGCGCGGACGTGTATGGGATTTCTTTTTACTCCATGCCGTCCTACTGGCGGCCGATGCCCGAGCCCATCGGCTCCGGCAGCATCCTCGCGGGGACGACCGACACGGGTGGAGTCCAGACCAGGGTGGTGCAGCGGGGAGCCCTCGACTTCCGTCATGGCGTCGTCTTCGGCAGTGGGACATCGAGCCCTGACGCCACGGTGGGGCTGGGTGTCCGGCTCACCGCTGGTGTGAAGGTCGCGGCGGTGGGGAGCACGAAGATTCCGAACACGGTGGCCTTCACCACGACCGCACCCGACGACCTGGGGGTGGGCGAGACCTATGTGGCCGCCGCGTCCGGTTCCGGTGACCGTGCCGCCACGGTGACGTCGGCCACCCCGGCCACCTGCACGGTCGCCGGCAGCACGGTGAGAGCGGTGGCGCCCGGTCTCTGCACAGTGACCGCGTTCGCGTACGGCTCCGATTTCGTCGCGAACGGCACGGCCACCCAGAGCTTCACGGTGGTCAAGGCCCGCTCCAACGCGATCACCTTCACCAGCCCCTCCCCGGTCCCTGCCCTCGTCGGCGACACCCACACCCTGTCCGCCACCGCCGAGTCCGGCGCCGCGGTCACCTTCGCCAGCACCACCCCGTCGGTGTGCACGGTGACCGACGACGAGGTGAACGACGACAGGGTCGACCTGGTCGCTGCGGGCCGCTGCAGCATCACCGCCACCAGCCCGGCGACCGGCACGCACCCCGCGGCCACCCCGGCGATCCAGGCCTTCGACGTCACCCGGGTGCCGGTCATGCTGACGCTCACCTCCACCTCCACTGCCCCGACCTACGGCGAGCAGTTCGACGTGACCGCGACCGTCGCCAGCGACCAGGCCGACCTGGACGGCCGGGTGGACTTCACCGTCAACGGCGTCGTCGTCCCGGTCGCCGTCGAGGACGGCGAGGCGACCCTCGCCGACCTGACGTTGCCGGCCGGGACCCACCGGCTGACCGCCGGCTACGTCCCGACCGACGAGGTCCGGTACGACCGCGCGGACGACCACCTCGACCTGACGGTGGCCAAGGCCGCCACCACCACCTCGGTCGCGCTCGACACCGCGGGGGCCGCCGCCACGGTCGCCACGGACGCGACCCACGGCGAGGACCCCACCGGCACGGTCGACTTCCTGGTCGACGGCACCCCGGCCGGCACCGCCACGCTGGTCGACGGCACCGCCACCCTGGCCACCTCGATCCCCGCCGGGGCCACGGTCGCCGCCTCCTACTCCGGCGACGCCTCCTACACACCCTCGTCGGGATCCATCCTCCGGTCGGCGCCGACGATCACCGCGACCGTGCACTCCTCGCGCCAGCGCGACGGCTGGCGCCGCGGACCGGTGAGGGTCACCTTCACCTGCACGGCCGGCAGCGCCACCGCGACGCTGGCCGAGCCGTGCCCGGCCCCGGTCACCGTCCGCCGCCACGGGCGCCACGAGATCACCCGCTCGATCACCACCACCGACGGCGCCGTCGCCACCACCACCGCCCAGTTCGCCCTCGACGCCCGCCGGCCCCGGGTCCGGTTCACCGACCTGCGCGACGGACAGGTGTTCCTGGGCGGGCTGCCGCGACCCGAGGTGGTCGACCGCGACGCCGGGTCGGGAGTGGCGCGGGTCCGGGTACGTCGTACCGCACTGCGCGGGGACCGGGTCCGGGTCACCGCGACCGCGACCGACCGCGTCGGCCTCAGCTCACGGGCCTCGGTGGTCGTCCACGTCCCCCGGTACGGCGTCCTCGGGGCACCCTTCCGCGACGGCCGGTGGCAGCTGCGCCGCGGGCGCTCCTACACCGTGGTCGCCCTCTCCGAGCAGCGACCCCGCTACGTCTACGCCGGCTACCAGCACCGCCGACCGGTCGGCGGCAACGTGCCCTTCCAGCGCGCCGGCCGACAGTCCGGGCTGCCGCGGTGGACGTTCGGGGTGTCGATGGACCGGGCCATGCCGCTCGGCCCGTGGAGCCTCGGCGTCCGGGACCGCGGCCGGCTGCACGACGTACCGATCCGGCTGACCCGCTAGGAGACTTGTCCTAGAAGAGGGCGACCTTCTCGGGCGCCGGGAAGAGCTCGTCCAGCTCGGCCAGGTCGTCGGGCGTCGGGGTCCAGGCGGTGGCGGCGGCGTTCGCCTCGATCTGCTCGGGACGGGTGGCGCCCGCGATCACGCTCGCCACCGGTTCCTGGGCCAGCAGCCAGCCGATCGCGACCGCGACCCCGTCGATGCCCCGCTCCTCGGCGAAGCGGCCGTAGGCCTTCATCCGCGGTGAGACGGCCTCGGTCAGCAGGTGCTGGCGGGTGGTCGAGAGCCGGGTGCCCTCGGCCGCCTCGCCGGAGGCGTACTTGCCGGTGAGCAGCCCGTTGGCGAGCGGGAAGTAGGGCAGCACGCCGAGGCCGAACGTGCGGCTCGCCGGCAGCACCTCCAGCTCGGCGCGACGGTCGAGCAGGTTGTAGTGGTTCTGGCTGGAGACGAACCGCTCGGCGCCGAGCTCGCGGGCGACGTACTCGGCCTGCGCGATCTGCCAGCCGGCCTGGTTGGAGTGGCCGACGTAGCGGACCTTGCCGGCGCGCACCAGCTCGTCGAGCGCGGCGATGGTCTCCTCGATCGGGGTGGCCGGGTCGGGGGTGTGGAACTGGTAGAGGTCGATGTGGTCGGTGCCCAGCCGGCGCAGCGACGCCTCGACGGCGGTCCGGATGTAGCGCCGCGAACCTCGCGCGCCGAAGTCCGGCCCGTTGGCGCCGGCCATGTCCATGCCGAACTTCGTCGCCACCACCGCCTCGTCGCGGCGCGACCCGAGCGCCCGGCCCAGGCGCTCCTCGGCCAGGCCCGGGGCTGCGCCGTAGATGTCGGCGCAGTCGAAGAGAGTGATGCCCGCGTCCAGGGCGGCTCCGACCAGCCGGTCGCTGCCCTCCTGGCTCTCGCTCGCGGCGCCCCGCCGGCCGAGCACGTTGCAGCCCAGCCCGACGGCGGAGACCGCGAGACCGGAGCGACCGAGGCGACGCAGCGCAGGGGTGTGGCTCATGGCACCGACGCTACGCCGCGTGGCCACGACGGCACGGGCCGGGCCGGGGTGGTGCTCTATCCTCGCGACGTGCTGGACCGTCCTCGTCGTACTCCCCTGCTCGTCGGCCTCGGCTGCCTCGTCGCGTTCGCGGTGCTGACCGCCGGAGTGCTCGCCGAGTGGACCTGGCTGGTCGACCTCGACCACCGCGGCGAGCCGGCCCGCGCCTGGGCGCTGGACGACCGCGGCCTGCTGGACGTGCTGCACTTCGTCGAGGTCGCCTTCGGCACCATCGCGATGACGATCTACACCGTCGTGCTGGCGGCGGCGATGGCGATCAAGGGACACCGGCGCGCGGTGGTGCTGATCATCGCGGTGATGGTCGCCTGCTCGGCCGCCACCACCGGACTCAAGCTGCTCGTCGGTCGCGAGCGTCCCGACTGGCAGTCGACCGACTTCCTGCTGCACAACAACGCCTTCCCCTCCGGCCACGCCTCCTCGATCACGGCCCTGGGCGGCCTGGTCCTGGTCCTGGTCACCATGCTGGTACGTCGCGCCAGCATCCGCCGGCTCACCTGGGTGCTGGTCGTGCTGGTCGTCGCCCTGGTCTCGGCCGACCGGGTGCTGCTGGGCCGTCACTACCCCTCCGACGTGGTGGGCGGGATCCTGCTCGGCGCGGCGACGGTGCTGATCGGGGTGGCGATCTACAGCCCGCTGCCCCGCAGCCACGCGGCGAAGGCGGCCCCGCTGCCCGACCCGCTGCCGTCCGCCCGGCGGCTCGCGGTGGTGCTCAACCCGATCAAGGTGGAGTCCGTCGAGGCGTTCCAGGCGCTGGTGACCTCGATGGCGGTCGAAGCCGGCTGGTCCGCCCCGAGCTGGCACTTCACCACCGTCGAGGACCCCGGCAAGGGCCAGGCGCACCAGGCGGCCGTCCAGGGCTCGGACCTGGTCATCGTGTGCGGCGGCGACGGCACCGTCCGCGAGGTGTGCGCCGAGCTCGCCGGGACGGGCGTCCCGGTCGGCATCGTCCCGGCCGGCACCGGCAACCTGCTCGCCCGCAACCTCGACATCCCGCTGTTCATCCGCGCCGCGATCGACATCGCGCTGACCGGTCAGGACCGCGCCATCGACATGGTCGCCGTCTCCGGGGACGACCTGGAGTCCACGCACTTCCTGGTGATGGCCGGGATGGGGTTCGACGCGGCGATCATGGAGGGGGTCAACGAGGACATCAAGAAGAAGGTCGGCTCGCTGGCCTACGTGCTCTCCGGGCTGAAGTCGCTGATGTTCCCGGCGATGAAGCTGGAGGTCTCCGTCGACGACGAGCCGTTCACCCGGCACCGGGCCCGCACCTGCGTGATCGGCAACGTCGGCAGCCTGCAGGGCGGGATGATGCTGCTGCCCGATGCCAGCATCGACGACGGCCAGCTGGACGTGGTGCTCCTCTACCCGCGCCGGTTCCTCTCCTGGATCCCGCTGGTGGTCCGGGTGATCACCCGGCGCGAGAAGCGGGCCGGGGAGTCGCTGGCCCGGATGACCGGCCGGAAGGTCGTCGTACGGGCGTCGGCGGAGGTGCCCCGGCAGCTCGACGGTGACATCGTCGGCGCCGGTCGCGAGCTGACCATGGAGTGCATCCACGGACGGCTGCTGGTGCGGGTGCCGCGCTGACCCCCGTGGGTCAGAGGCGCGCCATCCGGGCGTGCGCGACGGCCTCGGACTCCTCCGGGGAGAGCTCCTGCTCGCTGGACCAGCCGACGACGGACTTGGTGTAGGTCCGTGACTCGTTGCGACCGCGGATGGAGCTGAGCACCACCCCGTCGCCGCCGTCGTCGAGCAGCGCCAGCGACCAGGACAGCCGGCCGCCCATCTCCTCGAAGGCGTCGTAGCGGATCACCGCGAGGTGGCGCAGCGCCCCCTTCGCCTCGGCCCGCAGCGCCGCCACCTCCGCCCGCAGACCCGGTACGTCGGCGGGCAGGTCGTGATCGGGACGCCGGCGCGACCACCGGTCGACGAGCACCAGTGCGAGCGCCGCGGCGGCGAGGACGACGGCGATGCCCGCCAGCAAGAGCTCCATGGCGCCAAGGTAGTTCGCGCGGGTGCCCGGGCTCCTGAACGGGGCCGTGTGTCGGAACCGGGTATGCGTGCTCAGGCGCCGCCGCCGGTCCGCGACGAGCGTGGTCGCCATGCTGATCTGCGCTCGCGTCCTGAACGTCCTGATGCTGCTGCTCGGGGTGTCCCTGGCCCTGCTCGGCGCCGGCACCGCGCTGCTCGCCGGCGCCCGCCTGGGCGCGACCTCGGGCACCGGCTGGGACGGTGTGGTGGTCGTCCTCGGCCTGGCCGCGGCCCTTCCCGGGGTCTGGCTGGCCGGGTGCGCCGGAGCCGCCGCGGCCCGCTGGCGGCGCCGGCCGAGCACGGCCGTGCTGCTGGCCGCGCTGGGTCCCGGGCTGCTCGGCGGGATGCTGCTCTTCTCCGGCCTGGTCGGCGGGCTCGGGGTGGTGGCGCTGCCGTTCGCGGCCCTCTTCCTGGCGTTGACCGTGGTGCCGGCGAGCGCCTACGCGGGGCTGGAGACGCCGGTCCGGCTCGGCCCACTACCCTGAGCGCATGCCCCGCATCGCCTACCAGGGGAACCCGGCGCGAACTCCGCGATCGTCTGCATGCAGCACTACCCGGACTGGGAGGCGGTGCCCTGCGCCTCGTTCGAGGACGTGTTCGCGGCGATGACCACCGGGGCCGCCGAGCTGGCGATGATCCCGATCGACAACTCGATCGCCGGCCGGGTCGCCGACATCCACCACTTCCTGCCCGGCTCCGGGCTGCACATCATCGGTGAGCACTACCTGCGCATCCAGTTCATGCTGATGGCCGTCCCGGACGCCTCGCTGGACACGATCAGGACGGTGCACAGCCACGTGCACGCGCTGGGCCAGTGCCGCAAGGTGATCCGCGAGCTCGGCCTCACCCCGATCATCTCCGGCGACACCGCCGGCGCCGCCCGCGAGGTGGCCGAGGCCGCCGACCCGACCCAGGCTTCGATCTCGCCGCCGTTGGCGGCGGAGACCTACGGGCTGCGGATCCTGCGCGAGGACGTCGAGGACGAGGACCACAACACCACCCGCTTCGTGGTGCTCTCCCGCGACTTCGTGCAGGCCCCTGCCGGCAACGGCCCGGTGGTGACCACCTTCGTGTTCAACGTGCGCAACATCCCGGCCGCGCTCTACAAGGCGCTCGGCGGCTTCGCCACCAACGGCATCAACATGACCAAGCTGGAGAGCTACATGGTCGGCGGCGAGTTCGTCGCCACCCAGTTCCTCGCCGAGGTCGACGGACACCCGGACGACCCGCCGCTGGCCCGGGCCCTGGAGGAGCTGCACTTCTTCACCACCGAGGTGAAGATCCTGGGCGTCTATCCCGCCGACCCGTTCCGCGCCGACCACCGGGGCTGAGCCTCGGGGCGTCGGGTGGGCGTCGGCGGCGGGGTGGCCGGATCCACCCCGGACCCACCTAGAGTCGCCCCATGACGCACCAGGTGACGCCTCAGGCCGGCGTGGACAGTGAGGTCGGTCGACTCCGCACGGTGATGCTGCACCGGCCGGGGCCGGAGCTCCAGCGGCTGACCCCGCGCAACAACGACCGCCTGCTCTTCGACGGCATCCCGTGGGTGACCCGCGCCCAGGAGGAGCACGACGCCTTCGCCGAGGCGCTGCGCGACCGGGACGTCGAGGTGCTCTACCTGACCGAGCTGCTGACCCAGACCCTCGCCGACGCGGAGGCACGCACGGTCGCGGTCGAGACCGCGTTGACCGGCAGCGGCGGACTGGACCTGGGGACACCGTCCGCGGCCGGCTGCACGCGTTCCTCGACGACGCCACCCCCGAGGAGCTCACGCTCCACCTGACTGCCGGGGTGCGCAACGACGAGCTCCGGGCCGCGGTCGGGCCGAGCGCCAGCTCGCTGGTCACCACGCTGATGCCGGACGACTGGTTCCTGGTCGAGCCGCTGCCGAACCTGCTCTTCACCCGCGACTCCTCGGTCTGGTTGCCCGACCGGGTCGCGATCACCTCGCTGGCGATGCCGGCCCGCAAGCGGGAGACCCAGCTGACCGAGCTGATCTACCGGTTCCACCCGCGCTTCGCCGACGTCGCCCGCAGCCACGGCCACCGGCTGGAGCACGTCGAGGGCGGCGACGTACTGCTGCTGGCGCCCGGCGTGATCGCGGTCGGCGTCGGTGAGCGGACCACACCGGCGGGGGCCGAGCGGCTGGCCCGCCAGGTCTTCGAGGACGGTCTGGCGCACACCCTGCTGGTGGTGCCGATCGCCCAGGAGCGCGCCACCATGCACCTGGACACGGTCTGCACGATGGTCGACGTGGACAAGGTGGTGATGTACCCGAACATCGCGGACACCCTCACCGCCTACGCGGTCACCGCCGCGGACGGGTACGGCGAGGGCAGCCTGCGGCTGGACGTCGCCGACCCCGAGCCGTTCCTGGTGGCGGCGGCGCGGGCGATGCGGATCGACCGGCTGGAGCTGATCGACACCGGCCTGGACGCGGTCACCGCCGAGCGCGAGCAGTGGGACGACGGCAACAACACGCTCGCGCTGGCCCCGCGCCTGGCGGTCGCCTACGAGCGCAACGTCGAGACCAACGCGCGGCTCGAGGACGCGGGCATCGAGGTGGTCCGGATCTCCGGCTCCGAGCTCGGCTCGGGCCGGGGAGGTCCCCGGTGCATGAGCTGCCCGATCCGCCGGGACCCACTGCCGTGAGGAGCCACTGCCGTGACCTGACGCCGGGGCGCGGCGTTGTCCCGGCATGAGCACGTTCTTCGAGCACTTCACCCCCACCGAGATCGCCCGGATCAGCGGCGCGGGCCGGCGGGTCAAGCTCCCGCAGGGCTGGTCGCCGATCTGGGAGGACACCCCGGCCGACAAGGCCTACATCATCCTGTCCGGCACCGCGTCCATCCGCCGCGACGGCGAGGAGATCGCCCAGCTCGGGGCGGGCGACATCGTCGGTGAGGCCGCGATCGTGGGTCAGCGGCTGCGCAACGCGAGCGTGGTGGCGCTGACCCCGCTGGAGACGATCCATCTGACCGACGAGACACTGCGCGAACTCGACAAGGACATGCCGTCGTTCCACGACGCGCTGGTCGAGGTGGCCCGGTCGCGGGTCTCCGGCTGAGCCGCTGCCCCCACCCTCGCGGGGCGGGGCCGGGTCAGCGGATGGTGACCTGGCGGTTGGCGAGGCCGCTGCGCGCCGACCGCTCCTCGGTGGTGAGCTCGGCGTCGTCGGCCAGGGCGGCGTCGAGCTCGCCCTTGAAGGTGGCCGCGACCTGCTCCATCGCCTCGGGGCCGGTGCCCACCGGGAGGTCCCAGACCGGGGCGAGCAGTCCGTGCGCCCGGAACATGCCGACGAAGCGGGAGTCGGGCACCAGCACGTCCGCGCCGCGCACGTGCAGCCGGGCCAGCGCGTCGAGCAGCCGGTCCTCGGGCTCGGGCATCACCCAGCGCAGGTGCTCCTTGGCCCCCATCCGGGTCCAGTAGGCGGCCTGGACCTCGGTCAGCCGGGCGGTCGGGGCGGCGGCGCCCTCCGCCTGCTCCAGGGCCGCGGCCAGCTCGCTGGACTCGTCCATGTCGGCGACCCAGAACTCGAAGCCGTCGTGCACCGTGATCGTCAGCGCCTCGTCGGTGACCAGGTCCTGCAGGCGCGGACCGGGGCCGGGCGGGTCGGTGAGGCCGACCACGCCGGGCTCCGCGTCGAGCGCCTTGAGCAGCACCGCGCCGAGGTCGCGCGCCGGGTCGCCGAACGCGTGCTGGACCTGGAGACCGAGCCAGATCTCGCCGCTGTCGCGCACCATCGCCGGTGCCGCGCCGGGCAGCAGGGTGCACAGCTGCACCGTCCGGTCCGGGTGGTCGGTGAGGGTGAGCGGCGCGGTGGCGGCCGGGACCAGCTCGCGCAGCGCGACCAGGTCGCACTCGGAGGCGAAGCCCTCGAACGGGCGCTTCACGTAGACGTCACCACCACCGGGTGCACCGTGGCAGGCCTTGTAGCGCTTGCCGGACCCGCAGGGGCACGGCTGCCGGGGGCCGACCTCGCCGGGGGCGGTGGTCTGGTTGCGGCTCTGGTTCTTCGCGCGCGATCGCTTCGCCATGGCCGCCAACCTAGATGATCACAGGTCGCCGGCCGCGGCCCGCCCGTCCAGCAGGTCGAGGATGTGCCCCGGCCGGTCCGAGATGACCGCCTTCACCCCGGAGTCCAGGCACAGCTGCAGGTCGGACTCGGTGTTGACCGTCCACACGTGCAGGTCCCGCCCGGAACGGACCATGCTGGCCACGGTGCGCGGATGTTCGCGGAGCAGCTCGATGCCGGGGCCGAGCAGCCAGTCCTGGCCGACGATCCGGCGCAGCATCGGCCAGAGGCTGGGCTTGTCGACCAGCTGGACCAGCCGGACGCCCGGCTCCATCCGCTCCACCCGCTGCAGGGCGGTGAAGGAGAAGCTCATCACCCGGACCGGGGAGTCCGCGCGCGTCCAGCCGAAGTCCCGCAGCATCTCCACCAGGCGCTTCTCGACCAGACCGCCGAACCGGGTGGGGTGCTTGGTCTCGATCGCCACCTCCACCGGACGTTCGTAGTCCGCCACGGTCTCCAGCAGGCGGCGCAGGGTGAGCACCCCGTCCAGCGTCTCGTCCCGGTCGGGCGCCTCGTCGTCCAGCTCGGCCCAGGGGTTCTTCCAGGCGGAGAAGTCGAGCTCGGAGAGGTCGGCGAGGTCCATCGTGGAGACCAGCCCGGGGTTCGCCGCGGTGCGGCGCAGGGTGCGGTCGTGCACGCAGACCAGGTGCCCGTCGGCGGTGAGCCGGACGTCGCACTCCAGGCCCTCCGCTCCGGCGTCCAGCGCCGCGACGTAGGCCCCGAGGGTGTGCTCGGCGATCTCGTGACTGGCGCCGCGGTGCGCGACGACCTGGGGTCGCATGCCGCCGATTCTGGCAAAGATCCGGGCACCTGCGGGTCAGGGTCCGACCAGGGTCGTCTCCGGGGCGCTCCCCGATGTGCCGACGGCCGGCGCGCGGCACCGTTGAGGACATGAGCAACGAGCACCCGAACCCCCAGTCCTACGGCCAGTCCTACGGCCAGTCCTACGGCCCGTCCAGCGGCCCGTCCTACGCCCAGCCCCATCCCCAGCCCTACGCCCCGACCGGTCCGCGCCGGCTGACCCGCAGCCGGATCGACCGCAAGGTCGGCGGCGTGTGCGGCGGAGCCGCCGTCTACGCCGGGATCGACCCGACCGCGATGCGACTGCTGATGGTCGCCGCCACCGTCTTCACCGGAGGGGCCGCGATCCTGGTCTACCTCGCCGGCTGGCTGTTGATGCCCGAGGACTGACCCGACGAGCGCCGGGTCCGGGCCGGACCCGGATCCGAGACCCGGACGTAGGCTGCCGGGGTGCCGCAGCCCGACACCGCCTCCCTCGCGGCCACCCTGCGTGCCGCCGGCTGCGTCTTCGCCGAGGAGGAGGCCGCCCTGCTGGTCGAGGCCGCCGACGGCACCGACCGGTTGGCCGAGCTGACCCGGCGCCGCGTCGCCGGCGAGCCCTTGGAGTACGTCGTCGGGTGGGTGGCCTTCGACGGCCACCGCATCCACCTGGAGCCGGGCGTCTTCATCCCGCGGCAGCGCACCACCTGGCTGGTCGAGATCGCCGGGGAGCACCTGCCGCCGACCGGCGCCACGGTCGTGGACCTCGGCTGCGGCTCCGGCGCACTCGGGGTCGCCCTGGCCCACCGGTTCCCCGGTCTGGTGGTGCACGCGGTGGACATCGATCCCACCGCCGTCGCGGTCGCCCGCGCCAACCTCGCCGCCTCGCCGGCCGCCGCCCGGGCCCACGTCGGCGACCTCACCGCCCCGCTCCCCCACGCGCTGCGCGGCACCGTCGACGCGATCGTCGCGAACCTGCCCTACGTGCCGAGCACGGCCCGCGCGCTGATGCCGGCCGAGTCCCGCGACCACGAGCCGGCCGCCACCACCGACGGCGGCGCCGACGGCCTGGACCACGTGCGCCGGCTCGCGGAGCGGGCCCCGGCGTGGCTGCGGCCCGGTGGCGTCGTACTGGTGGAGACCGGGGACGCGGGCACCGGTCAGGACGCGCGGGCGGCGGCCGCGTTCGCGAGTGCCGGGCTGCGCCCGGAGATCCGGTACGACGAGGAGCGCGGCGCGACCGTGGTGCTCGGCACCTCAGCGGGTCGGTGAGGCGGGGCCGAGGTCGAGCGTCGTGCCGGTCCACCGCCGCCGCAACCACCGGTCGTGGGAGGCGAGGACGACCGTGCCGGGACTCGCCTGCAGCGCCTCCTCGAGCTCGCCGACCAGGGTGAGCGAGAGGTGGTTGGTGGGCTCGTCGAGCAGCAGCAGGTCGGGCCCGGACGCCACCGCGACGGCCAGGTCCAGCCGGCGCCGCTGGCCGACCGAGAGCAGTGCGACCGGCTTCGCGTGGTCCCGCGGGTGCAGCAGGCCGAGGCTGCGCAGCGGCCGCTCCTCGGCGGCCTGCTCGCCCAGCGCGGCCCGGTACGTCGCCTCCGCGCCCAGGGTGGGGCCGCCGAAGACGGGATCCTGGGTCAGCTCGGCCACCCGCTGGGCGTGCACCTCCACCCGCCCGGCATCCGGGTCCAGCCGCCCGGCGAGCACCCCGAGCAGGGTGGACTTCCCGGCGCCGTTCGCGCCGGTGACCAGCAGGTGCTCGCCGGCGGCGACGTCGAGCCGGTCCAGCCGCAGCCGCCCGGCGACGGCCAGCGCACGCACCACGACCACCGGGCCGGCGGTCGACCCGTGCGCCGCGGTGAGCGTGTCGACCCGCAGCCGCAGCGGGGCGGGCGGCTTGCGCACCTGCTCCCGCTCGGCGGTCTCCAGGCGACGGTTCGCATCCTTGACCCGGCGCGCCTGCGCCCGCTCCACGTTGGCCCCCTTGAAGGCGTGGATGAACTTGTCGTTGTCGGTCGGACCGCGCCCGTGCGCGATCGCCCCGGTGCCGATCCGGGTGGCGGCCCGGAGCCGGTCCAGCTCCTCCTGCTGCGCCGCGTAGGTCGCCTCCCACCGGCCCCGGGCCTCGGCCCGGGCGGCCTCGTAGGCGCTCCAGCCTCCGCCGTACCGTCGGCCGCCGTGGCCGTCGGTGCCCGGGCCGACCGGATCGAGGTCGACCAGGTCGGTGCAGACGTCGTCGAGCAGCACCCGGTCGTGGCTGGCCAGCAGCACCACGCCGGGCAGGTCCCGGAGGAACCCGGTCAGCACCTCGATCGCGGCGTCGTCGAGGTGGTTGGTCGGCTCGTCGAGCAGCAGGGCGGCCGGTCGCCGGGTGATCAGCGTGGCCAGCGCCAGCCGGGTGCGCTGGCCGCCGGAGAGGCTGCCCACCCGACGGGAACGGTCCAGACCGGCCAGGCCCAGCTGCTCGGCGGCGAGCAGTGCCCGCCGGTCCGCGTCCCAGGCGTCGTGCGCGACGGCATACTCCAGCGCCCGCTCGTAGGCCGCGGCCACCGCCGGCTCGGCCAGCCGCTCGGCCAGCGTCTCGACCGCGGCCACCGCCTCGCGCAGCGGCCGCAAGGTGGTGTCGAGGACGTCGGCCACGCTCTCGTCGTCGGCGAACGGCGGCTCCTGGGCCAGGTGGGCGAGGTCGTCCGGGGTCTCGACCTCGCCGCTCACCGCGGCCAGCGGGGAGACCTCCCCGGCGACGACCCGCAGCAGCGTCGACTTGCCGGAGCCGTTCTCACCGACCAGTCCGACCCGGCGTCCCGGCTGGGCGAGCAGATCGACCCCGTCCAGCGCCGTACGACGCCCGAAGCCGACGGTGAGGTCGCGGACCACGATCGGGCCAGCGCCGGGGGTGCGGGTGAGCGTGAGGCCGGAGGGGGCGGAGGGATGCACTGACATGGAGGTCCTCGTCGAGAGGCGGGCCCACCGGGCGACGTGCCGCGGACGTGGGTCGGGTCAGGCGTGGATCCACATGATGCGGCCACGATAATGGGCGCTCCCGGCGCCGGTCCACCCGATTGTGGCCGGGTCGGTTTCGGACGACCCGGGGCCCGGCATGATCTGCGCATGCACGAGCTGCGCCGGCGAGCCGGTAACTGGGTGGAGTCCGCTCCGGTCCAACGGATCATCATCGTCGTCATCGTCGCCAACGCCGTCACCCTGGGCCTGGAGACCTCATCTGCGGTGATGGACCGCGCCGGTGGGCTGATCCACGCGCTCGACGCGGCGTTCCTCACCGTCTTCGTCGTCGAGATCGCACTGAAGCTGTTCGCGCACGGGTGGGGCTTCTTCCGCGACCCGTGGAACGTCTTCGACTTCCTGATCGTGGGCGTCGCGCTGGTCCCGGCGTCCGGGCCGTTCTCGGTGCTGCGAGCGTTGCGGGTCCTGCGGGTGCTGCGCCTGGTCTCGGTGCTGCCGCGGCTGCGCTTCATCGTCGAGGCGCTGCTGGCCGCGATCCCCGGCATCGGCGCGATCGGCGCGCTGCTGGCACTGATCTTCTACGTCGCCGCGGTGATGGCGACCTCGCTCTTCGGGGACACCTTCCCGGAGTGGTTCGGCAGCATCGGCGACTCGCTCTACACGCTGTTCCAGGTGATGACGCTGGAGAGCTGGTCGATGGGGATCGTGCGTCCGGTGATGGAGGTGCACCCCTGGGCGTGGACGTTCTTCGTCACCTTCATCCTGCTCTCCTCCTTCACCATCCTGAACCTCTTCATCGCGGTCATCGTGGACACCATGCAGACGCTGCACGACCGTGACCGGGCGGTGGAGGCGGCCCCGGACGGCGCCGCTCCGGAGCACCCGAAGGCCCACGCCCATGTCGCTGCGGTGGCGACCACCGCCGCGACCGACGAGATCCTGGCCGAGCTCCAGCGGCTGCACGCGCGGATCGACGAGCTCTCGGCGCGCTGAGCCTGGGGGCGCACGCGGCTACGTTGAGCCCGTGACCACCGACCGCGCCATCGCCCGTTGGCGCCTGCACGCGCAGCACCTGACGGATCCGCTGGACGACGCCGAGCAGGTGGTGCGATCGCTGCTCGCCGTCCAGGCGGAGAACCCGGGGCAGTCCGCGTGGGCGGTGGCCGCCCGCACCACCGCGCCGCGCCAGGACGACCTGGCCGCGGCGCTCGCCGACGGGCGGATCCTGCGCACCCACGTGCTGCGCCCCACCTGGCACTACGTGCACGCCGAGGACGCCCGCTGGCTGCTCGACGTGACCGCGCCGCGGATCCTGCCCCTGCTGCGGCGCCAGCTGGAGCGGGTCGAGGACCGGTTGGACGAGCTGGACGACAGGGTCGCCGAGGCCCTCGCCGACGCGGCGGCACACCCGACGCGAGCGGAGGTGGGCGAGGCGCTCATCGCGCGCGGCCTCACCCTCGACGGTCACGAGCTGATGATCCTGCTGGCGCGACTCGAGCTGCTGGGCGTGGTCTGCAGCGGCGCCCCGCGGCAGGTCGACGAGACTCCCGGGAGAGCGCCCGAGCACACCTACGCGCTGCTGGCAGACCGGGCACCGCAGTCGCGGTCCCTGGAGCGCGACGAGGCGCTGGCCGAGCTGGCGCTGCGCTACCTCGCCGGCCACGGACCGGCCACCGAGCGCGACCTGGCCTACTGGGCGACCCTCACCCTCACCGACGTACGACGCGGGCTGGCCGCCGCCGCGGACCGCCTGGACTCCTTCGAGCACGAAGGACGCACCTACTGGCACGCGCCGGGCGGGCCGCCGGCGACGCCGGCCCCGGACGGCCACCTGCTGCAGGTGCTCGACGAGATGTACCGCGGCTACCAGGACACCCGGTGGGCGCTGGACGCGGAGGGCGTGGTGCCGCGGCAGCGCGAGACGGCGATCGGGATGGCCCTGGTGGACGGACAGCTCGTCGCCGCGATGAAGCGCGGGGTGGACCCGACACGGGTGACGTTCACCCTCGCGCCGCACCGCCCGCTCACCGAGCCGGAGCTGGCGGCGATCCGCGCGGCCGCCGGCCGCTACGCCCAGTTCCTCGGACTCGACGCCGAGGTCGTCACCGGCTGACCGCGCCCTCGCGCTCCTCCAGCCACTCCTCCAGCAGCGCCCGGAACCGCTCCGGCTGCTCCAGGCTGGGCAGGTGGGCGACGTCGGGCCACTGCTCCCCGCGGGCGCCGGGCACGCCGGCGAGCACCCGCTGGGCGGCGTCCCGGCAGACGTCGAGGTCACGGCCGCCGGACAGCACCAGGGTGGGCGCCAGGATCTGGTCGAGACGCTCGAGCACCGGCGGCTCCAGCTCGACGGAGTCGACGTCGCCGAGCACCTCCTCGAGCTCGAAGGCACGCCGCTGCATCCGGGCGACCTGCGCCAGCACGTCCGGGGCGATGTCGTCGCGCCCACGTCCGTGGCCGACCACCCAGGTGTCCAGGTCCACCGCGACCGCTGCGTCGAGGTCGCCTGCCTCCAACGCCGCCTCCTCGGCCGCGACGAACCGGCGGAACTCCTCCGTGGCGGCCCCCAGCAGACTGCCGCCCGGGGCCACCAGGGTCAGCGAGGCGACCCGGTCCCGTGCGGTCACCGCCACCTCGGCCGCGATGCCGGCGCCGAACGAGGCGGCCACCCAGTGGCCGCCGTCCAGGCCGGCGTCGTCGAGGACGCCGAGCACGTCGGCCACGTGGTCGACCGGGTCGGCCGGGGTGTCCGAGGCACCGAACCCGCGCAGGTCCATCCGGACCGCCGTGCCCCGCTCGCTCAGCCACGGCCACACCGGGTCCCACATCGTGCGGTCGGCGATCCCGGCGTGCACCAGCACCACGGGGAGGGGGTCGGACGCGCCGGGGTGCACGTCGTACGCGATGCCGCTGGGGTGGTCG
The DNA here is from genome assembly GCF_006494815.1 of Nocardioides sambongensis. NCBI lineage: Bacteria > Bacillati > Actinomycetota > Actinomycetes > Propionibacteriales > Nocardioidaceae > Nocardioides > Nocardioides sambongensis. The sequence continues at coordinate 3,309,230 of NZ_CP041091.1, forward strand.
GCACGATGCTCCTGACTGACCCTGACTGACGGCGACCCTCGGTCGAGGACGCAGGCTCCGTTACCCGCATCCAATCCCTCCGAGCCTCCCCTGGCAAACGCCAGCGGCGGTCGGGGCCCGCGGGTAACGTCCTCGCAGCACTCCACAGCTCCCGGGGGGAAGCCGATGAAGACGCGGAACCGACTGTTCGCCCTGCTCAGCGTGGTCGCGATGGCGGCGACCGGCCTGGCGTCGTACGACGTCGCGCCGGCGCAGGCCCGTCCCGACGACCACGCGTCGGTCCGGGCGAAGCCGAAAGGCACCCTGAACGTCACTCCGGCGAAGAAGTACGTCGCCGGCCAAGCGCTGACCTTCACCGGCCGCCTGCCGGCGAAGGGGAGGCGGAGCATCTGGCTGCAGTTCCACATGGGACGCCCGGGCGACAACTGGGGCACGGTGCCCGCCTCCCGCGGCCGGACCGCCGCCGACGGCTCCTTCCGACTGGTCTCCACGGCACCGAGCATGTTCGGGATCACCTACCGGGTGGCCGGGAAGGGAGGCTGGACCACCGTCGGCAAGGAGATGGATGCGCCTGCGCAGGAGCTCTCCATCTGGGCGACGCCGTCGGCCCAGCGCTACGGCGAGGACCACGCCATCCACCCGGTCGCCGGCGAGCCGTTCACCGTCGTGGTCGACACCACCCCGGTGCGGGTCGGCATCACCGGGCTGCAGAACCTCCCGGTCTTCGAGGGACGCACGTTGACCCTGCAGCGGCAGCTGACCGGCGAGCGGTGGCAGACCGTCGGCACCACCACCGTCGACGGTGACGGCATGGGCTTCTTCACGGTCGAGGAGCCGACCGCCGGGGAGGTCGTCTACCAGGTCCGCCAGGAGCGGATCCACACCGGGAAGAACCGGATCGGCTGGCGCCAGTCCTTCCCCCTCGCGCTCGACGTGCGGCCGGTGGGGAGCGAGCCGACGAGGTACCGGTTCCCGGAGAAGCTGTCGCCGCAGGTCAGCGCCGGCGCCCCGGCCGGCCGCCGAAGCAGACGGCTCGCGGCCGGTTCGGCTGGTACCGCCCGGTCTTCGACTACGGCTGGGAGTGGGGCGAGGACTACGACTCGCCGCCGAAGGACGGCTCCTCCAAGCGGGGACGCTGGGTTCCCTACACCGACGGGGCCGGCCGCGCCGCCACCCACAACGGCGGTCTCGCGCTGTTCAGCTCGATCAACGGCCGTGCCGGCACCGACGACTTCGGTACGACGCGTGCCACCCTGCGGGGCAACTCGATGCGCTACGGCCGCTGGGAGACGCGGTTCCGGTGGACCAACCTGGAGAAGCGCGCCGACGACTACACGATCAAGGTCGAGCTGCTCCCCGACGGCGTCACCGGCGACGCCTGCGACACCGACGCGATCGTGCTCGGCGCGTGGAGGGCCCACAGCAACACGGTCACCTACGGCCTGGCCCGCAACGGCCAGTACTGGAAGCGGTCGAAGACGATCAAGGGGTGGTCGACGATGGGCCCCTTGCTCGCCGGCGAGGTGCGCTCCAACCGGATCACCTGGTTCATCAACAGCCAGCCGGTCGCCACGATGCCCACCACGAAGGGGCTCCGGAACAAGCCCCTGGTGATCCGCTACAGCATGGAAGGCGGTCGGGGCGAGCACAACACCACCAAGTTCTACTCCGACTGGGTGCGGGCGTTCCCGAGCGACACCGGGCGCTCGCCGGTGTCGAAGACGCGGCTGAAGAAGGCGTCCTCGGGGTTCTGCGCGGCTGGGTGAGGCGCGAGCCCTTGTCCGTGGCGGCTCAGGTCCGTCGGTGGTATCTGCGGTCGCCGTTGGGGAGCCGGGTGGTGGTGTAGGTGGGGTCGTGTTCGCGGTGGTGGTGGAAGGAGCAGAGCAACACCCCGTCGGCGAGGTCGGTGCGGCCGCCTTTCGACCAGGGGTCCAGATGATGGGCTTCGCACCACCGGGCTGGGATGGTGCAACCCTCGCCGCGGCAGGTCTTGTCCCGGAGTCGTAGTGCGGTGCGTTGGGCTGTGGTGAACAGCCGGCGGGATCTGCCGAGGTCGAGGAGTTCGGACTTGCCGCCGAGGACGGCGGGGAGGATCTTGGCGGTGCAGGCCAGGCGTCGGGCTGCGTGGGCGCTGATCCGCTGCTCCCCGTCGGTGTCGTGGCTGGGGTCGAGGAGTCCGGCCGTGGCGAGGTCGCGGGTGAGCTGGGTGTGGTCGATGGTGACGACCACGGTGGTCGCGTCCCCACCATGCGCCGGCAGATGCGCAGGGTCGAGGTGCTCCAGAAGTGCTCCGAACGCCAGGCCGCGGGCGTGGTGTTGCGGCAGACGTTCGGCGTCTGGGTTGGCGCCCGTTCTTGCGTCCTGGTCGGAGGCGTGGTGGCGGGGTGAGGTGTAGGCGTCGAGGTAGGTCGCCAACCGTGCCGCGACCGGGTCGGGGACCAGGGCGGTGATCCGGGTCAGCCCGTCGCCCAGGGACCGGATCCGAAGGCTGGTCTTGGCGTGCGCGGCGGCTTCGAGGGCGGCGAGGCGTTTGGCGTCTTCCTCTTCGGCGATCTCGGGGCCACGACGTCGAGGATCCGGTCCGTGAGGCGGCGTAGCTCTTTCGGACCGAACCCGCCCTCGGGGACCCCGGGCCGGTCGCCGGCGCCGAGAGCGACGAGGTCGGTCTCGGCCCGCTGCCGCGCCTTGGTGTCGATCCGGGCCGGCAGGGCGTCCAGTCCGGTGGTGATCACCCGGGCTTGTTCCAGGGACAGTGCGCCGCGGGCCATCGCTGCCCCCACCCGCGGCCAGGACTCGTCGATCGCGGTGGCGACCTTCGACTCCGCACGCAGCCGGCCGGGGTCGGTGCCGGTCCGCAGCGCCACCCAGCCGGCGACATCCCGCGCCCCATGGGTCGAGGCGATATCAGTCGACGCGGCCAGGACCCGCATCCGCAGCTCGACGACCTGCGCCTCGAGCGCCACCAACCCCTCAACAGTTCTTCCCGTTCGGGCACGGTGAGGAACCCGGGCTGACGCTCCGCGACCTCACCCAACGCGTCCCGGCACACCGCGACCGCCTCGCCCAACGGGGTGCGGGTGCCGGTCAGCGACATCGGGAGAACCTTCCGAGACAGGTGCAGCAGATGCCCCGATTCTACGTGATGTCGAACACCAGTTCGACCCCTGCCGGGAGGTTTGTGGAATCGTTCCCGCAGGTCAGAGCCTGTTTTCCACAGATCGTCCGCAGGTCACTGGCCCGGCCTGTGACCACTGGGCAGGACGGGACCTCTCCCCTGCGCCCGGCTGCACCTGCCGGTCAGCACGGCTACCGTCGGACCATGGTGCGCATCGGAGCGATCGTCGGCGACGAGCAACGTGCCGAGGTCGCACGTCTGGAGGCCCTCGACGCCACTCGCGTGGCGGGGGACCACCCCGATGGTCCGAACACCCACCATGGATGACCCGGGGACCCGCCGACGTCTCGAGGCCGAGCGGGACCACACCGTGAGCCGCCTGACCGGCCTCACCACCGACCACGGGGCGGTGGTCGCCGCGTCCCGCGACACCAATGCGGACGACGAACACGACCCGGAAGGCGCGACCATCGCCTTCGAGCGCTCCCAGGTCGACGCGCTCATCCGCCAGGCACGCGCGCACCTCGACGAGCTCGACGCAGCGCTCGCGCGGGTCGACGCGGGCACCTACGGGGTCTGCGAGTCCTGCGATCGCACCATCCCCGGGGCCGCCTGGAGGCACGACCCGAGGCTCGTTGCTGCATCGACTGCGCGCAGCGTCGGCAACGGTGATGACGACTACCTCGCTCGCACCCACGCAATCGTCTGGTTGTCCGCCAGGCTCCCCATGGCCACGGAGTGCAGGCCAGGTCCGGGGGGACGCTCCCAGGTCGTCAGTGGCACGACCTGCACCCCGATCCGGTAGTGACGCCCCTTCTTCAACGCGGTCCGTCCGAGCGGCACGCGGATCGTCCGCCAGTCGCCGGCACCGATGCTGACCGTGACCCGTCGCTGATACTGACCGACGGATCCGGCCAGTTGCGGCGAGCACGAGCGGTTCGGGGACGTGCAGATCCAGACGCGGGCCTCGATCCATTCGCCGAGAAGCCGTGTCCCGGACCGTACGTCGACCGCGACCGATCGGCGATCCTTGGTGGTGCGCACGCGAGAACCGCGAACGCTGAGCGCGCTGCGTGGCACGCCGGCCCGATTGCCTTCGATCCGTGGCGTGAGGAAGTAGGCCTCGTTGTTGGTCGTCGGACACCTGGACAGGAACTCCTCGTCGTCGCCGAAGGTGTAGTAGTCGAGCGTCGCGTTGCCGTACCAGGGGTTGTTGGTCGAGCAGCTCGACTCCTGCGCCGAGGACCAGCGGCCGCTCGCGGTCGACGGAGCCCGGCGAGCCGGTGAGGCGATGGTGAAGGTCGTCGGTGTGACGGCCAGGACCGGCTCGTCGGTCGCGCCGTAGCCCGGCACGCCCCTCACGGTGACCGGGTCGCCGACGGCGAGTCCGTGGTCGGTCGTGGTGCGCAGCACCGACACCGGCTCCCCGGCGACGTTCCGGGAGATCGCCGAGGTCAGCGTGCCGTTCAGGCTGCGGTCGACGAGCGAGATGGGGGCCTCCCAGTCGAGGACCTCGTCGAACTCGTCGTCGGGGTCGATGACGGCATAGATCGGTTGTCCCAGCTGGCCGGCGAAGTTCGCCGGCGGCGTCCACCGGGCGGTGGCTACGGCGTCGTCGCGGCTCTCGATCGTCCTGGTCACCTTCGACTCGGCGATCTGATAGCCGCCACGTGCCGGGTCGCCCAGATAGAAGCGGACCACCAGTGGCCGGGAGACGCTCGCCGGCAACGGGTTCAGTGCCTCGTTGTGCACCGTGGCACTGATCTGGAGCGGCTGTCCGACCGGCAGGGCGTCGGGTGGCCGGCACACGCCGTCCTCCTCGCAGGTCCAGGTCGCGAAGTCCGGTGAGGACAGGACGACGTCGAGGTTGTCGTCGAGCCCGGTGTGGGTCCGATACGGCTCCAGGAGCAGCGGGAGGGAAAAGGCGGCGTCCGGCCGCGCGGGCAGATCGGGGTCGCCGACGGCGCCGTACCCGTAGACCGGGTTGCCCCAGAGCCCGCTCGACCCCACCGGCGACGCGGTCCAGGTCAGCGCGAGCGCCCCCGACTTCGGGTCGTCCGCGAGATACGGCGTCACCCGATAGCTCCCCGGCCGACTCGCGCTGCCGTAGTCGAAGGTCCAGGTCGTCGCGGACTCGAGCACCATGCTCAGCATCGACTCGTTGTTGTGCTCGAACTCGCCCTTGACGTGCGCCTCCCAGAGCACCGACACCGGACCCGCTCCAGCCTCCCCCGAGGTCGCGAGCTCCGCACTCCCACCGTTGGTCACTGCGTAGCGCTCCTGGTAGCCGTCGACCTGCCCGAAGGTGAAGGTGGTGCTCCCGCCGGAGCCCGGACCGATCTCCTGGGTCTGCACCGGGAGCGCGCTGGGTTGGCGGCTGATCGTGCACCCGCCGTCGCCGCAGGGGTCGGCGGCGACCGGCACCGAGGAGCCGATGCGCTGCAGCACGACCTCGGTGGGCGAGCGCACCCCGGCGACGACGTAGTTCGTACCGTCGAAGCTCCCGGCACCGCGAATCCGCACCGGCTCCTGCTGACCGGCGCACTGGGCGTCGACCGGCGACGGGAACGCGGTCTCCACCTGACCTCCCTCGAGGGCACAGAGGTAGCCGTGGTTGGAGGTGGTCGTGACCGCGAGACGGTTCGTGCCCTCGCGGCGGATCGACGTGACGGACTGCCGATGCGTCTCCACCTGGGAGCCGTTGGCCGGGTAGGAGAGCACGTTGCCGGGGGTCGGGCCGGCGAAGACCGACCCGTACTGCGGATCGTTGACCGAGATCCACGAGAAGACGGTGTCCAGCGGCGTCGCCGCGTAGGTCCACAGGTCCGGCTCGTCGGGCAGCGTGCCGCCGGAGAAGGTGCCGTAGTAGACCGGCACCTGGTTGATCTCGATGTCGGAGGTGGCGACGAAGGCACGGTCCTGCATCGGCGCCGCCACCTGCTCGGTCGAGTAGCGGAAGGTCCGCGTGCGCTGGTCCTCGGTCTGCTGTTCCTCGCGGTGGGCGTAGGCGAGCTCCAGGGTCGCCTCCCAGCAGACGTCGTTGCAGTCACCGCCTGGGTCGTGGTCGCCACCAGCGAGCCCGCCCTTGATCGCGGTGTCGATCCCCCAGCTGCTCTGCACCGCGACCGCGAGGCTCGTCTCGGTCCCGCCCTCGGTCGAGTACGTCGTCCGCATCGGGCACTGGCCGTTGTCGGTGTCGGCGCCGTTGGCCGCGTAGCAGCTCGACAGGTCGTACACCTCGGCCGAGGAGATCCACCCGTCGGTGGCGTAGCCCGGGTGCGATCCGTCGAGGGCGAGGAACTCCACCGGCGGAGCCCGCATCACCATCATCGGCTGCACCTCCCCGACGGCGTAGGAGCGGACGGGGTCGCCCAGGGTCGAGCTGTCGCCGTCGAGATCGGCGGCGGCGAGCTGGACGAAGGTGCGGTCGCTCGCACCGGCGACGTACGAGTCGGGAGGGGGGACGTCGGCCGGTCGGACCGACGCGGTCCGGGTGCCACTCCGGTCGAAGGAGAGCGTGCCGCCGTCACCGACGGCCACCGCGAGCGCGTCCACCGCGACCGCCGTGTCCGCGGGGCTGCGCGGGTCTCCGCAGGTCACCGTGCCACGACAGGTCCACGCCACCAGCACGTCCGGGTTGATCGACTCGGGCCACGCTGACTCCTGGGTGGCATCGGTCTGACGCCGTGCGATCCGTCCGGTCTGGATCGAGATCTGTCCCGCTCCACCACCGCCGACAGCCCGGTAGCCGGTGGCCACGGTGGTGTCCGGTCCCGAGCTGTCGAACGGTCGGGTCCATCCGGTGACGGGAGCCTGCCAGCGGCTCTGCGGCCGCCACCCCGGCCCGTGGCCGCCGTCGACCCCCTGGGACCAGATCCCCACGCTGACCGGCGCGACGGCCGCGTCCGTCGTGGCGCTGTCCGCCACGGGAAGCGTCTCGGCGACGATGAGCTCGTCCCCCTCGGTGCCGTCGAGGTCGGCCGCCGCGACCTCGACCTGGGACCGCTGCGCCTCGGCGGCGGTCGACGACGTCCGGCTGACCACGCTCGCGCAACCGTCCCGGTCGGCCCCGACGGCCTCCGCATCGAGCGGCTGCGTCGGGGTGAGCGTGAGCTGCTCGCTCACGTCGAAGGTCTGCACCAGGTGGTCGACGCCCGCAGCGGCCGAGGTCGCCCAGCCGATCGCCAGGTCCGCGCCGTCGGTGGTGGTCGGTCCCGATCGGAAGACTCCCGACGCCAGCGAGATCGAGGTCGGCACCCCGGCGGCCAGGTCGACCGGCCGATCGGCGCCGACACAGCCCTCGTCCATCGCCCAGTCGGGCGTCGACTCCAGCGCCAGACGGCGACCGTCGTCCATCGCCAGGAAGGAGAGCCGGGGGCACGCCGAGTCGCCGCACAGACCGGCCCAGGCGACGGCGATCTCGTCCGCGCCGCCGGACCGGAAGTCGTCCACGACGAGCGCCGTCGCCTCACGCCCCGCCGGACCGGCGTACTGCTTGCCGACGGCACGGCTGTCGAGCATGCGGAACGGCCGGGAGTCCCCCGGGGTGGCGGTGAAGGTGGCCACGCTCAGGGCCATCGTCGGCGCGGTCCAGGCCACCACGACGCCGCTGGAGATCGACTCGGCCGGCACCCCGCAGTCGTCGCAGCCCGCCGCCCAGCTCTCGGGTACGACGGGGTGGCCGACGCCGCGGCCGGCGACCACCAGCACGCCGAGATCCACCGAGAACGTCGTCGGGGTCACCGCGGTGATCGGCCGGTAGGACAACAGGTCCTCGCCCAGGCACTGGACCCCGCTGGTGGACAGCGGCGACGCGACGCACATCGTCTCCTGCAGCGAGGGCTCGTTGCCCAGGCGCACCGGATCCCCACCCCGAACCCGTGCCGGGCCTCGGTGGTGAACGTCGCGGTGGTCGTCTCCTGGTCCCGGTCGACCGCGAACCTCGCGGCGACGACCGTGGTCGATGCCAACGAGACCGGTCCCGAGGCCAGCCGGATCCGACCCACCGAGCCCGGATCGATGCGCAGCCCGGTCGCGAACGGCTCGCTGTAGCCCGCGGAGCCCGGCGATCGGTCGCCGGGCGTGAAGAGGGAGAGGCACAGGTCCGTGGTCGCCGCGCACCGCGCCGCCCGCACCAGCTCCTGCCGCCCGTCCCCGTCGAGGTCGACCGCCGTGACCGCCCCGTCCCCGGCCGCGGCACCGAAGCCGTCGTCCGGCACCCGGACGGTCGGCTCGGCCGACCCGGGGTCGCGGGGGTCGTCCAGCAGTCCGAGCTCGGCGGTGGTGGAGCAGACCTCGGTGGCCGGGTCGCACGATCCCTGGACGCCCCCGGCGCCGAACTCGGCGACCGTCGTCGTCGGCACCGACGTCCGGGAGAGGAGGCCGAGCTCGTACTCGCCGACCACGCGGCGCTGCGGCAACGGAGTCGGCTCCAGGGCCACCTGGCAAGAGCCGGTCAGGGTGGTCTCCGGACCGATCGGCTCGCACTCCTCGGCGGCCGCGGCACTGCTCGCCGCACCGACCGCCCGCTCGCCCGGGCCGACGACGGCGACCGCGGCACTCACCAGCAGGGCGGCGCCGACGAGGACCACGGTGCGTTCTCGCCGCCGGCGAGAGCTGTGGTTGCTGCTGCTCACTGGCTGACCTCGAATCGATCGACGGAGACGAACGACGGCGCGTTCCGGTCGCTGTCGAGCGCCCGGACGGTGAGTCGGTGGACGCCCGGACCGGCGGGGACCACCACCGACCGCAGCGCGTACGACGAGGCCCGGCCGAGATAGGTGTCGACCCGGACGCCGTCGAGGATCACGGCGGCACTGCCCTGCCGCGGTCCGGAGAGCGTGTGCCAGACGATCTGGCTGCCGCGGAAGCGCAGGCTGACCTCGGCACCACCGACCCCGGCCCGCGACCACCCTCGGCCGTCCCGGTGGGCCGGGCCCCAGTCGGCGCTCACCGACGGGTTCCGGACCAGCCTGCCGGCCCTGAACGCGTCGACGGTCACCGTCCTGCCGCGGCCTCGGGCACCGCGCCGCCCCTCCACCCGCACGGTGACCGTGTGCCGCCCGGGCGAGAGGCCGTCCAGCCGCACCGGCACCCGATCACGGACGCGGGGCGACGAGTTGTCGACGGTACGACGCCGGCGACCGTCGATCGCCACCGTCGCCACGCCCTCGGTCGGCCCGCGCCGGGTGTACCAGGTCACCGACGTGCCGGTGAAGGCGAAGGTCGCGGTGGCGCCGGGGGCCGCCTCGCGCCAGGCCCGTCCTCCGTAGGAGCCGGACGATCGGACCTCGTCCCAGCGGTAGGCGCGACCGACCGCCCGGTCCTCCAGCACGCTCGGGGCCTCCACGAGGAGCGGCTCCGCGAGCACGACGGGCTCTCCGCCCGCAAGGATCGCCGCGCCGGGGTGCAGGTCGACCTGGTAGGACTCCCCCGCCACCACGCCACCCTTGGGCGCCAGCCGCACGGTGCGCACCGATGCGCCCGCGCATCCCGTCGCCGCGCCACCGGGGTCGAGGCAGCTCACCGCCACCGACACGCTGTCCCCGTCCGTGTCGGTGACGGTGAGATCACTGTCCGAGAGATGGCCGGCGAGGTCCTCGAACCGCACCGTGATCGGGTCCCGAGGCCCTCCGGGGCGGTCGCGGTGACCCGGGGGACCAGAGGCACCGGGACCGGGGCGGCGTCCCCGGCGCCGCCGGGCCCGGTCTGCCCCCAACCGTTCTCGCCCCAGCACTGGGCGGTCCGGTCGACGACCGCGCACGCGTGCCGTCCACCGACGGAGAGTGAGGTCACCGAGGAGCTGACCAGCCCCTGCACCTCGACCTCGTCGGCTCCCCAGCACTCGACGGCCGCCGCCTCGACGGCGATGCAGGTGCCGATCCCGCCGGTGTCGAGCAGCGTGTGACGGCGGGAGGTCGCGACGATGGCGCCACGCCGCGACCCCGGGTCACCCGCCTGCCCGAGGCTGTCGTCACCCCAGCAGACGACGGTGGAGCCCGGACCGTCCGCGGTCGCATCGCTGGTGCAGGTGGTCGCACCGCCCACGTCCACGGTGCCTGCGGCGATGTCGGCGCCGGAGGCGCCCGGATCGGTGGCCACCACCGGGAAGCTCGTCCGGGCGTCGGTGAGCGCGGGGTCGCGGAACGGGACCCACGGTTGCCGGTCCTGCACGTCGAGCTGACCGGCCGCGTCCGAACCCCAGCAGAGGACCGGGCCGGGCAGTCCGCCCTCGACCGTGGCGACGCAGGTGTGCGCGTCGGCCGCGCCGACCTCGAGCACCGCGCTCGCCTCGTTGTCGAGCACCTGGGCCACCACCGGGCTGGCGAACGGGATCGCGGTGAACTCGGCGCCGCGCCACCGCGGGGACGCGGTGCCGTCGGTCTTCGAGAACTGCTGCACACGCTCGTGCTGCTGGTCCGCGACCAGCAGCCGACCGTCCGGCGTCGCCGCCAGGTCGCTGGGCGCCTCGCCGAGCGACGTGCCGTCCCCGGTGGCGCCCCGCAGGCTCGCCACGAATCGTCCGTAGGCTCCCTGGGACCCTGCCGCGAAAACGTTGACGCAGGCGTCCTGCGGCCGGGCCGTCGACACCTCGCCCTGGTCGACCCACGCGCCGGGATCCGTGACGGGGTCGTCGCCGGGCTCGAACACCTGCTTCTGCACGGTGTAGCCGTATTCGGTGATCACGCCGACGTCGCCGTCGCCGGCCGGACCGATGCCGCCGACGTCGTACACGCCGCGGTGCCGCTCCCGGACCAAGGTGCCGTCGACGGTCCGCGGCGCGGTGACCGACTCGGCCGGGCACGCTCCGTCGTACGTTCCGTCCTGGGTGCCCCGCACCAGCGGGTCGACGGGGAAGGTCGCGCGCAGCGCGAGCCCGTCGCGACCGATGTCCCACACACCGATCCGCCAGTCGCCGGCAGCGGTGGGCTCCTGCAGGGTGTACACGATCGGCGCCCCGGTCCGGTCGGTGCCGACTGCCAGGTCGGTGACCGCGGCGACGCCGGGGAAGGCGTCGACGAGGTCCACCGGCGCCGGGCCGACGGAGACGCTCAGGTCGGCGGCCACACGCACCAACTTGGCGAACGGCGCGTAGGGACCGGTCGACGTGGTCGGCCCGGCCACGCCGGCGAAGACCAGCACCACCGCTCCGGTCTCGGGGTCGACCGCCATCGCGGTGGTGGAGCACTGACACGTCCAGGTGGGCGGCACCACCCGTTCGTCCTCGGCCGGGTCGTAGGAACCGGCGGCGGCCATCGCCGCCACGTCATAGCGGTGCACGGTCCCCGGTGCCGTCGAGGCACCGGAGGCGTCCACGACGTACAGCATCGATCGGCGAGCGCCGGAGCCACCGGGCACCTCGGCCACTCCGATCGCCCCGGGCTGGAAGCCGAACGAGCGGTGCAGGCGGACGAAGTGCCCGGCGTCGCTGAACTGCCAGACCCTCTGCTCCGAGGAGTCGGCGAGGAAGAAGGAGGCCGAGGTCGGATCCGTGGCGATCGCGTCCCGGTCGGGACCGCTGGAGCGGCCGCCGATCGCCGCGTCCGTGATCAGGCCACGGCCGAGCTGGCCGGAGTCGTCGGAGCCCCAGCAGAGCAGGCGGCTACCGCCGTCGGTGACGACGGCGACCTCCGCGCGGCGCACCGGTCCACGCAGGCCGGTGCCGTCCACGCCGAGCAGGTCGACGTCGCGGTGCGCGAGCGTCCCTCCCGTGAACTCGACCAGCAGACCCCGGCGCCCCGGCCCGGGCGCACCCCGACGTCCCAGTTGGCCGAGAGGCCGTTGAGCGCGCTCTGGACCGTCGCGGGGCCGGCGTCCCAGTCGAGCTCGGTGGTGCGGGAGGCACCGAAGGAGAGGCGATACCCACCGGCGGAGGCGGCGATGTCGAGCCGCTGCACCTCGTGGCTTCCGTTGGCAGCGACGGCGCAGGTGTGCGCCCGGCCGGCCGACAACTGGGTGACCCCCGCGGCGAGCGAGCGCACCGGCCAGAAGCGGTCCGCCGTCGTACCGTCGCCGAGCTGGCCCGAGCCGTTCGCGCCCCAGCACCAGGTGGCGCCGGGTGCACGTGCGCAGGTGTGCGCGCCGCCCGCGGTCAGGTCGGTGACGCCGCTGACACCCTCCACCAGGACCGGCGCCGCGCTGCTCCCCACGTCGTCGCGCCCGAGCTGGCCGCGATCGTTCGCGCCCCAGCACCACACGCGTCCGGCGTCGGTGAGCGCGCAGGTGTGGCGGGCTCCGGCAGCCACCGTCTCGACCGCGCGCGGCGCCGCCCCGGCGACGGGGAGGGGCTCCCCCGCCGCCCGCGGCGGGCCGCTGCCGAGCAGGGCGAGCGTCGTCATCGACATCACCATCACGAGGAGGGCTGCGCCCCGACGTCCCGCCAGCACGACCGACTACTTCCCGGCCGTCGCCCTCACGCCGACCGCGTCGGCGCTGGACCCGTTCCCGGAGGTGGCGCGGAGCAGCCAGGTCCGGGAGGCACCCGGCTTCGCCTTCTTGGTCGCGGTCACCGTCACGGTCAGGGTCACGGCCTTCCCGGGGGCCAGCGACGCGGCGTACTTGCCGCTCAGCACCTGCCGGGTGACGTTCTTCTTCCCGACCTTGAAAGCGACGGTGAAGCCGGACTTCCCCTTGGCCTTCTGCGACAGCCGCATCTTGTCCGTGGCGCTGCCGTCGTTCTGGACGACCCACCGGAACGAGGTGGACCGGTTGCGCTTGATGGTCGCGGCCTTGGTCTGGCGCATCCCGGTGAGGTTGTAGATCCGGTCGCCGATGGGCTTCTGCCTGCCGAGTCCGACCAGCCCGTCAGGCCGGTACGCCGCTCCGGTGGCGAAGCCTGCGGTGACCGTGGTGGCCGCACCGAGCACGACGTCGCACGGCCCGGTCCCCGAGCAGCCGCCACCGGACCATCCGGAGAACGTGGAGCCCGCGGTCGGCGCGGCGGTCAGGGTCACCGTGCTCCCCGAGTCGAAGTCGGCCGCGCAGGTGGACCCGCAGTCGATCCCGGCGGGACTGCTGGTCACCTTCCCGGAGCCGCTGCCGGTCTTGTCGATGGTCAGGGTGGTCGGCACCGGGATCGGCGAGAAGTTCGCCACCACCGCTCGGTTCTGGTCCATCGTGAGCGAGCAGTTGCCGGTGCCGGTGCATCCGTTGCCCCACCCAGCGAAGACCGACCCGGCGGCCGGGGTCGCGGTGAGCACCACCAGGCTGCCGTTGGCGAAGCTCGCCTGGCAGGCCGGGGTGTCCGTCGGGCCGCAGTTGATGCCGGCCGGAGCGCTGGTCACCGATCCGGTCCCCGCGCCCCCTTGGACACCGACAGCGTCGAGACGTCGTCGAGGGCGAAGTTGGCGACCACGCCCTTGGCCTGGTTCATGCTCACGGAGCAGGCGCCGCCGCCGGAGCAGGCGCCGCCCCAGCTGACGAAGTGGGAGCCCGCGGCGGCGACCTGGGTCAGCGTCACCACGCTGTCGAGGTCGTACTGACCCGAACAGGTCGCGCCACAGGAGATGCCCGACGGGCTGCTGGTGACCAGACCGGTCCCGGTGCCCGCCTTGGTCACGGTCAGGATCGGGTCGGCCATCGCGCTGAACGTGAGGCGGGCCGTGGACCCCTGGCCACCGGAGCCGACAGGGGACGCGGAACTGCACGCCGGCCTGGTACCGACCACCCTGCCGTAGGCGGCCCACGCGGTGCAGTTGGGCTCGTGCACCGTGGTGATCGACGCCGACGCCATCAGGCTGTTCGCCGGCACCGAGACCGACCAGCCCCGATACCCGTTGTAGTCGATGGGCCCGTCCGGCAGGGTCACGGTGACCTGGCAGGGCGCCTGGCCCACGGTCATCGTCCCGCCCGGCCACCGCTGGAAGTCGGAATCGCCGCTGAAGTTGGCGGTCATGGTGACGGTGGTGTCGGGCAGGTTGGTGCACGAGACGGCGGCTGCTGCGTCGGCCCTGGCCTGCGCAGGAGGCGTGACGGCGACGAGTGCGAAGCCGCAGAGGAGCAGCGGAGCCAGCAGCAGCAGCGTGAGAGCCCGCCTCCTCCTCAATGGGATCAAGCTGGTGGTAGGACGCATCTTTCCGCTCCTTGACGGCGACGACGCACGGATGGGTCCCGCCGACGCTAGGAACGGACCCGCCCCGGGCACATCGGGCAATTGCCCGAAATCACTCCCACCGACCCCCGGGCATCGCTACCCTCACTCCCAACGCATGGGGCGGCTCGTGACAACGGGGAGGCGTTCCTATGCGCGCGTGGCAGTCCGACCGATCCTGGGCACTCCCGCCCGGTGACACCGCGACGGGCGGCTGACCGTGTCCGCCGAGGTCGACGATCTCGCCACCCCGGTGGCGGGCCGACTGGTCGGCCGCGACGAGGAGATCGACCAGGTCCTCGGCCTGCTCCTCGCCGACGACTGTCCCGACCTGCTCACGCTCTGCGGGGCGGCCGGGATCGGCAAGACCTCCACCGCGATCGAGGTGGCCGACCGGCTCGAGACCAGCGGGCGGGCGACGGCCTTCGTCCGCCTGGAGTCCGCGGTGAGCACCTCCGACCTGCTGCTCGCCGTCGCCGCGGCGGTCTCCCTGCCGGCCGGCGAGGAGGGCACCCTGCTCGACCGGCTCACCGACGTCGGCGGCGAGGAGCGCTGGGTGGTGCTGGACAACTGCGAGCACCTGCGGGGGCGACCCCACCCGGTGGCGGTGCTGCGCCAGGCGTGCCCCGGCTTCCGGCTGCTCGCCACCAGCATCCGGCCGCTGCGGGTCACCGGGGAACGCGCGCTCGACCTGCCGCCGCTGCCGCTGCCGCCACCCGATGCGTCGGCGGAGGAGATGCACGCCAGTCCCGCGGTCCAGCTCTACCTGCAGCGCGCCGCCGAGTCCTCCGCATCGTTCGACCCTGCGCAGACCCGGCTGGCCGACGTGGCCGCGGTCTGTCGGCAGGTCGACGGCCTCCCGCTCGGCATCGAGCTGCTCGCGGCGCGGGTCACCACGATGCCGCCGGCCACGGCGCACCACTACCTCCAGGCGCACCCGGCGATCGGACTGGAGCAGCCGCGCCGGGCGCCGGCGGTCTCCACGCGTCACCAGTCGCTGCACGCCGCCCTGGAGTGGACCCATGCTCTGGTGCCGGACGATGCCAGCACGCTGCTGCGCCGGATGGCGGTCTTCTCCGGCCCGGTCGGGTTGGAGCAGCTCGGGGTGCTGCACACCTGGGACGGTGACGAGACCGACGGCCAGCGCGACTCCGAGCTCCTGGACCTGGTCGCCGACCTGGTCGACGTACGGCTGGTGGAGCCGCGGACGGTGCACCACGAGCCGACCTTCGCGCTGCTGCCGCTGGTCCGGGACTTCGCTCTCGCTCAGCTCGACGCGCACGGGGAGCGGGAGATGGCCGAGGAGCGTCGCGCGGAGGCGTGCCTGGCGCTGGTCCGGGCGCGCAAGCGCGACCTCGACCTCGGGTCGGACAGCGACGCCATGGTCGAGCTCGGCGCCCGCGAGACCGACCTGCGCCAGGTCCTCGACCGGCTGGTCGCCGCCGACGACCTCGCCCGGGGATGGACCTGGCCAGCGGGATCACCGCGTTGGTCTTCCGGCGCGGGTACGACGGCTTCGTCGCCGCGGCACTGCAGCGGCTGCTGGCCTCGCATGCCCGTATCCACGGCACGCCTGCGGGCGACGCACTGCTCGACGCGGTCCTGCCCGAGGCGGTCCTGGTCGAGGCGATGCTCCGGCTGGCGCAGATCCGCCTCCTCACCGAGCGGCCCGCCGACCTGGACGCGGTCCGCACCCTGCTCCGCGACGCGGCCGGACGGGCCAGCGCGCTGACCGACGCACAGGTGCGCCTGCTGGCGCACGCGCTGATGATCCGCACGCTCCCGGTGACCGGGGACTTCGCCGGCGCCGCCGAGGCGGTCGTGCACGGCTTGGCCCTCGCCGAGGAGCAGGGCGACGACCGGATGGTCGCGCGGTTCAGCGGCTGGGCGGGGATGGTGCGCAACCGGCTCGGGGACGCGCAGGGTGCCACCGCGTGCGCTCGCCGCTCCCTCGACGCGGCGCTGGCCAGCGACGACGCTCCGGCCCTGATCATCGTGTGGCTCTGCCTGCAGGGGGTGCCCGACGACCTCGCCCGGCCGATGCTCGCCCGGCTGCCCGGACTGCCGGAGCTGCTCGGGGTCGCCCGGCGGATCCACGACCGGCGCAGCGAGTCGCTGCTGCTCCGGACCGCGGCTGCGGCCGCGGTGATGCACGGTGATGCGACGACCGCCGCCCGCCTCGCCGCCGACTGCCTCCGGGTCGGTGGCCGCAGCCTCCAGTCCGACGCGCTGAACTCGATGACCGCGGTGATCGTGGAGGTCGCGGCCGCGCGCGGCGACCACGCGACCGCCGTACGGCTCGACGGCACGCTGGCCGACCACCGCGAGCTGCTCGTGGGCTCCGCGCCCCAGGCCTGGATGGAGCGGTACGACGCCACCGTCGCCCGCTCCCGCGCCGCTCTCGGCGAGCCGGCCGCCACCCACGCCTTCGACGACGGTCGTACGACGCCGCTGGCCGCCCGGCCCGACATCGTGCGCGACTACGCGGACCTGGTCGCCCGGGCCGACAGCGTCCCGGCACCGGTGACCCCACCGCCGGCCGCGGCGCCCGAGCTGCCCCTCGACCGACTCACCCCGCGCGAGCACCAGGTGCTGCAGCGGATCGCGACCGGGGCCACCAACAAGCAGATCGCCGAGCAGCTCGGGATGACCGCCAAGACGGTGATGCACCACTCCGGCGCGATCTACCGCAAGCTCGGCGTGCGCGGGCGGGCGGAGGCGACCGCCTGGGCCTACCGGGCGGGGCAGATGGACTGACCTCCGGCCATCGGGGCGCATTCGAGGTCGGGCTCCGCGCGGCGAGCGGGGCACGCGGTGACCACCGGCATTCGGAGGAGGAGACCCCGGCCGATATCCTCGGTGAGCGGTGCTCCCCGCCCGGCTACCGACGACCCTGGAAAGTTGCATGCTCACCCCAACGAACGTCACCCGTGCCTCGGGGTCGTCCGCCCTCGCAGCGATCGTTCTGGTCGCCGTGGTGGTCGCGGCAGCCGCCGGCGCTCTGTCCCGACCGACGCCGGCGTACGCCGAGCCGTTCATCAACCCGATGGCAGCGGCAGGCGACTTCACCGTCATGACCGAGGGCGATGCGCACTTCGGGAACTCCGAGATCGAGGGTTCCATCGCGACGGGCGGCGACTTCAGCTTCGACGACGACTACCCGATCCTGCACAGCACCGGGCTGACGCCTCCGGGCTACTCGCTCGCCCAGGTCGACGGCGACTACACCCGGCTACTGGTGCGCGGCGCCTTCGACGACTCGACGGGCCAGGTGTCCGAGGTCAGCTCCCGCAACGACACCCTGGCCGGACAACCGCAGCCGGCCGACCAGCTGGGCTTCGTCAAGATCGGTGATCTCGCCGATCTCGACGTTTCCGAGCGTGGCGCCGGGGCGGTCTGGGTCGCCGACGGCCCGGGCGGCACCGAACCCGGCATCTACGACCCCAACCAGCCCTACATCGCCGACCCCGACCCGGCGACCGGTTCGCGGGTGCAGCTGAGCGACACCGGTTGGGACGACTACTTCGCGGGCATCGACAACACCGACCAGACCACCACCTGCCTGACCGGGTTGGAGCAGACCACCACGATCGAGCAGGGCAACGACGCCGACGACGCGCTGATCGAGATCACCCCCGGCGCCACCAACGTCGTCACCGTCACCCCCACCTCGCCGATCTTCGGTCCCGGCGCCCGGATCCTGCTCAGCAACCCGCTCTCGCCCGACACCACGCTGGTGTTCAAGGTGACCGGTGCAGCGGGTGCGGTCCTGGACCTGCCGGTGTTCGACGCCGAGACGAACCCCACCGCGGAGAACCCGAACCCGATCGCGCCCTACACGCTGTGGGACCTGAGCTCCAACGCGGGCTCCGAGGTCGAGATCACCGGCGAACTCGTGAGTGGTTCGATCTACGCTCCCGGGGTCGACCTCGTCCTGGACCCGTCGAGTCCGTTCGAGGGGCAGATCATCTCCGAGACCCTGGTGACCGAGGGCGGCGAGGAGATCCACCACTACGCGTTCGAGGGCACGATCGACTGCGGGCAGCCGACGACCACTCCGCCGACCACGCCCACCACGCCCACCACCCCACCACCCCCACCACCCCGACGACACCGACGACGCCGACGGCACCGATCACCGAACCCACGGAGTCGGGCACGGTCTCGGAGAGCACGCAGGCCCCGACCTCCGCCACGTCCGGTCCCGGGGGCCGGGCGGCACCGGCGCCCAGGGCGGCGGGCTCCCGGACACCGGTGCGCCGACGGGGCTGCTGGCCGGCCTCGTGGCCGGGCTCGCCCTGATCGCCGGAGGCATCGCGCTCCTCACCCGGCAACGCGGCGAACACGAGTGACGGGGGCCGGGCGCGGCTCGGCCGTCGTCACCCCTGGCTGCGCAGGTACCGCCCGAAGTGGGGCACGGTGAACGCGATCCGACCCCGCTCGCCGGAGTAGATCAGCCCCTTCTTCATCAGCGAGTCCCGGGCCGGGGAGAGCGACTGCGGCTTCTTCCCCAGCACCAGTGCGACGTCGGAGGTGGCCACCGAACCGACCGGGTCGTCCCGCTCGCCGCCGTCCGCGTCGGCCATCGCCCGCAGGTAGTCCCGCTCCCCGGGGGTGGCCCGCTCGTAGCGGGAGCCGAAGAAGCCGACCGCCAGCTCGCGCTCGGCCTCGGGCGCGGCGACCTCGACGTCGTTGGCGGTGATCGGGGACCTCGGGGCGAGGTCCCACACGGTCTTGCCGTAGGCCTGGATGAAGTACGGGTAGCCGCCGGTGGCGTCGTACATGGCCGTCAGCGCCTCGTCGGTGAACTCGGCCTCCTCCTCGTCGGCCGGCGCGGTCAGCGCGCGGTCGGCGGCCTCCCGGGCCAGCCGGTCGATGCGCTGGTAGGAGAAGAGGCGCTCGGAGTAGGACTTGCTGGCGCTCAGCACCGCCGGCAGGTGCGGCAGCCCCGCCCCGACGACGATCACCGGCAGGCCGTTCTGGCTGAGCTCGTGGCAGGCCGCGCACATCGCGGAGACGTCGGCCGGTCCGAGGTCCTGCATCTCGTCGATGAAGATGCCGACCCCCTTGCCGACGTCGGCGGCCAGCCCCCCGACGTCGGTGAGCAGCTCGACCAGGTCGATCTCGATGTCGCCGGAGTCGGCACGGCCGCGCACCACGGGGGCGGAGATGCCGGGGCTCCACTTGTCCCGCAGCTTGGCGTCGGCCCCGGCCTCCCGCTCCGCGAACGCCCGGATCACCCCGAGCACGTGCGCGGTCTCCTCGGGCTCGGGGTGCGCCAGCTCGCGGACCGCCTGGTGCAGCGCGGAGGACAGGGGCCGTCGCAGCGACTGGTCCGGACGGGCCTCCAGCTTGCCGGTCCCCCACCCCTTGCGCACCGCCGCCGAGCGCAGCGCGTTGAGCAGCACGGTCTTGCCGACACCGCGCAGACCGGTGAGCACGAGGCTTCGTTCGGCGCGCCCGCGGGCGATGCGCTCGAGCACCACGTCGAAGGCCCGCAGCTGCTCGTCGCGGCCGGCGAGCTCGGGCGGGCGCTGCCCGGCGCCGGGTGCGTAGGGGTTACGGATCGGGTCCACGATCGGACCGTATCGGTCTGTCTAGCCTCGGCCTTAGAGATCGCTAGCGTGTCGCATCGATCGGCGCCGCAGTCCCCGCTGCCCGGGGGGCGGTGAACGTCGATGGCTCCCTATCGGCCCGTCTAGCCTGGGCCCTAGACAGGGTTAGCCGACCGCATCGGGGTGGTCAGGAAGCGGACGTGAGGTACGTCGACCCGTCGCTGCCCTGCGCCGCGTCGAGCGCGCCGGCGAGGGTGGCGATCAGCCCGGGCAGCTCCTCGGCGGTGAGCCGGACGGTGCCGGTGCAGACGTTGCCGCGCCAGATGGAGAGGACCACCACGCCCACCCCGCCGTCGGAGGGCGCCGGATGCCAGCTGGCCCGCAGCGCGCGCTCGCCGCCGCGGGCGTCGAGGTGGACCGAGCCGACCTCGGGCAGCGGACGCGTCTTGGCCATGCCCCATCATGCCCCGCGGGCGCGGGCGCTGTCACCGGTCGCTGCCGGACCCGATCGCTAGGCTGACCCCCGTGCCCGAGCTGCCCGAGGTGGAGGCGCTGGCCCAGGACCTGTCCGGCCGGCTGGACGGCCGCGCCATCACGAAGGTCCACGTGGCCCAGTTCAGCGCCCTGAAGACCTACGACCCGCCACTGACCGCGATCGAAGGCACCCTGGTCGACGACGTCAGTCGACACGGGAAGTTCCTCGACATCGAGGCCAGCGGCCTGCACCTCATCCTCCACCTCGCCCGCGCGGGGTGGGTGCGCTGGCGGGACGAGGTGCCCGCGCTGCCACCCAAGCCGAGCCCCAAGTCCACCCTCGCGGTGCGGATCGTCCTCTCCCCCGGCCCCGACGACCCGGACGACCTGGACACCACCCCCGGTCTCGACGTGACCGAGGCCGGCACCAAGAAGTCGCTGGCCTGCTACCTGGTCCGCGACCCGCTCGACGTCCCCGGCATCGCCAGCCTCGGCCCGGACCCCCTGGTCGAGGAGTTCACCCGCGAGGTGCTCGGCGAGATCCTGGTCAGCGAGGGTCGCAAGCAGCTCAAGGGCGTGCTGCGCCACCAGGGCACCATCGCCGGCATCGGCAACGCCTACTCCGACGAGATCCTGCACACGGCGCGGATGTCGCCGTTCAAGGCCGCCAACAGCCTCACCGACGGCGAGCTCACCATCCTGTACGACGCACTGCGCAGCACCCTCGGCGACGCCGTCGCCCGCTCCCAGGGGCTGGCCGCCAGCGAGCTCAAGGCGGAGAAGAAGACGCACATGGCGGTGCACGGCCGGACGGGTCAGCAGTGCCCGGTCTGCGGCGACGTGGTGCGCGAGGTCTCCTTCGCCGACTCCAGCCTGCAGTACTGCGCGACCTGCCAGACCGGCGGGAAGCCGCTGGCCGACCGCCGGATGAGCCGGCTGCTCAAGTAGTCCGCCACCCGCCGCCGGGATCGCCGACGTCGGTCGATCCGTGCGGTGCGACCGCGGCATGGCCCCCGCCGGACCCGTCGGGCCCACTCGCGCCGAACCCGGTCTCGTCGGAGATCGACACCACCAGGCCGCCGAGCAGGAACGCCACCAGTGCCGCCACCATGCCCCCGGTCGAGAACGAGGGGATGAGCCGGCGTGCCCCGCCGGCGGCCTCGGCACCGTGGTAGCCGTGCATCAGCGCGTGCCCCTTGCCGCGGGAGAGCAGGAAGGCGTTGACCGGGTAGGCGGCGAAGAAGGCCACCGTGAACGAGATCAGCATCCCGACCCAGAACAGCACGTTGACCAGTCCCGCCCCATCGCGCCGGGGATCAGCGCCATCACGGTGTTGTCGACCACCTCCATCGTCGCGATCGACAGGGTGTCCGCCGCCAGTACGACGCTGAGCGCGGCGCCGACGCCGAGGCCGGCCTTGAGCAGCGGCAGCGTGGAGAGCGTGTAGCCGAACAGGAAGGCGAGCGCGATCGAGAGTGCGATCGTCCAGCCGTTGCCCAGACCGATCGCGGTGCCGATCATCAGGCCGGCGATCTCACCGATCGCGCATCCGGTGAGGCAGTGCAGGGTCGCCGAGACCGCCATCGTCCGGGTGGAGCCGTGAGCCTCGTGGCTCTCGTGGCCGGCGTGACGCTCGTGCTGGGTCTGGTCCATCGTCGTCCTCACTTCCTTCGACGGGGGTGCCACTCTCCTGAACCTATACCCCCACCCCGTATATTCCACGGACCACCCGCCCTCGCCGAGATCACGTCCCGCGGCACGGACCCACTCGTCGGGTGCCGCCGGGGCGCATGCCGGCCGGGACCTGCCCGGCATGATGAGGGTCGAGGAGATGCGGGCGCTCGAGGACGCCCGCGGCTGCGAGCGAACCGAACACCACCGAGAGGCGACAGCAGTGAACATCCCGACCGTGAACATCGACGCCGTCCCCGACCCGCTGCCCGAGGGACTCACCGTGCTCGACGTACGCGAGCCCGAGGAGTGGGTGGCCGGCCACATCGACGGGGCGCTGCACATCCCGCTCGGCGAGCTGCCGGAGCGCGTGCCCGAGCTGGCCGTCCTGGAGCCGGTGCAGACCCTGGTGGTCTGCAAGGTCGGAGGCCGCAGCGCCCAGGCGACCGCCTACCTCGCCCAGTCCGGCTACGAGGTCGTCAACCTGGCCGGCGGCATGCTCGACTGGCAGGCCGCAGGGCGGCCGATGGTGAGCGAGACCGACCAGGCGCCGTACGTCGGCTGAGCCTGGACACGACGACGGCGGTCGGACCCCATGGGGTCCGACCGCCGTCGTGGTGTCCGCGGAAGCGCTGGTCAGCCGGCGCAGGTCTCCGAGGCGTAGGTGTTGAAGGCAGCGAGCTTGTCGGCCTCGTCGTCGGACATCTCGGCCTCGAGCGGGTCCTCCGGAGCCTCCTCGCCGGCCTCCGCCGCCTCGCGGGCCTCCTTCACCGCGTCCTCGATCTCGCCCGCGTCGAGATCCTTGGCGGCGTCGATGGAGATCGTGAAGCCCTCGCGGGCGTCGTCCGGGATGCCCTCGGGGGTGCCGACCTCCTCGAGGTCCTCGGCGTAGCCCTTGGCGGCGTCGACGAAGCCCTCGTAGTCGTCATCGCCGAGGTCCTCGTACCAGCTCTGGTCCATCACCACGTCGCAGAACTCCTCCTCCGAGGCGTTCGTCGGCGCGTCGCCGCCGCAGGCGGTCAGCGAGAGACCCAGGGCCACGGCCGCGCCGGTGGCGAGGAGAGGACGCTTGATGCGCATCATGATTGTTCCTTTCGTAGGCCGGGCGTGGCCCTGAAGTGGGCAATCCCGTGGGGTCCGGGTGGCGCATACCCAGGGAGGCGGACGCTAACCCCGCGGGCGGGTTCAGCGATGACGCGAAGAGCCTAGCCACGAGCCCGGCACTTCCTTCGTTCCACCGCCCGCGGAAGAATCACCCGTGTCCAGCCGTCTCCGGAGGAAGGATCAATGTGAGCCAGCCCCCACGGGGTCACGGCGCGGCCGCGGTGGCCGCGCTCGAGGAGGAGATCGTCCTCGGCCTACTCCACCCACGCGAGCGGCTGCGGGAGGACGAGCTGATGGAGCGCTTCGAGCTCAAGCGCCACGTCGCCCGAGCGGTGCTCAGCGACTTGGCCTCCCTCGGTCTCGTCGAGCGGCGCCCCAACGCCGGCGCAGTCGTGCGGGAGTACTCCACCGACGAGGTGCGCGATCTCTACCAGGTCCGCGAACTGCTGGAGACCACTGCGGCCGCCAGCATCGCCGACCCGCTCCCGACCGGCGCTCTGGAGGCGCTGCGCGCCACCCAGGCTGAGCACGACCTGGCTGTGAGCGAGGGCGACAGGCGCCGTGTGTTCCGCGCCAACCTCCGGTTCCACGAGCAGCTGTTCGCGATGGCGCCGAACGCGGTGCTCGTCGAGGCGGTCAACGCCCACGCCCGCCGCGCCCACGCGATCCGGTTCACCTCGTTCGCCGACCAGGCATCTTTGGAGCGGGCAAGGACCGAGCACCACGCGATCCTCGAGGCACTCGATCCGGTCGATCCCGTGCGACTCAGCGCCGTGTGCGCGGCGCACCTGCTCCCCTCGCGCGACGCCTATCTGGCCAAGTCCGTCGACCGTGACCGGCTTCGCTGATCGACGGCGGGAACACCTGGCCGGTCGGCGTCACTCGGCTTGACACCGCAGGGAGACCGCGGTCACACTTTCGTGGATCATCAATAATCTTCTTGAGAATGGGGCGGCGATGAGCGACACCACGGGCCTGGGCCAGGGGTTGACGAACTACGGCGACTCCGGCTTCTCGATGTACCTTCGCAAGGTCTTCGTCAAGGGCGCCGGCTACACCGACGAGGCCCTGGAGCGTCCCGTCGTCGGCATCGTCAACACCGACAGTCGGTTCAACCCCTGCCACGGGAACTCGGCCCAGCTCATCGACGCGGTACGACGCGGCGTACTGATGGCGGGTGGGCTCCCGATGGAGTTCCCGACGATCTCGGTCCACGAGTCGTTCTCCTCGCCGACCTCGATGTACCTGCGCAACCTGATGTCGATGGACACCGAGGAGATGATCCGCGCCCAACCGATGGACTCGGTGGTGCTGATCGGCGGCTGCGACAAGACCGTCCCGGCCCAGCTGATGGGGGCGGCCAGCGCGAACATCCCCGCCATCCAGCTGGTCACGGGGTCGATGCTCACCGGCGGCTTCCGCGGCACCCGGGTCGGTGCGTGCACCGACTGCCGCTTCTACTGGGGGCAGCACCGGGCCGGCGAGATGGATGCCGAGGAGATCAACGACGTCAGCTCCCGTCTCGCCGGCAGCGTCGGCACCTGCTCGGTGATGGGCACCGCCAGCACCATGGCCTGCATCGCCGAAGCGCTGGGCATGGCTCTGCCCGGTTCCGCGAGCCCGCCGGCGGTGACCGCCGACCGGATGCGGGTCGCGGAGCAGACCGGCACCCGAGCAGTGCAGATGGTCGGGACCGACCTGACTCCCCAGCAGATCATCACCCCGACCGCGATCCGCAACGCGGTCCGCGTACTCGCGGCCATCGGCGGGTCGACCAACGCGGTGGTGCACCTCGCCGCCATCGCCGGACGCGTCGGCCTGGACCTCGACCTCGATGAGTTGGACGAACTCAGCCGCCGCACCCCTGTGCTCCTCGACCTCAAGCCGTCCGGCCAGTTCTACATGGAGGACTTCCACCGCGCCGGCGGCGTACCGGTGCTAATGGAGCAGTTGCGCGACCAGTTGGAGCTGGAGGCTCCCACGATCACCGGCCACACGCTGGGGGAGAACCTCGACGGCACGGTGACCGACTACACCCAAGACGTCATCCAGGATCGCGGTCAGCCGATCCACCCCGAGGGCGGCATCGCCGTGGTGCGCGGCAACCTCGCGCCCGGCGGCGCAATCGTCAAGCAGTCCGCGGCAGACCCCGCGCTGATGCAGCACGAGGGTCGCGCTGTCGTCTTCCGGGACAGCGCCGACCTGGCCGCCCGGATCGACGACCCCGACCTCGACGTACGCGCCGACGACGTCCTTGTCCTGCAAAACATCGGTCCGGTCGGGGCTCCGGGCATGCCGGAGGCGGGCTACATCCCGATCCCGCGCAAGCTCGCGCGCGAAGGCGTCCGGGACATGGTCCGGATCTCCGACGGTCGGATGTCGGGGACCGCGGCCGGCACGATCGTGCTGCACGTCGTGCCCGAGTCGGCGGTCGGCGGCCCCCTGCGATACGTCCGGGACGGCGATCGGATCCGGCTCGACGTCGCCGGTCGTTCGCTCGAACTGCTCGTCGACGATGAGGAGCTCGACCGCCGCCGGGCCGACGACCCGCCCTCTGCTCCCACAGCCGACCGCGGTTATCGCAAGCTCTACGTCTCCACGGTCCTCCAGGCCGATCAGGGCGCCGACTTCGACTTCCTCCGGGGCTGACTCGCCCGTTCCGCCCCCGTACGACGGCTCCGGCCGTTGACGCGGTTCACTCTGCCTGCACGTTTCAAGGAGAACCATGGACACCCAGAGCACCGGCTACCTGGTCAGCGTGGCGGCGATCTCCGTCGCCGCACTGCTGATCCTGATCATCAAGGTCAAGCTGCAACCCTTCATCGCCCTGCTGCTCACGGCGATCGCCGTCGGGTTCGCCACCGGGTTCGCCGGCGAGGAGCTCATCGAGCTGATCGTCGATCGGATGGGAGGGGCGCTCGGACAGATCGCGATCGTGATCGGTCTCGGGTCGATCTTCGGAGAGGTCCTCCGGCAGGCCGGGGCCGCAGAGAAGCTCGCATCCACGATCATCGACCGGTTCTCCGAGCGGACCCTCTCCTTCGGCCTCGGCCTGGCCGGCTTTCTGGTCTCGATCGCCGTCTTCATCGACGTGGCGATCGTGATCCTGGTGCCGATGCTGTACCCGATCGCGCGTCGGACCGGCAAGTCCCTGCTCTTCTACGCGATCCCGCTGTGCGCGGGACTCTCGGTCACCCACACCTTCATCCCCCCGACGCCCGGCCCGATCGCCACCGCCAGCATCCTGGGCGTCGACCTCGGGTGGATGATCCTGTTCGGCGTCATCGCCGGTCTGCCCGCGATGATCATCGCCGGACCCGTGTTCGGTCGCTGGATTTCCAAGCGACTCCACGTCGTACCGCCTGCCTCCGACGCTCCGGAGATGGATGCGTCCAAGCTCCCCAGCCTGACCGCCGTCATCGCGACCCTGCTGCTGCCCCTGGTCCTGATCCTCTCCTCGACCACAGCCGACCTCACGCTCGCCGAGGGCAGCAACATCCGCTCGGTGCTGATGTTCATCGGGCACCCGGTGATCGCGCTGATGATCACCACCCTCTTCACCCTCTGGTACTTCGGCACGCGTCGCGGGTTCAGCGCCCAGGAGCTGCAGGACCTGAGCACCAAGGCACTCGCTCCGGCGGGTGTGATCATCCTGATCACCGGCGCCGGTGGGGTCTTCGGTGGCGTGCTGGTAGCGGCCGGGGTCGGCGACGTGATCGCCGAGCAGATGTCGGCGTGGTCGATCCCGCTGATCCTGTTCGGGTTCCTGATCGCCCTGCTGATGCGGATCGCCCAGGGCTCGGGCACCGTCGCGATGATCACCGGCGCCACCTTCACCGCGCCGGTCGCGGAAAACCTCGGAGCCTCGCAGCCCCTGCTGGCGCTGACCGCGATCTCCATCGCTTCCGGGGCCGCGGCCGCCTCACACGTCAACGACACTGGCTTCTGGATGGCGAACCGTTACCTCGGGATGAGCGTCGCAGACACCCTCAAGTCGTGGACGGTGATGAAGACCATCGTCGGCGTTGTAGGCGTCAGCATGTGCCTGCTGATGAGCCTGTTCGTCTGAGGCAACTGCTGGTGCGGCACTCACCAGATGACGTGCGGTGCCGCCACCAGCTCCGGCAGCCCGGCCAGGTACGACGCCCGGGTCCGCTCGATCACGCCCAGCGTCGCGAGGTGCGGGGTGGACCACTGCACGTCGATCAGCCGGCGGCCCTGCGACCCCGCCTCGTCCGCAGCGAGCAGGTCGACCAGACCGACCAGCGCGACCTTCGAGGCGTCCCGCTCGACGTGGAACATCGACTCTCCCGCGAACAGTCCCCCGATCGCGACGCCGTACAGCCCGCCGACCAGGCGGCCCTCGCGCCAGGTCTCCACCGAGTGCGCCCAGCCGAGGCGGTGCAGCGCGGTGTAGGCGTCCTTGATCCGGTCGTCGATCCAGCCCATCGGTCGGGTTGGGTCGGCGCAGCCCTCCATCACGGCGGCGAACGCGGTGTCCACCCGGATCTCGAAGTCCCGCGCCGAGCGCCGCAGCGACCGGGACACCTTGAGCCGCTCCAACGGCAACACACCCCGCCGCACCGGGCTCCACCACCCGATGCTGCGCCGGTCCTCCGGCATCGGGAACAGGCCGCGGCGGTAGGCGGCCAGCAGCGTGCCCGGCTCCAGGTCGGCGCCGATCGCGACCAGGTCGCCGGCACCGTCGGGCAGCGCCGCCATCTGTTCGCCGGTCGGCAGCTCCCAACGACTCGGTGGCGGCTCGACCGGGGTCACAGGCACGAACGCTACGCGGGGCGACCGCCCCGCTGGGGGTGGGTGGTTGGATGGACGCATGGCCAGCCGGATGAAGAAGGGCCTCGCCGCCCAGGCCGCGCGACAGCTCGCGCCGCGGGTGACGACGCTCGCGCCCGGACTGACCGAGACCTTCGTCCGCGAGGCGCTGCTCCGGGCGATCCACGGAGTCGGCCCCCTGCCGCCCGCCGCGGATGCGGCCGAGGAGCAGTTGCGCGAGCAGCACGGCGACCGGGACAAGGCGGTCCGCGAGGTCATCGAGAACCACGTCTTCTACGCCAGCGTCGAAGGGCTACTGACCAACCTCGGCGGCCTGGTCACCGCCACCCTCGTCGCCCCCGCGAACATCGTCGGACTCACCGTGATCCAGTCCCGGATGGTGGCCGGCATCGTGCACCTGCGCGGCTACGACCTGGCCGAGCCGCGGGTCCGCAACGCGATCATGGTCTCCCTGCTCGGCGAGGAGACCGTCGGCAAGCTGATCGCGGCGGGCAAGGTGCCCGCGCCGCCGATGGCCCTGGCCACCGCCCCCGCCCACGACCCCCAGCTGGACCGGGTTGTCTCCGGGGTGCTCGCCGGCGAGCTGGTCGGCCGGGTGATCGGCAAGCGGATGGCCACCACCGTCGGGCGACGGGTGCCGCTGGTCGGCGGTGCGGTCGGGATGGCCACCGACGGGATCAGCACGTGGCAGGTGGGGCGGTATGCGGCGCGGGAGTTCCTGGTGCGGCCGGGGGTGCGGGTTTCACCGGTCAGCCGGTGAAACCCGCGCGACACGCCGGGCAACACCGGCGTGTCGCGCGGGTTTCGGCCGACAGGTCCGCACCGATCGCCCTCAGCGACTGTCGCCACCCAGGGCCCGGACGACCGCCGACGGGCTCGGCCGGCCGAGCTGGTCGGCCATCCAGCCGCTGGTCTCCACCACCGCCTCGAGGTCGACGCCGTGCTCGATGCCCAGCCCGGTGAGGAACCACACCAGGTCCTCGGTGGCCAGGTTGCCCGTGGCGCTCTTCGCATACGGGCAGCCTCCGAGCCCACCCGCCGAGGCGTCGTACGTCGTCACCCCGCCCTGCAACCCCGCGTGCACGTTGGTCAGGGCCTGCCCGTAGGTGTCGTGGAAGTGCAGCGCCAACCGCTCCGGGCCGACGCCAGCGTCGCCGAAGGCGCCGATCAGCTCCCGGACGTGTCCGGCCGTGGCGACGCCGATCGTGTCGCCGAGGCTGAGCTGGTCGGCCCCGAGGTCGAGCAGGCGGGTGCCGACCGCGACCACCTGGTCGACCGGCACCGGCCCCTCCCACGGGTCGCCGAAGCACATCGACACGTAGCCGCGCACCGTCATCCCGAGGTCGATCGCCTTCGCCATCGTCGGGGTGAACATCTCGAACTGGGTCAGCAGCGTGCGGTTGAGGTTCTTCGCCGCGAACGCCTCGGTGGCGGAGGCGAAGACCGCGACGTGGCGCAGCCCGAGCTCGGCCGACCGCTCGAGTCCCCGTTCGTTGGGCACCAGCACCGGCAGTTCGCGGGCGGCGTCGCCGAGGTCGGCGACGAGGCCGCGCATCAGGTCGGCGGCGTCGGCCAGCTGGGGCACCCACCGCGGGTGCACGAAGCTGGTCGCCTCGACGATCGGGAGGCCCGCGGCCAGCAGGCGTCGTACGAAGGTCGCCTTGACCTCCGTCGGGACGACCGCCTTCTCGTTCTGCAGACCGTCGCGGGGGCCCACCTCGTAGATCGTCACGCGTTCGGGGAGTCCGGGCTCCCCGATCACCATCGGCAGGTCTCGGCTCATCGGGCACCTCCAGCAGCACTGGTCGGACCGGCGGCCCGGGCTCCGCGCTCCGAGGTCACGCCGACTCCACCACGAACAGGGTGGCACCGAGGGCCACCTGGTCACCGACCGCGGCGGTGACCGCGGTGACGGTGCCGTCGGCGGGGGCCTCCAGCGCCAGCTCCATCTTCATCGCCTCGACCACGCCGAGCACCTGACCCGCGCTGACCGTCTCCCCCTCGGCGACGCGGACGTCGAGCACCGTGCCGGGCATCGGTGAGACCACCGTGCCGTCCCCGGACGCGCCGCCCTCGTCGCTGAGCGCCGGCTCGTCGAGGACGAACCGCTGACCCCGGTGCACCACCTCGCTGCCGTGGCGTCCGCGCAGCACGAAGCCGTCACCGACGCCGACGTGGCCGACCCGCTGCACGCCGGTCGCCGTCGCGTCGGCCCCGGTCTGCCAGCCATCGGCCCCCAGGGGCCGGCCGTGCTCGACCAAGGGGCCGCGTGGGCCACCCATCCGGAACCCGTCGGGCTGCCAGGGGCCGCGGGGCGCCGTGTCCAGCACCGCGTTCAGCACGATCCCGGCGAGCACCCGGGCGCCCTCGTCGCTCGGCTCCGGTACGACGTTGCGGTCCAGCCACGCGGTGTCGATCGCGGCGTCGCGGAACTCCGTCGAGTCGACCAGCGCCCGGAGGAAGCCGGTGTTGGTGGTCAACCCGAAGATCGCGGTGCCGTCGAGCGCCTCCAGCAGCCGCTCGACCGCCTCGGCACGGTCGGCTCCGCGGGCGATGATCTTGCCGAGCATCGGGTCGTAGGCCGTGGTGACCACCTGGCCGCTCTCCAGCGCCTGATCCACCCGGGCCCCCGCGGGCCAGGTGACGTGGGTGGCGGTGCCGGCCTGCGGCAGGAAGCCGGCGAAGGAGTCCTCGGCGTAGATCCGCGCCTCGATCGCGTGTCCCTTGATCCGCACGTCCGCCTGGGTCAGGGGCAGCGGGTCGCCCAGCGCGACGTTGAGCTGCAGCGCCACCAGGTCCACGCCGGTGACCGCTTCGGTGACCGGGTGCTCGACCTGCAGCCGGGTGTTCATCTCCAGGAAGTAGAAGTCGCCCGTCGCGTTGTCCAGCAGGAACTCCACCGTGCCCGCTCCGGTGTAGCCGACGGAGGCGGCCAGGTCGACCGCCGCCGCATGGATCCGGGCCCGGGTGTCCTCGTCGAGCGTGGGGGCCGGAGCCTCCTCCAGCACCTTCTGGTGCCGCCGCTGCGGCGAGCAGTCCCGCTCCCCGAAGTGCAGCACCGTGCCGTGCGCGTCGCCCATCACCTGGACCTCGATGTGGCGGCCGGACTCGACGTACTTCTCGATCAGCATCGTGTCGTCACCGAACGCCTTCGACGCCTCCCGCTTCGCCGCGGCGACCGCCTCGGGCAGCTCGGCGGCCGAGCGCACCACCCGCATCCCCTTGCCACCACCGCCGGCGGCGGCCTTGACCAGCACCGGGTAGGCGAAGGTCTCCGGGTCGTCGTCGAGACCGTACGACGGCACCACCGGCACCCCGGCGGCGACCGCCAGCTCGCGGGCGGCGTCCTTGCGTCCCATCCGCTCGATCACCGCGGGCGAGGGGCCGATCCAGGTGAGCCCGGCGTCGATCACGGCGCGGGCGAAGGCGGCGTTCTCCGAGAGGAACCCGTAGCCGGGGTGGATGGCGTCGGCGCCCGAGGAGAGCGCGGCGTCGATGATCGCGTCGATGTCGAGGTACGACGACACCCGGACCGACTCGGTCTCCCCCACCCGGGTGTGCGGCGCGCCCTCGTCCTCGCGGGTGTGGATCGCGACGCCGGGCAGGCCCACCCGCTCGCAGGTGCGGAAGACGCGCAGCGCGATCTCGCCGCGGTTGGCCACCAGGACCGTGGTGATGGACATGTCCTCGTCCCTCACATTCTGAAGATGCCGTAGGAGGGCTCCGGGACCGGCGCCTGGGCGGCGGCCTCCAGCGCCATTCCGAGCACCCGGCGGGTGTCGGCGGGGTCGATGATGCCGTCGTCCCAGAGACGGGCGCTGGCGTAGTAGGCCGAGCCCTGCTCGTCGTACTGGGCGCGGATCGGCTCCTTGAACGCCTCGTCGTCCTCCCGGCCGGCGACCGTGGCGAGCACGTTGGCGGCCTGCTCGCCGCCCATCACCGAGATCCGCGCGTTGGGCCACATCCACAGGAACCGCGGGTCGTAGGCGCGTCCGCACATACCGTAGTTCCCGGCACCGAAGGAGCCCCCGATCACCACGGTGAACTTCGGTACGACGGAGCAGGCGACGGCCGTGACCAGCTTGGCGCCGTCGCGGGCGATCCCCTTGTTCTCGTAGTCGCGGCCGACCATGAAACCGGAGATGTTCTGCAGGAAGACCAGCGGGATGCCGCGCTGGTTGCACAGCTCCACGAAGTGGGCGCCCTTGAGCGCGGACTCGGAGAAGAGGATGCCGTTGTTGGCCACGATCCCGACCCGGCGGCCGTGGATCCGAGCGAACGCGCAGACCAGGGTCTCGCCGTAGAGCTGCTTGAACTCGGAGTAGCGGGAGCCGTCGACGACGCGCCGGATGACCTCGCGGACGTCGTAGGGGGTGCGGGTGGAGCTCGGCACCACGTCGGCCAGCGTGTCCGGGGACTCCAGCGGCTCCTCGATCTCGGCATGCGCCTCGGCGCTGCTGGGGGTGCTGACGGGGAGGGTCTCCACGATGCCGCGCAGGATCCGCAGCGCGTGCCCGTCGTCCTCGGCCAGATGGTCGACCACACCGGAGGTGCGGGCGTGGACGTCGCCGCCGCCGAGCTCCTCGGCGGTGACCACCTCGCCGGTCGCGGCCTTCACCAGCGGCGGACCGCCGAGGAAGATCGTGCCCTGGTTGCGCACGATCACCGTCTCGTCGGCCATCGCCGGCACGTAGGCGCCGCCGGCGGTGCACGAGCCCATCACGGCGGCGAGCTGGGGGATGCCGCGTCCGGACATGTTGGCCTGGTTGAAGAAGATCCGGCCGAAGTGCTCGCGGTCGGGGAAGACCTCGTCCTGCATCGGCAGGAAGGCGCCGCCGGAGTCGACCAGGTAGATGCACGGCAGGTTGTTCTCCGCCGCGATGGTCTGCGCCCGCAGGTGCTTCTTGACCGTCATCGGGTAGTAGGTGCCGCCCTTGACGGTGGCGTCGTTGGCGACCACAACGCAGAGCCGGCCGTGCACCCTGCCGATGCCGGCGACCACGCCGGCGGCCGGGACGGCGTAGGGGTTGTCGCCGGCGTCGTACATCCCGTAGGCGGCGAGCGGGGCGAACTCGAGGAAGGGGCTGCCGGGGTCGAGGAGCCGGTCGACCCGATCGCGCGGGAGCAGCTTGCCGCGTCCGGTGTGCTTGGCGCGGGCGGACTCGCTGCCGCCCTGGCGCACCCGGGCCAGGCGATCGCGGAGCTCGGCGGTGAGGTCGCGGAGGGTTGGTTCGGACACGGCACCCAGGTTAATGACCATTAACCAGATGGTCAACGGGCAGAGCCGACGGCGAACGGGCAGAGCGGACGGCGAACGCGCAGGGGCCGACGGTGAACGCCCGCTAACCTGTCGTCCCATGTCGGAGCCGACCCGCCGGGAGCAGATCCTGGCCACCGCCGCGGACCTCTTCGCCGCGCGCGGCTTCCACGGCGTCTCGGTCGCCGACCTCGGCGCGGCGGTCGGGATCAGCGGCCCCGCGATCTACAAGCACTTCCCCTCCAAGCAGGCGATGCTCGCGGAGATGCTCGTCTCGATCTCCGAACGACTCCTCGCCGTCGGACGGGAACGGGTCGAGGAGGGCGGGGGCGACCCTGCGGCCGCCCTGCGCGGGCTGGTCGACTGGCACGTCGAGTTCGCCCTCGCCCACCGGCCGCTGATCATCGTCCAGGACCGCGACTGGGAGTCCCTGCCGCTCGACGCCCGCGTCGCCGTCCGCGACTTCCAGCGCCGGTACGTCGACCTCTGGGCCGACCAGCTGCGCGCACTGCGCCCCGGCCTCGGCGCCGGCGCCGCCCACGCGGCGGTGCAGGCGGTCTTCGGGCTGATCAACTCCACCCCCGCACCGGTCACACGATCGGTGACGACGAGCTGGGGAGCCTGCTCGCCGCCATGGCGCTGGCCGCGCTCGGCAGCACCTGAGGCCGGCGAGCGGCCGGATCAGGCCGTCGCCGGGACCCGGTCCAGGATCGGCGCCAGGTCGACACCGGCCGGCAGCGTGCCGAACGCCCCGCCCCAGTCCCGGCCCAGCCGGGTCGCGCAGAACGCGTCCGCCACCGCCGCGGGGGCATGGCGCAGCAGCAGCCCGGCCTGGAAGACCAGCGCGATCTGCTCGACGATCCGGCGCGCCCGGAGCTCGAGGTCGTCGAAGGAGGTGAGCTCCTTCTTCAGCGAGGCCAGCGCCTCGTCGTACCGGGGGTCGGCGCCGGCGGCCAGCTCCGCCTCGACGAAGAAGGCGTCGAGCGAGGCGGGCTCGCGGCCGATCGCCCGCAGCGCGTCGAGCGCCGCGACGTTGCCGGAGCCCTCCCAGATCGAGAGCAGCGGCATCTCGCGGTAGATCCGGGCGAGGTCGAAGTCCTCGGTGTAGCCGTTGCCGCCGAGGCACTCCAGCGCCTCGCCCGCGGCGATCGGGGCACGCTTGCACACGTAGTACTTGGTGGCGGCCAGGGCGAGCCGGCGCAGCGCGCCCTCCTGCTCGTCCCCGCGGATCGCGCGGTCGTTGGCCCCGGCCAGGCGGAGCATCGCGGTCATCGCAGCCTCGGACTCGACCTGCAGGTCGGCGAGGACGTTGCGCATCAGCGGCTGGTCGACCAGCAGCTTGCCGAACGCCGCGCGGTGGCGGGCGTGGTGGGTCGCCTGGACCAGTGCGTTGCGCATCCCCGAGCTCGACCCGATGACGCAGTCGAGCCGCGTCATGTTGACCATCTCGACGATGGTCTTCACGCCCTTGCCCTCCTCGCCGACGAGCCAGCCGATCGCGTCGTCGTACTCGATCTCGGAGGAGGCGTTGGACTTGTTGCCCAGCTTGTCCTTGAGCCGCTGGAAGCGGATCGGGTTCGCCTCACCGCCCGGCAGCACGCGGGGCAGCAGGAAGCAGGAGAGGCCGCCGGGGGCCTGGGCGAGGGTGAGGAACATGTCCGACATCGGCGCCGAGGTGAACCACTTGTGGCCGCGGATCACGTAGGTGCCGTCGGCGCCGTCCCGCCCGGCCAACGGCGTCGCCGTGGTGGTGTTGGCGCGCACGTCCGAGCCGCCCTGCTTCTCGGTCATCGACATGCCCGCGACCAGACCGGCCTTGGTCTCCGGGTCGCGCAGCCCGAAGTCGTAGGTGCGGTTGGTCAGCAGCGGCTCGAAGCGGGCCGCCAGCTCCGGGCTCTGCCGCAGCGCGGGCACCACCGCGTAGGTCATCGAGACCGGGCAGCCGTGGCCGGCGTCGACGTTCCACGCGAAGAACTTCGCCGCGCGCGCGACGTGGGCGCCGGGCCGGTCGTCGCCCCACGGCGCCGCGTGCACCCCGTGCGAGACGGCGGTCTCCATCAGCTGGTGGTACGCCGGCACGTACTCGACCTCGTCGATCCGGTTGCCGTAGCGGTCGAAGGTGTGCAGTCGCGGCGGGACGCGCTCGGCCAAGCGGCCCCAGCCCTGCGCCTCGGCGGTGCCCGCGAGCCGGCCGAGCTCGTGGATCTCCGGCAGGGCCCAGGCCGCGCCCTCGCGCTGCACGCCCTCCAGCAGGACCGGGTCGGCGGCGGTGTCGTGGCCGACCAGCGGCGGGACCTGGTTGAACACCTCGTGGGTCATACCGGCGATGCTACGCTTTGCACCGCAATTGTGTCTATATCTGTAGCAACCGAGGAGGTCGGTGCATGGAGCTCTCCCCGCTGCCGGCGCGCTCGGTCGTGCTGAGCCTGATGCTCGGCTCCCACCCCGCCCGCTGGACCCCGGCCCAGCTCGCCGCCGCCGGCACGCACTTCGGCGTCGCCGCCTCCACGCTGCGCACGGCCCTGACCCGCGCCGTGGCCGCCGGTGACCTCGAGCGGATCGACGGGGACTACGTGCTCGGCGAGCGGCTCGCTCGGCGCCAGCGCCACCAGGACGAGGCCGTCGAGGACGCCGGCACGGCCTGGGACGGCGCCTGGGAGATGGCGGTCGTGGTGGTCACCGGACGCTCCGGCCCCGAGCGCGCCGCGCTCCGCGAGGCACTGACCGAGCACCGGCTCGCCGAGCTGCGCGAGGGGGTGTGGACCCGGCCGGCCAACCTCCGCCGACGCCGCGGCTACGCCGACGAGCCGGTGCTCAGCACGTTCCGCGCGGTGCCCGACGGCGACCCCGGCGAGCTCGCCGCCGAGCTGTGGGACCTCCCCGGCTGGGCGGCCACCGGACGCCGCCTGCTGGACGACCTGGCGGTCCCGGCGGCACCTTCGGTGCGGCTCGCGGTCGCGGCCGGCGTCGTACGGCACCTGGCCGGCGATCCGCTGCTGCCGGCCGATCTGCTCCCCGCCGACTGGCCGGGCACCGCGCTGCGGACCGCCTACGCGGACTACGCGATCACCCTCCGGGAGACCCTGCAGGCCTGACCCCCTCGTCGAGTTGGGGGTTCGGGCCCGTTGACTTGGGGGTTCGCTCCCGTCGACTTGGCGGTTGGCACCGTTGAGTTGGGGGTTGGGACCGTTGAGTCGGCGGTTCGGGCCCGCCGGCACGCTCAGCGCTGGACGGCGTCGTCGAGGTAGTGCCCGAGCAGCGCCGCTTCGTGCCGCAGCTGCTCGGCGGCCGCCTCGCGTCCGTGGGCCGCCAGCTCGACGGCCGTCGCGAGCCGCTCGTCGCGCTCGCGCGCCACCACCGCCTGTACGTCGGCCTCGGACAACTCCCGTCGCGCCACCTCAGCCGCACCGACGCCCAGCGCTGCGCCGGCGATGGGGCCTTCGCTCGTGGACATCGGGGAGGTGCCGACGGGTACCGGCTGAGCCTCGGCGTTCGCGATCGCTGCGAGAGCAGTGCGGAGCACCCCGGCCGTCGCACGGTCCCGGGCACGCAGCGCGGTGCCCAGGTCCTCGCGCAGACGCGCCTGCAGCTGACTCACTCTTCGACGGTATTCCTCGAAAGGGCAGGTCACAAGCGCATTCCGCGTGCAGAATCCCCAACTCAAGGGACCCGAATCCCCAACTCAACCGTCCCGAACCCCCGACTCGACGGGCCCGAACCCCCAACTCGACGTCACAGCAGGCCGTCGGGGAGGTCGGCGCCGGCCTCGAGCAGCTCCACCAGGCGACGGGCGCGGAGCACCGCGTCGGCCGCCACCTCCACGTCGTCGGCCAGGTCGACCGCGCTTGCGCTCGCGTGGCCGTCCAGATCGGCCGGGGCGGTGCGGGCGTGCAGGTCGGCGAGCAGCGACTCCCGGTCCAGTCCGCGCACGGCGAAGAGCACCAAGGGGTCGGCGTCCACCAGCCAGCCGGTCTGCGCCAGCACTGCCAGCGCGTGCGGGCAGGGATCCAGGGCGTGCGGGCAGGTGCAGGTCGCGGCCAGCTCGCCGCCGTAGGGGAGCAGCTCGACGCCGATCTCCTCGGCGTGCTCCACCAGGTCGTGCGGCAGGTCGCCGGCGAGCAGCGCGGCGACTCGTCCGGTGGCGGCGGCCACCACGTCGACCAGTGCCCGGCGCTGCTCGTCCTCGAGCTCCGGGACGCTCACCTCGACGGTCCAGGCGTCGTCGCCCTCGCGCACCGCGGCCAGCACCGTGCCGGAGCCGATGCTGATCCCACCGACCTCGCCCCGGCGGGCGACCGCCCGTCCGGCGCGCAGGTCGGACTCGGTGAAGGCGGCCTCCTCCACGGCCCGCTGCCACGCCTTCCCCCACCACGACCGGGCTCCTCCGCGCCGTCCGGCCTGTCGCGGATAGGTGGTCCTCACGGGGCGTCCAAGCTCTGCTCACGCGCTCGGAGATCGGCCAGGATGCCGGCACGGCGCTGGTCCTTGCGGAGCGTGACCAGGTCGCGCAGCTCCTCGTTCGAGAGCTCGGTCAGCGCCGCCTCGCCACGGGCGAGGACCGCGTCGGCGAGCGCCCGCTTGCGGGTGAGCAGCGCGGCGACCCGCTCCTCGATGGTCCCGGTGGTGACCAGCTTGTGCACCTGCACCGGACGGGTCTGTCCGATCCGGTGGACCCGGTCGGTGGCCTGGTCCTCGACGGCCGGGTTCCACCAGCGGTCGACGTGGATCACGTGGTCGGCCCGGGTCAGGTTGAGCCCGGTGCCGCCCGCCTTCAGCGACAGCAGGAAGACCGGTGGCTGCTCGTCCTCGGAGGTCTCCTGGAACCGGCGCACCATCGCCTCCCGCTCCGCGACCGGGGTGCTGCCGTGGAGGAACTGGTGGCGGACGCCGATCGAGGTCAGGTACTGCTCGAGCAGGTGGCCGAGGGCGACGTACTGGGTGAACAGCAGGACGCCGCCGGACTCGGCGAGGACGGTGGCGACCAGCTCCTCGACGAGGTCGAACTTCTCCGAGCGACCGCGCAGCCGCACCGCACCGGACTGCTTGAGGAACTGAGCGGGGTGGTTGCAGATCTGCTTCAGCCCGGTCAGCAGGGCCAGCACCAGGCCGCGGCGGGCCTGTTCGTCGGCGCGCTCGATCCGCTCCATGGTGTCCCGCACGAACGCCTCGTAGAGGACGACCTGCTCGCGGGTCAGCCCGAGCAGGTGCTCGGTCTCGGTCTTCGGCGGCAGCTCCGGCGCGATCCCGGGGTCGGTCTTGCGGCGGCGCAGCAGGAACGGCCCGATCAGGTCGGCGAACTGGCGGGCCTTGGTCGGCTCCGCGCCGGACTCGATGGGCGCCGCCCACACCCGCCGGAACGCCTGCCGGCTGCCGAGCAGCCCCGGCACCGCCCAGTCCAGGATCGACCAGAGCTCGGTCAGGTCGTTCTCCACCGGGGTGCCGGTGAGCGCGACCCGGGCGTGTGCCGGGACCTTGCGCAGGGTGCGGGCGGTCGCCGAGCGGGAGTTCTTCACGTGCTGTGCCTCGTCAGCGACGACCAGGTCCCAGTCGAGGGCGACCAGTGGGTCCGGGTCGCTGCGCAGCGTGCCGTAGGTGGTGAGCACGAACCCGGACCCGGCCCCCGCGGCGCCCGCGCCCCATTCGGATTGGTCGGGATCCGCGCCATTTCCCGACCAATCCGAATGGGGCTCGATGAGGCCGGCCAGGGACCGCGTCGCGCCGTGGAAGCGCCGCACCGGCACCCCGGGGGCGAACCGTGCGATCTCGGCCTCCCAGTTGCCCAGCAGGCTGGCCGGGCAGACCACCAGGGTGGGGCGCCCCTGCGACTGACCTTCGGCCAAGCGGTGCAGGTGCAGGCTGATCAGGGTGATCGTCTTGCCCAAGCCCATGTCGTCGGCCAGGCAGGCGCCCAGGCCCAGGCCGGTCAGGTCGGCGAGCCAGGTGAGGCCGTGGCGCTGGTAGTCGCGCAGCTCGGCCCGCAGCCCCGACGGCGTGGGCAGCGGGTCGCGGGTCGCCGCGGACAGCACCCGGTCACGTACGGCGAGCAGGCCGGCGCCGACCACGACCTGCTCGGCGACCGGCTCCTCCCCCGCGCCGGCCGGCACCTCGGTGACTCCGCTCAGGGCCGCGCCGAGCGCCTGCGCGCCGGAGGCGGAGCGGATCAGTCGCTTGCGGGCCCGCTGGGCGGTGGTCGGGTCGACCACCGTCCACGCGCCGCGCAGCTTCAGGATCGGGCTGGCCGCGTCGGCCAGCTCGCGCATCTCGGCCTCGTCCAACGGATCCCCGTGCAGCGCGACCTGCCAGGAGAACGAGAACAGCCCGTCGACGGAGAACGGACTGTCCTGCAGCGGCAGTTCGGGATTGCGCTCGACCGGACGGTCCCGCGGCGACCGGTCGAGCACCGCCCGGGTGGTCAGCTCCCTACCGAGCGAACGCGGCCAGTGCACATCGACGTGGGCGTCGCGCAGCCCGCCGACGTGCTCGAGCAGGCTGGAAACCTCGGCCGGCTCCAGCACCAGCTGGTCCGGTACGGCGAAGCCCAGGAGTCGTTCCAGCGGCGGCCACACGTCGGCGGCCGCCCGTAGCGCGATGCTCGCGTGCACGCGGGCACCGGGCCCGAACCCGTGTCCTCCGGGTGTATCCGCCGCGTCCCCGTCCTCGGCCCAGAGCACCGCGGCGTCGGCGACGTGCAGCGGATCGCGCTCGTCGTGGACCTGGAGCACCAGCCGGACGCTGCCGACCTCGAGATCCTCCTCGTCGGCCTCGACGCGCAGCGAGACCCGGACCAGCTCGGGCAGCCGGTTGCCGGGGCCGCGCTCCGCGCGAGACCGCTCCGCCACCCGTCGGCGGACGCGGGCGGCGAAGTCGACCTTCGGCTCGTGCGGTGGCTCGGCGCCGGGCCGGCCCCCGTCGCCCGGGGTCCCGCCGTCGGAGCCGTCGTCACCCGTGGCGGTCCCCGTCGCCCCGTTCGCCCCGGTCGCCCCCGTCGCCTCCGTCGCCCGTGACGTGCGTGGCCCGGTGGCGGAGCGGCGGGACCGGGTCGACGGCCCGGCCGGTCCGGTGCGCGGCAGCGTGTCGACGACGGCGTCGATCATCGCCCGCACCACGCGGCCGGCCTCCTCGGGGTCGAGCCCGTCGTAGCCCCGGGCGCGGGCGAGGAGGCGGATGCTCTCGTCGTCGCGGGCGTCGAGCCCGTCCACGCGCCACTGCGGCGGGTCGCTCTCGGCGACGGGGGTGAGCTTGCCGGCCGCGACGAACCGGGTCGCCAGCAGCGCGGCCCCGGAGAGCAGCGCGATGCTGGGGTGGGCCTCGGCGTCGTCGCGGGCCCGGGCCAGCACCGGCAGCGCGGCGCGGACCGGCAGGCTGATGGTGCGTGCCCTCCGGCCGGAGTCGGCGGCCGCGCTGAACTCGATCTCCGACTCCCGTGGCGGGACGACCGCGCGCAGCAGGGCCGGACCCGAAACCGGAACGAAGCTCACCGACACCTCCACGCGACCGGGACACGCCTCCGCCCGGTCGGGCCGGAGGGTGGACCTGACGCTAACGCGTCGGCCCGACACGGAGTTCCCCCGTCAGCCCGCGGCCAGTGCGACCGAGCCCGACCCGGGACCGAGCGGCTCCCGGTGCTCAGACGACTTGTTCGTCCAGCTTGCGCGCGCGCCGCCGGGCCAGCGGCATCGCGAGCAGCAGCACCACCGCGCCCCCGGCGCCCAGTCCGGCCACCCACCAGGTCGGGTGCTCGACCGCGAGCACCACGGTGGCCAGGGGCAGGGCGAGTGCGACGATCGCCAACGCGAGCACCGAGAAGCCGGAGTGGTTGGTGAGCCAGGCGGCGAGCAGCCACAGCAGCGCGAGGGCCCCGGCGAGGGCGAGTACGACGGCGACGTCGCTCTCGTAGTCGGCGGGCACCGCGGAGACCCCGCCCAAGCCGGACTCCATGCCCTCGGTGCCCCCGAACGCGTCGTCGGAGCCGGTCACCCCGAGCAGCATCCCGGCGAACCCGGCCGCGTCGCCGAAGAGCCCGGCCACCATCCGGGCGAGGAGCATCCCGAGCAGACTGGCGCAGATGCCGACCACGCCGATCACGCCCACCGCGACACCCGTGATGATCCGGCTCGGCAGGGCCCATCCGACGATGGTCACGAGGGCGACGAAAGCGGTCGCTCCGAGCGCGAGCCAGACGTTGACGTCGTCGGCGTCGATCTGGTCGCCGAAGAGGTCCTCGAACCCTTGCAGGTAGATCACGCCGAGAGCGATCACGGCGGTCACGGCGAACGCCGGGCGGCGAGCCAACAGATAGCCGAGGACGGCCAGCAGGAGCATCACCGCGCCGACCAGGTAGGCCTGCTCGTCCACGTCCCACTCGTCGAGCAGGATCGGCAGCAGGACGCCCAGGCCGAGGATGCCGACCACTCCCGGCCAGGTGACCAGGTCGGCCCGCGACCCCCCGGGCTCGGTACGACGAACGGCCAGCGCCACGACCAGCGACAGCCCCAGCAGGCCGAGAACGGCGGCCAGGCCCGACCCGAGGACGGTCCAGTCGATGTCCCCCTCCTCGTCACGCCCGCGGAAGGCGGCGATCAGGATGCCGGCGCCCAGCAGGCCGGCGCCGAGCACCGCGAGCGCCCCGGTCAGTCCGCCCTTCTCGGCCGGCCTCGCCGCGACCGGCCCGGCGGGTTCGCCCGGATCACCCGGGCCCGCCGGGTGGTCCTGGTCGTCGACGACCACCGGCGGCGGGAAGACGCGGGTGTGGCTCTCCTCGGGGTCGCTGTCGATGTAGGTCGGGGAGCCGCCCACCGGGGAGGCGCCCACAGCCCCGGCCCCGGCAGGGACGGCACCGGGCGGTGCGGCACCGGGCTCGCTCGCACCTGGCGGCACAGCACCAGACTCGCCGGCACCAGGCGGCACAGCACCAGGCGGCACAACACCAGGCGGCACAGCACCGGGCGCCCCCGTGCCAGGCGCTGCCGTACCGGGCACCGGCGGCGGCAACCCGTCCGGGTCGGAGCCGGCCGGGACCCCGGCGGACCCCGGTGTCGATCCGGCACCCGCGGCAGCGGCACCCGGCGCACCCTGAGTACCACCCGGCGCACCCGGCGCGGCATCGGGAGCGTCAGCCCCGGAGGAAGCGGGCCAGCCCGCCGGACCGCCGTCCGCGGCATCCCCGGCATCGGGGGTCCTCGGCGGCACCG
The DNA here is from genome assembly GCF_006494815.1 of Nocardioides sambongensis. Classification (NCBI taxonomy): domain Bacteria; kingdom Bacillati; phylum Actinomycetota; class Actinomycetes; order Propionibacteriales; family Nocardioidaceae; genus Nocardioides; species Nocardioides sambongensis. The sequence continues at coordinate 3,351,480 of NZ_CP041091.1, forward strand.
CGGGTCGCTCCTCGCGGCCGGCCGCGATCGGCTGGGTCTCGGAGACGTCCTGCGTCGGTGGGGCGGAGCTGTCAGGCTCCCGCGGACCCGTCTCGTCCGGTGCGTCGTCCCGTCCCGCAGCGTCGTCCGTCATAGCCGCAGCCTAGGACCGCGAGTGCCGCTTTCCGTGGACCCGAGCGTCGACGGCCCGGGCGGTCCTGCGCACACCCGGCTCGCTCAGCCGGAGACCCCCAGCACCAGGGGGAGCACCAGGTCGGCGCCGGCGCCGTAGAGCGCCGACCCGGCGAGGGTGAGCGACCAGCCGGTCACCCAGAGGTCGTCCACGAGCAGCACCCGGCGACCGGACACCGCATCCGGCGACTCGAGTCGCAGGTCGCTGCGCCGGGAGACGGCGGCCACCCGTTGGGCGGAGTTCGTCGCGCCCTTGTCCGGTGGGATCGTCGGATCGACCACGCTCCACTGGCCGACGACGGGTCGGCCCAGGAACCGGGAGAGTCCGGCGGCGAGGTCGGTGACCAGTTCTCCACGCCGGACCGAGCCGGCCGTCACGATCACGTCCACCTCGGGACGCCAGTCGCCCAGCAGGGTGACCATGGCGCGGGCGAGGTGGTCGGGCACCGGGCCGTCCACCACGCGGCCCTCGGGGTGCTCGCTGTAGTCGGTGGCGAACAGCGAGCGCAGTGCGGCACCGTGGCCGAGGTCGGTGAGGCGCGCGATCGCGCGGCCCTCCTCCAGCGACGGGTTGATCCGGCCCTTGAGCTCGACCCCGATGGTGGGCAGTCCGGTGGGCCAGAGCTTGCGCGGCTGCAGCGCCACCCCGGGGCGGGCGAGCCGGTCGGCGGCGGCGGAGATCGCCTCCTGGGACGTCTCCAGGTCCAGCCGGAGTCCGCCGCAGCTGTCGCAGCGACCGCAGGTCCAGCCCGGGTCGGCGAGCACGTCGGGGTCGTCGAGCTGGCGGCGCAGGTAGGCCATCCGGCACTCGTCGGTGGCCAGGTAGTCGAGCATCGCGCGCTGCTCCGCGGCGCGGGCCTCCGCGACCCGGCGGTAGCGCTCCTCCTCGTAGACCCACTCCCGGCCGGTGGCCTCCCAACCGCCCTTGACGCGGCGAACCGCGCCGTCGACGTCGAGCACCTTCAGCATCGTCTCCAGCCGGGTGCGGGAGAGGTCCACCCGCGGCTCCAGCGCAGCCGTGCTCATCGCTCGGCCCTCCTCGGTGAGGACCGCGAGCGTCTCGCGGACCACCGCCTCCCTCGGGAAGGCAAGGGAGGCGAAGTAGGCCCAGATGTCGCGGTCCTCGGTCGCCGGGAGCAGGACCACGGAGGCCTCCTCCACCGCGCCGCGTCCGGCGCGGCCGACCTGCTGGTAGTACGCCACCGGGCTGTCCGGCGCACCGAGGTTGACCACGAAGCCGAGCGCGGCGTCGAAGCCCATCCCCAGCGCGCTGGTCGCCACCAGCGCCTTCACCTCGCCGTCGATCAACGCCTGCTCGAGCGCCAGGCGCTCGGTCTGCTCGGTCTGCCCGGAGTAGGCGGCGACCTGGTGCCCGCGCGAGCGCAGGTAGTCGGCGACCTCCTGGGTCGCGGCGACGGTCAGGCAGTAGATGATCCCGGACCCACGCTGCTCCGCGAGGTGGTCCGAGAGCCAGGCGAGCCGCTGCTCGGCGGTCTGCAGCCGGACCACGCCCAGCCGCAACGACGCCCGGTCCAGCGAGCCGCGCAGCACCAAGGTCTCCCGGCCGAGCTGCTCGGCGACGTCGTCGGTGACCCGCTGGTTGGCGGTGGCGGTGGTGGCCAGCACCGGGATGCCGTCGGGGAGCTCGCCGAGCAGGGTCCGGATCCGGCGGTAGTCCGGACGGAAGTCGTGGCCCCAGTCGGAGATGCAGTGGGCCTCGTCGACCACCAGCAGGCCGCAGGTGGCGGCCAGCCGGGGCAGCACCTCGTCCCGGAACCCGGGGTTGTTCAGCCGCTCCGGGCTGACCAGGAGCACGTCCACCTCGCCTGCCGCGATCGCGCCGTGCACCTCGTCCCACTGCTCGATGTTGGTGGAGTTCACCGTCATCGCCCGGATGCCGGCGCGCTCGGCCGCGGCGATCTGGTTGCGCATCAGCGCGAGCAGTGGGGAGATGATCACGGTCGGCCCGGAGCCCCGGTCGCGCAGCAGCCGGGTGGCGATGAAGTAGACCGCCGACTTGCCCCAACCGGTGCGCTGCACCACCAGCGCCCGGCGCCGGTCGATCACCAAGGCCGAGATGGCGGACCACTGGTCCTCGTGCAGGGTGACGTCGTCGCGCCCCACCAGCGCCCGCAGGTGCTGCTCGGCCTGCGCCCGCACCGTCGTCGCATCGAGCTCTGCCGTCGCCTGGTCCACGTCTTCTCCTTCGCCCGTCACGTCCCGTCGCACCCCATCCGAACCCGGCACTCCGACACAACCACCACGGGCACCGGACCCTCGCTCCGGGCCCCGACTCCCGGCGCTCAGCTCCAGCCGAGTCGTTCCCCGACCTCGGGCGTCACGTGCCGCACCCAGGTGCGGCTGAGGTGATCGTCGTTCGCATAGACCATCAGGCCGCCCGCGACCGCCGGACAGCGGCCCTCGACACAGGCCAGGTCGGCGACCGCGACGTACCGGACGCCGAGGTCTGCGGCGACCTCCTCGGTGAGCTCGTTGGCCTGGACCACCCGTGCCTCCGCGTCCGCGATGCAGGAGGCCATGGTGGCCGCGGCATCGGTGACGCACTCGATCGGGTCGACGTCCAGCGGCGGCACGTCGCCCACCAGGACGACCTCGCCGGCCGACTCCTCGAACGTGGCCACCGTCTCCCGGACGCCGCTCGACCAGGCGGCCGGGCGGTCGGCGACCGGGACCGTCATGTTGCGCTGCAGGCCGCGACTGCCGATCAGCACGACGTCCGGGCGGATCTCCGCCACCTGGTCGGCCACCCAGCCCCGGAAGTCGCTGCACTCGTGGTAGTCGCGGCCGCCCCAGGTGATCTCCACCGCGAAGGGCGAGCAGCCGAACTTGATCAGCGGCACCACCCGGTACCCGTGCTCGGCGCCGAGCTCGTCGAAGGCGGGCAGCCACTGCCCCATGTGGGAGTCGCCGACCACGACCGCGGTGCGGTCCGCCTCCGGGTCGCCGACCGGGCAGAGCCGCACCTGGGTCCACGACTGCTGGGCATTGCAGGCGTAGCTGTAGTTCCACAGGTCCGTCTCCAGCTCCGGCACCATGTCCAGGTCGGTCAGCGGGAACGGCACCGGTTCCCCCTCCTCGGCGGCCGCGACCGAGTCACGCAGCTCGTGGCGTACCGGGAGGTCCCCGTCGCGCAGATCGAGGTACTGCGCGTTGGCGTCCAGACGCTCGTCGAGCCGCTGCTCGGCCACCGCCTGCGACCCGAACATGCCGAGCAGCACGACCCCGATCGCCGCCGGCCAGAGCGCGAGAGCGCGACGCTGCCGGGCAGCGACCCAGCGGTTGTGCCGGATCGGGTTCTCGACCAGGTGGTAGCTGGCCATCGCGAGCAGCAGCGAGACGCCGACCAGCGCGGAGGTCTCCAGCCACCCGACGGGGCCCTCGGCCTGGGCCGCCCAGAGGACCAGCACCGGCCAGTGCCAGAGGTACCAGGAGTAGGAGAGGTCGCCGATCCAGGTCAGCGGCCGGGTGGTGAGCACCTTCGACGGTCCCACCGCGTCGACCCCGATCCCGGCGGCGATCACCGCGGCCGTGCCGAGCACCGGCAGCAGCGCGGCCGGGCCGGGGAACGCCGTACCGGCGTCGTAGGCGACCGCGGCGACCGCGATGGCCACCAGCCCGCCCCCGACAGGACCCAGCGCAGCGCGGTGGGCATCCGTTCCAGGCGCGCCGCCAGCACCGCCAGCAGGGCGCCCACGGCGAGCTCCCAGGCGCGCCCCAGCGAGGAGAAGTACGCCGCGGTCTGGTTGTCGCCGAGCAGGTGGACCGACCAGGCGAACGACGCCACCCCCAGTACGGCGACCACGATCGCGACCGGACCCTCGATCCTCCGCCGCTCGCCGGCCCCGGCCCGCTCCGCAGCACGCCGCCCGGTGAGCCACAGCACCAGCATCAGCAACGGCGGCCAGACCAGGTAGAACTGCTCCTCCACCGCCAGCGACCAGTAGTGCTGCACGGGCGAGGGCGGGAGACCCTCGGCGAAGTAGTCGGTGCCGAGCCGGGAGAAGTGGACGTTGGCGAGGAAGACCGCGGACCAGCCCACGTCGGTGGCGATCCGCTCCACCCGCAGGTAGGAGAGGGTCGCCGCGGCGAACGCCAGCGTGGCGACCAGGACCAGCGTGGCGGCCGGCAGGATCCGGCGGGCCCGGCGGGCGTAGAAGCCCAGCAGGCTGATCCGTCCGCTGCGGTCGGCCTCACGGACCAGCAGCGAGGTGATCAGGAAGCCCGAGAGGACGAAGAAGACGTCCACGCCCACGAAGCCGCCCGAGAGCGGACCGACACCGGCGTGGTCGGCGACGACGGTGAGGACCGCGATGGCACGCAGTCCCTGGATGTCGAGTCGCCGCATGCTCAGCGAGTGTAGGTAGCCGCGGCCCGGGGACCGGGAGGCGCTCCCGCGGCGCCCGACGCGTCCGGGCCTGCCGGCGGGAGTCGGTGCGGGCGGGTCGGCGCGGGCGGATCGGCGCGGTCGCGTCAGTGCGGGCGGGGTTCGTGCCCGAGCGCGGCGCACGCGGCGTCGTACAGGGCGACGACCTCGCGGCGGATCTCGGCGCGTTCGCTGATCTCGCCGGCCGGCCACCGCACCCGGACGTGCTCGGTGCCACCCTCGGGGCCGACCGCCTCCCACACGCCGGCCTCGGAGTCGAGCCCGATCATCACCGCGGACGCGGCACCCGGGGCACCGTTGGCGCGCACGATGAGCAGGTTGTCCTCGACGTGGTCGTCGTTCATGTGGGCCAGCACGGCGTCGACGACGGCGGGTTCAAAGGGAGTCATGGCAGAAGGCTAGGCGCGGACGTCGAACGCCGAGGGGCACCGGTCCCGGGGGTTGGTTCCCGCTCCGAGCGGGTAGAAGGGTCCCCATGCGTCCCGCGACCACCACCGCCAGCCGTACGGCGACCCGCCTCACCGTCCTCGGTCTCCTCACCGCCCTGCTCGTCGGCGCCTTCGCCCTCACCGGGCCGGCCGCCCAGGCGGCGTGGAGCAACGGCTCCCAGCTCCACGGCGGCAAGGTGCAGGTCTGCAAGGTCGCCCTCGGCGACGGCAGGCTCCGGATCAAGGTGCGGCTCAACAACACCTCCGCCCAGCACACCCACGTCGGCGGGCTGTCCCGGGTCCGCGACTTCACGACGATCGTCGGTCTCGACGTCCGCGCCCGGGCCGGCCGCACGTCCAACACCAAGTCGCTGGTGTGGACCCGCGCCCAGCGCAACGCCGGCGAGTGGCTCAGCGTCGGCATCGGCGACACCAACGGGCAGGGTCACGGCGGCGAGATCGGGCTGAGCCAGATCCGCGTGTGCTGACCGGGCGGGCTGCGGGTTTCCCCGGCTGACCGGTGAAACCCGCACGACACGCCGGTGCGCCCCGGCGTGTCGTGCGGGTTTCAGCCGATAGGTCCGCCCACTGACGCCCTCACCGGGCCCTCGCGCCGACCCCGCGTCAGCACCACTCCACGCGTCGGCCGACCCGCACCAGCACCGACTCCGGGCGCCCACCGAGCCGTCACCGCGCGCGCCTCACCAGATCCGTACCCGCTCATCGGGGTCGAGCCACAGCCCGTCGCCGGGCTGGGTGCCGAAGACCTCGTGGAACTCGTCGAGGTTGCGCACGATGTTGGCGCGGAACTCCGGCGGGCTGTGCGGGTCGATCGTGAGGTACTGACGCTCCTGCTCGGTGCGACGCTTCGTGCGCCAGGCATAGCTCCAGTTCAGGAACACCTTCTTGCGGTCCTCCGCCGTCGCCTCCTCGCCGAGCGCCCGGCGGGAGATCACGTAGGCCTTGTGGCCGATCGTCAGGCCGCCGAGGTCACCTATGTTCTCCCCCACGGTCAGCGCGCCGTTGACCTTCTCGCCGGGCAGGTTCCGCGGCTCGAACTCGGCGTACTGGTCGATGAGGGTCTTGGACTTCACCTCGAACGCCGCCTTGTCCTCGGGCGTCCACCAGTCGTTGAGGTTGCCGTCGCCGTCGTACTGCGCGCCCTGGTCGTCGAAGCCGTGACCGATCTCGTGGCCGATCACCGCGCCGATGCCGCCGTAGTTCTCCGCCGGGTCCGCGTCGGGGGCGAAGAAGGGCCGCTGCAGGATCCCGGCCGGGAAGCAGATCTCGTTGGTGCCGGGGTTGTAGTAGGCGTTGACCGTCTGCGGCAGCATGAACCACTCGTCGCGGTCCACCGGCGCACCGATCTTGGCCAGCTGGCGGTCGGTCTCGAAGGCCGACGACGCCGCCGCGTTGCCGAACAGGTCGTCCGGCCGCACGCTCAGCGCGGAGTAGTCGCGGAACTTCTCCGGGTAGCCGATCTTGGGCCGGAACGTCTCCAGCTTGGCGAAGGCCCGCTGCTTGGTCTCCTCGGTCATCCAGTCCAGCGCCTCGATGGAGACCCGGTACGCCGCCAGCAGGTTGGCGACCAGCTCGTCCATCATCGCCTTCGAGGTCGGCGGGAAGTGGCGGGCGACGTACTCCTTGCCGACCGCCTCCCCATCGCGCCCTCGACGAAGGTGACCGCACGCTTCCACCGGGCGCGCAGCTCCGGGGTGCCGTTGAGGGTGCGGCCGTAGAAGTCGAAGTTGGCCTGTACGAACTCGTCGGTCAGGTACGGCGCCGCCGACCGCAGCACATGCGAGAGCAGCCAGTCCTGCCACACCTCCAGCTCGGTCGCCTCGAGCACCCCGGAGAGGTGGGCGAAGTAGGACGGCTGGCGCACCACGACCTCGGCCGCGGTCGCGTTCTCGCCCTCGATGTGGCCGCCGAGGTTGGTGATGTAGACGTCCCAGGCGAAACCGGGGCACAGCTCCTTGAGCTGGTCGCCGGTCAGCAGGTTGTAGGTCTTCTGCACGTCGCGGGTCTCGGCGCGCTCCCAGTGGCCGCGGGCCAGCTCGGTGTCCAGGTCGAGGACCCGCTGCGCCGCCGCGGCGGGCGACTCGTGGCCGCCCAGGGTGAGCATCCGCTCCAGGTAGCCGAGGTAGGCGGCGCGGATCTCGGCGAACTTGTCCTCGCGGTAGTAGGACTCGTCGGGCAGGCCGAGGCCGCCCTGGACCAGGTGGAACAGGTAGCGGTCGGACCTGCGGGCGTCGGTGTCGATGTAGGACCCGAAGATGCCGTAGCCGCCGATCCGCTCGAACTCGCCGAGGAACGCGGCGAGGTCGCGGATGTCGCGCAGGCCCTTGACGGCCGCGACCAGCGGCTCGAGTGGCGTGGTGCCCAGCGCGTCGATCCGGTCGGTGTCCATGAAGGAGTTGAACAGGTCGGCGATCTTGCGCGCCTCGACGGTGTTCTCCACCTCCTCCGAGGCCGCCGCGCCGTCGGCGAGCTCGGTGATGATCTGCCGCACCTGCTCCTCGGCCTGGTCGGCCAGCTGCACGAACGGGCCCCAGCTCGACCGGTCCGAAGGGATCTCGGTGGTCGCCAGCCAGGTGCCGTTGACGTGCCCGAACAGGTCGTCGGTCGGCCGGATGGTCAGGTCCATGCCCTCGCGGGCGTCGTCCAGGATCGTCACGCCAGCGAGCCTAGGCGGTCTGCGGGTACGGCGGATCCGCGGCGACGGCCGTTTTCGCGACGGGCGAACGCTCGGCCCGGCCCACGGCGCACACGCCACCCACGCCCACCCGCACCCCATCTGCAGGCCCGTCCCACGCCCACCGGTCGCCCACCGGCGCCGTTTGGCGGCACCGGTCGCGGGGAACCGGAACCCCCATGGACCCGCGCCCGACCGCCGAAGCGACCGCCGGAGCGACCGCCGGAGCGGCCCCGGGACAGCCCCCCGCACAGCCCCCCGCACAGCCCCGGACGGCGACCACGGCACCGGACGCCGCCGTCGGCGCCGCCACCGAGCCCCTCGCCCGGCTCGCGGCCCAGGGCCTGGTCGCGCTTCTGGTCGGCCTCCAGCTGGTGCTGCCGCTGCGCGGCGCGATCGGCTCGGACACCTACGGCGGCTACTACGGCTGGGTCGGGATCGGCATCGCGGTGACCGTCGTCGTCGGCCTGGTCGCACGGCTGGTCCTCGCCGTCCCGCACGCGCTCGCGGTCGCCGCGACCGCCGCGGCGGTGTACCTGTTCTGCTGCCCGATCCTGCTGTGGCTGCTGGCCGGGCTGGAGGACCCCGGCAGCGACGGCGAGGTGGCCCTGATCGTCGGGACCACCAGCGCCGCGCTGGCCACCCTGGTCGTGGTGGGCGTGGCCGCCCGGGTGGGCGAGGCGCTGGCGGTGGTCGCCCTGATCAGCTGCGTGGTCGGGTTCGGCTTCGGCGTCTCCGCCGGCGAGCCGGCCTGGAGCGCGGTGCGCGACGCCCAGGAGGCGGCCGAGCGGGCCGCGGAGATCGAGGAGTCCGGCCTCTCGGCGTACCTGCCGGAGATCGAGGGGATGGACCCCGAGTTCTCCACGATCTCCCGGACCGACGGCGTGGTCACCGGCGTCTCCCTGGCCTACAGCCGCTCGGGCGAGATGTTCGCCTCGACCCTCCTCTACGTCGACATCACCGGCGCGCAGGAGTGCGACCCCGAGCTCTACGAGTGCGAGCAGGGGGACGGCTACGTGGTGGTCTCCCGGGACGGCGAGGTGGACTCGATCATCGCCACCGTCGACGGGCAGGGCCTGGTCGCGACCTACTCCTCCTCCGGCAGCGGGGCCATCGCCCCCGACGAGGTGGGTGCCGCCCTGGCCGGCGCCGAGGAGTCCGACTGGGTCACCATCGCCGGTCTCGGGTGAGCCGGCACCGACCGCCGGGTCAGTCCCGGATCCGGACCACCAGCTTGCCGAGCGCGGCGCGATCGTCCATGTCGCGCAGCGCCTGACCGAACTCCTCGACCGGGTAGGTCCGGCCGATCGGCGGGGTGATCCCGCCGGCGTCGATCAGCTCGGCGAGACGGGCCCACTGCTGCTCCAGGTAGCCGGGGTGCTTGAGGACGTAGTCGCCCCAGCCGACGCCGCGCACGTCGATGTTGTTGAGCAGCAGCCGGTTGACCTTGACCTCGGGGATGCCTTGGCCGGCGGCGAACCCGACGACCAGCAGCCGGCCCTGGGGCGCCAGCGAGCGCAGCGAGTCGGTGAACACGTCGCCGCCGACCACGTCGAGGACGACGTCCACACCGCGACCCCCGGTGAGCTCCTTGACCGCGTCCTTGAACCCGTCGATCGCGATCGCCTCGTCGGCACCGGCCGCCCTCGCGAAGGCCTGCTTCTCCTCGGTGCTGCAGACCGCGATGGTGCGGGCGCCCATCGCCTTGGCGACCTGGATGGTGGCGGTGCCGACGCCACCGGCGGCGCCGTGGATCAGCACGGTCTCGCCCGCCCGCAGGCCGGCGCGCTCCTCGAGCGCGAAGAGCGCGGTCAGGTAGTTCATCGGCAGCGCGGAGCCCTCGTCGTAGGAGAGGCTGTCGGGCAGCGCGAAGAGCATCGGCGCCGGCGCGGCCACCACCTCGGCCGCTCCCCCGTGCGAGCCGAAGCCGGCGACCCGCTGACCCTCGTCGAACCCGGCGGCGCTCTCCAGCACCACGCCGGCGAAGTCGACGCCGAGGGTGAACGGCGGCTCGGGCTTGAGCTGGTACTGACCACGGGTCAGCAGCAGGTCGGGGAAGGAGACGCCGACGCTGTGTACCTGGACCAGGACGTGGCCGGGCGCCGCCGCCGGCTCCGGCACCTCCTGGATCGCGATGTCGTCGGGGCCGGTGAGCGTGGAGACCTGGACTGCGCGCATGGGGTCAGGCTAGGGGCATCGCCCAGCGGTGCGGGTGGGGTGCCACGTGGTGGCGGCGGTCAGCGTGGACGGAGGGAGGACGTGGGACGGACCAGACGTGGGACGGACCACAGATGCAACGCGTTGCATAGCCTTTGCAACTCGGTGCATACTCGGCCCATGGCCCTCGATCACGCGCTCCTCGTCGCGCTCTGCGAGCAGCCCGCCTCCGGCCTGGACCTGACCAAGCGGTTCGGCCGCTCGATCGGGTTCTTCTGGAGCGCCACCCACCAGCAGATCTACCGCGTCCTGGGCCGGATGGAGGGCGAGGGCTGGGTCGAGGTCACCGTGGTGCCGCAGTCCGACCGCCCCGACAAGAAGGTGTACGACGTCACCCCGCGCGGCCGCGAAGCCCTGGCCGCCTGGCTGGCCACACCGACGCCGCCCGCACCGCTGCGCTCCGACATCGCGGTGAAGATGCGCGGCGCCGCCAACGGTGACCGCGCCGCGGTGCTGGACTCGGTGCGCGCCCACCTGGCCGACCACACCACACGACTCGACCACTACCGGCAGCTCTCCGAGCGCGACTACCCCGACCCGACGGTGCTCACCGGCACCGAGCTCGATCAGTACCTCGTGCTGCGCGGCGGCATCCTCCTGGAGGAGAGCCAGATCGCGTGGCTGACCGAATACCTGGAGGCACACGCATGACCACCACGCCCACCGTCCGGCCCTACCCGCACCTGCTGGAGCCGCTCACCGTCGGCTCGCTGACCCTGCGCAACCGCACGGTGATGGGCAGCATGCACACCGGCCTGGACGACCACTGGTGGGACCTGCCCAAGCTCGCCGCCTTCTACGCCGAGCGCGCCCGCGGCGGAGCCGGGCTGATCGTGACCGGCGGGTTCTCCCCCGACGTGCGCGGCTGGCTGAAGCCGTTCGGGTCGCAGATGTCGACCCGCCTGCACGCCGCGCGGCACCGCCAGGTCACCGACGCGGTCCACGCCGAGGGCGGAGCGATCGCGCTGCAGGTGCTGCACGCCGGCCGCTACGGCTACAGCCCGCTCAACGTCGGCGCGTCGGACCGGCAGTCGCCGATCACCCCGTTCAAGCCGAGCAGGATGTCGACCAAGGACGTCGACCGGACCGCGACCGCCTTCGCCCGCTCGGTCGCGCTCGCCCGCCGGGCCGGCTACGACGCGGTGGAGATCATGGGCTCGGAGGGCTACCTGATCAACCAGTTCCTCGCCGCCCGCACCAACGACCGCACCGACGCCTGGGGCGGTACGGCGACCGACCGGATGCGCTTCCCCGTCGAGGTCGTCCGGCGGGCCCGTGAGCTGGTCGACGCGGACTTCCCGATCGTCTACCGGATCTCGCTGCTCGACCTCGTCGAGGGCGGCCAGACCTGGGAGGAGACTGTCGAGCTCGCCGGGCTGCTGGAGGAGGCCGGGGTGAGCGTGTTCAACACCGGCATCGGCTGGCACGAGGCCCGGGTGCCGACCATCATCACCCAGGTGCCCCGCGGCGCCTGGCGCGAGCAGACCGCCCGCCTGAAGTCGGTGGTGGGCATCCCGGTCAGTGCGTCGAACCGGATCAACACCCCCGAGCTCGCCGAGGAGATCCTCGCCCACGGCGACGCCGACCTGGTCTCGATGGCCCGCCCGTTCCTGGCCGACCCCGACTTCGTGGCCAAGGCGGCCGCCGACCGGGCCGACGAGATCAACACCTGCATCGCCTGCAACCAGGCGTGCCTGGACCACACGTTCTCCAACAAACGGGCCTCCTGCCTGGTCAACCCGCGGGCCGGCCGGGAGACCACTCTGGTGCTGACCCCGACCCGGCGCCGCACCAGTCTCGCGGTGGTCGGCGCCGGACCGGCCGGGCTGGCCACCGCCGTCTCCGCCGCGGAGCGCGGCCTCGCCGTCACCCTGTTCGAGAGGTCCGCGCAGGTCGGCGGCCAGTTCCGCCTGGCGATGGCCGTGCCCGGCAAGGAGGACTTCACCGACACGCTGCGCTACTACACCCGCCGCCTCGAGGTGCTCGGCGTCGACGTCCGGCTGGGCACCGCGGCCACCGACGCCGACCTCGCCGGCTTCGACTCCGTGGTCGTGGCCACCGGCGTGCGTCCCGGGTGCCGCAGATCCCGGGCGTCGAGCACCCCCGGGTGCTCCGCTACGACGAGGTGCTCTCCGGGGCGGTCGTCCCGGGTGCCACCGTCGCCGTGATCGGGGCCGGCGGCATCGGCGTCGACGTGTCGCACTGGCTGACCCACACCGAGGGCGACCAGGAGCTCGACACCTGGAAGTCCTACTGGGGCGTCGGCGACCCGAGCCTGCACCGCGGCGGCCTCACCGAGCCCAAGCAGCGCCCGGCCGCCCGCGAGGTGACCCTGCTCCAGCGCAAGACCACCCCGATCGGCATCGGACTGGGCAAGACCTCGGGCTGGGCGCACCGGGCCGTGCTCAAGCAGTCCGGGGTGCGGCAGATCAGCGGGGCGTCGTACGACCGGATCAGCGCGGTGCTCGACGCCGACGGTCAGGACGCCGGCCTGGTCCGGCTCGAGATCACCGTGGACGGCCAGCCGCAGACGCTCGACGTGCACCACATCGTGCTGTGCTCCGGACAGGAGTCGGTCCGCGACCTGGTCGCCGACGGGCGCACCGTGATCGGGGGCGCCGACGTGGCCGCCGAGCTCGACGCCAAGCGGGCCATCTCCCAGGGCACCGAGGTCGCCGCCGCGCTCTGAGGCCGGACCCACCTCGACCCACTCGCACCCACGCGACCTCCCCTCGGCCCGACGGTTATCCGGACGGCCGAGGGGGCATGGAACCTCCCACCGACGAGGCGATGGGACACCGATGAGCGACTACTGGACTGACTGGGGTCAGAACCGACGGCTGGCCGAGGCCGAGGCCGCGCTGAGCAACGAGCGTCACGCGCGCAGCCTTCTGGCCGCCCAGATGCGCCGCCAGCAGGGCGACCTGCAGGCTCAGCTGGACCGGCTCACCCGGGCGTTCGTGGCGCTGCTCGAGCACGAGGACATCCGCGCGGAGCTCTCCCAGCACACCGGTGCCGCCGACACCCGGCGCTACGCGGGCGACGTGGTGGCCTCGGTGATCGTCACCGGAAACGGACCCACGCACCAGGTCTCCGTCCCGCCCGACGTGCCCGGCTACTGGCTCGCCGCCGCCACTGCGGCGCTGGCCACCGCGACCGGCGCGGGTCCCGGACCGACCGGCGCCGACCTGCTGGAGGAGGCCCGACGGCGCGACGCCCGTCGTACCTCCTCCCTGCTCACCCTGGTCGACCTGCAGGCGAGGCGCGTGGAGTGGAGCCGCGGGCGGCTCGGGGAGGCGCTGGCGCTCGGGACCGAGGCGAGCGTGCTGCAGCGGCAGCTGTGGCTCGGGATCGCCGAGGAGCGTCTCGACGCCGACGCGGTGTCGACGCTCGCCGCGAGCCTGAGCGCCGCCCTCGACGCCGTCCCCGCCGCCGACGTCGACGCCGCGCTCGTGGCGGCGCTCTCCGGCCCGACCGGACCCCGGACCAGCGAGTACGACGCGCAGGTCCTGCGGCTGCGCGCCCTGGCCGGCTGTCTGCGCGGCGAGGGCGCCGGCGACCGTCGGTCCGCACCGACCCGTGGCCGGGACACCCCGGCGGAGACCGACGAGGGATCGGTCGAGCAGTCCGAGGATCCGCTCGCCACCTGCACACTCGCCCTGATCGGCCAGGGCTCACCGGCCGAGGCCGACATCCTGACCCGGATGGCCGAGGTCCGCGGCGAGCTCGGCTACGACGACTCCGCGACCCGGCGGATCGACGTCGACGCACCCGCCGGCACGGTGGCCGACCTGCTGGTCGGCGACCTCACCCGATCCACCCCGACCCCGGGCAGCGGGGCGCACGGCGTCGCACTGCGGGTGCTCACCCCGGCACTGCTGCGGGTGACCGACCAGCTCGAGGCCGAGGCGACCCGCCCGGCCCCGCGCTCGGTCGACGTACGGTTCCGGGACGACGCGGTGACGGTCACCCCGAGCGGAGCCGACGACGGGACCTGGCGCGAGCGCGCCGCCCGGACCATCCCGGACCGGTCGGTGCGCTGGACCGCGCCGACCGCGGCCGCGTGCCTGGTCGTCGCGGTGGTGTGCGGCGGACTCGGCTTCGGAAACGGTGCGTGGTTCCTCCTCGCCGCGCTCGCCCTCGGTGCGGCCGGCGGTGTGCTCTACACCCGCTCCAGCATCCGGCAGGACGTCGCCGCCTCCCGGCGCCACGCGGTGGCCCGTTGGGAGCGCGAGATCGACCGCACCGCCGAGCAGCTGCGCAGCACCCAGGAGACCCAGGCGGCCGCCGCGACCTCCGCGGTGAGCACCGCGGCCGCGATCCGCGGGGTGCTCGCGCCACGGGTCGGCGAGCCTGCCCGGGGGTGAGCCGGCCCTCCGGGCGCCACGATCCTGCAGCGGTCCTCTAGGCGTGTCTCCTCAGTCCCCGCCTGCTGCGCGGACTTGGGAGACACGCCCTAGCCTCGGTGGTGTGCTGCGCGACCTGACTGACACCGAGGCCCGACGAGCCCTGCCCTGCAAGTGGGGCCAGGTGCCCGACGATGTGCTGCCGGCCTGGGTGGCCGAGATGGACTACGCACCGGCGCCGGTGGTGACCGAGGCCGTCGCCGAGGCCGTCGCCGCCGGGATGACCGGATACCCCGACTTCGCCCTCGGCGGGCCGCTCGGCGACGCCTACGCCGGGTTCGCCGCACGCCACTTCGGGCACAGCGTCGACCCGACCGGCGTGATCCCCGTCGTCGACGTCACCGCCGGGGTCCGGCTGGCGCTGGACGCGCTCAGCGAGGAGGCGCCGGTGGTGATGACGCTGCCGGGGTATCCGCCGCTGATCAGCATCGCCGAGGTGACCGGCCGCAAGCGGCTGGACCTCGAGGTGGACCCGGACGCGACCCGCGCCGAGCTCGACCTGGACCGACTCGACGACCTGCTCGACCCCGCCGGTGGCGGCGCCCGCACGGTGCTGCTGACCAACCCGCACAACCCGTGGGGCCGAGCGTTCACCCGGGCCGAACTCGAGGGCCTGCGCGACGTCGTCCTCCGACGCGGTGCGCGGGTGGTGGCCGACGAGATCCACGCGCCTCTGGTGCTGCCGGGCGGGCCGCGGCACACGCCGTACCTCTCCCTGCCGGGGACGGCCGGGCATGCGGTGGCCGTGGTGGCGGCCTCGAAGGCGTTCAACACCGCCGGGCTGCGATGCGCCCAGCTCGTCGCCGGCGACCCGGCGACCCGCGACACGTTGCGGGCGGTGCCGGCGGCCCGCAACGACTCCTGGTCCCCGCTGGGCGTGGTCGCGGCGGTGGCCGCCTACACCGAGGGCGACCCGTGGCTGGCCGCGCTGATCGAGCGCCTGGACGCGCAGCGCAGCCTGCTCGCCGAGCTGCTCGCCACCCACCTGCCACGGGCGCGGATGCGGCCGCTGGAGGCGACGTACCTGGCCTGGCTGGACCTGCGCGCGTACGGCGTCGACGACCCCGCCGCGCGGATCCTGGAGCGGGGGCGTGCCCGGCTGGCCCCCGGGCACGACTACCACCCCGGGCTGACCGGACACGTGCGGCTCAACATCGCCACCTCACCGGAGCGGCTGACCGAGGTCGTGCGGCGGATGGCGACCGGGCTCACCTCCTGAGCCGAGCCGATGCCGGTGGTCGCCGTGGTCGCCGTGGTCGGCGCGCCCCATTCGGATTGGTCGGGAATTCGCCCGGATCCCAGCCATTCGGCATGGGGCGCGCGAGCACCCCGGCCACCGCGGACCGTCAGCCGTGCAGGGCGGCGTGCTCTGCGATCAGCCGCGCGTACCAGTCGAACGAGCGCTTCGGCGTCCGCTCCAGGGTGTCGAAGTCGACGTGCACCAGCCCGAACCGCTGCTGGTAGCCGTCTGCCCATTCGAAGTTGTCCATCAGCGACCACGTGTAGTACCCGCGTACGTCGACCCCGCGCTCGATCGCCTCTGCCACCGCGGTGAGGTGGGCGTCGAGGTAGTCGATGCGGTCCTGGTCGTCGACGACCCCGTCGGCGTCCGGGCCCACGTTGTAGGCGCAACCGGACTCGGTGATCCAGAACGGCGGCAGCGCCGCCCGGTAGCGGGCGCGGAACATGATCAGCCACTCCCGCAGCGCGTCGGGCACCACCGGCCAGCCGAAGTCGGTGGTCGGGTAGCCGAGCACGTCGAAGAACCGGAACGGTACGCCGTCGTCGCCGTCGGACTCCGGTGCCGCCCCGATCCGCATCGGGTTGTAGTAGTTGACGCCGTAGAAGTCGAGCGGTTGCCGGATGGTGGCCAGGTCGCCGTCCTGGACCACCTCCTCGAGCAGCGGTTCGAGGTCCGCCGGATAGCGACCCAGCAGCATCGGCTCGGCGTAGAGCCCGTTCCACAGCGCGTCGAACAGCTTGGACGCCCCGACGTCGGCCGGGTCGTCGGAGGCGGGCCAGATCGGTGCGTGATTGTTGGCGCAGCCCACGCTGGTGGCACCGGCCCGGCGCAGCTCGATCGCGGCGCGGCCGTGCGCCAGCAGCTGGTGGTGGGAGACCACCACGCTGTCGAAGAGCAGCGTGCGTCCGGGAGCGAACTGTCCGATCCCGTAGCCGAGCATGCTGGTCACGTTCGGCTCGTTGATCGGGATCCAGTGCTCGACGCGGTCGGCCAGCCGGTCGCCGACGATGCCGGCGTACTCGGCGAACCGGTCCACGGTGTCGCGGTTGATCCAGCCGCCCTGGTCCTCGAGGGCCTGCGGCAGGTCCCAGTGGTACAGCGTGGCCATCGGCTGCTGCCCGGCCGCGAGCAGCCGGTCGACCAGTCGGTCGTAGAAGTCCAGCCCGGCGGCGTTGACAGGGCCGCTGCCGGTCGGCTGGATCCGGGGCCAGGAGATCGAGAAGCGGTAGCCACCGGTCCCCAGCCGGCGCATCAGCTCCACGTCCTCCCCCACCCGGTGGTAGTGGTCGCAGGCGACGGCACCGCTCGATCCGTCGGCGATGACGCCCTCCCGGGCGCAGAAGGTGTCCCAGATGCTCGGGCCCCGGCCGTCGTCGGTGACCGCCCCCTCGATCTGGTACGCCGCAGTGCTGGTGCCGAAGCGGAACCCGGCCGGCAGTCGCGCGGCCAATGGGGATGGGGTCACCGGGACACCTTCCCACGCGGGCGGCGCCACGGGGCGGGGTTGCCCGATCAACACTCCGGTCCGGCGGGCACAATCGGAGCCGTGAGTGCGGAGATCAGGCGCGGCGACAGACGGTTCACCGAGCGGGAGCCGGGACGGCTGACCCGCCACGCGTTCTCGTTCGGCTCCCACTACGACCCGGACCGGCTCGCGTTCGGGCCGCTGGTCTGCCACGACGACCACCTGCTCGGGGCGGGTCGCGGCTTCGCGGAGCACCCGCACTCGGCCCTGGACATCGTGACCTGGGTGGTCTCCGGCGAGGTGCGCCACGTCGACGGTCTGGGCAACGAGGTCGTGCTCGGCGCCGGCGCCTGCGGGGTGCTGCACGCCGGCAGCGGGGTGCGGCACAGCGAGCTCGCCGGCGACGGGGCGGCCCGGTTCGTGCAGACCTGGCTCACCGCCGACGACGCCACCTCCCCCGCCTACGCGCACCACACCCCGCAGCTGGCCGCCGGTGCCGGGCTGGTCAGGCTCGCCGGCGCCGCCGACCGCGCGGGTGAGCGGCCCGGCGGGGACGGCCTGCCGCTGACCGTCGCCGGAGCCGCCTACGACATCGCGCGGCTCGACGCCGGCGAGACCCTCACCCTGCCGGCCGGGCCGCGGGTCCACGCGTTCGTGGCGACCGGTGCGCTGCTGCGCTCCTCGCTGGCCGAGCCGCTGCAGGCCGGCGATGCCTTCGCGCTGGTCGACGAGGCCGAGCACGAGGTGACCGCGGCGGTGCCGACCGACCTGCTGGTGTGGTCGTTCGCCTGAGGGTGGAGCCACCGATTCGCCGCGTAGCGAGCGGCTCCAGACGGGTGCCCCGGCAAGGCGGAGCGCCGAAGGCGGGCCGGAGGCCCGTCGAGGTGCGACAACGCCGTCCGGGGCGCCCGGATGGGGTCGCGCAGTAGCGGGGAATCGGTGGATCCAGGCTGGGCCTGGACCCGCCGCCGACCTCAGCCGAGCACCCGCAGCGCACCGGGCCTGATCGCCACCTCCAGCGGCGGCACACCGGCCCGGGCCAGGTCGGCGAGCGGCTCGCCGTCGGCGCCGACCGGAGCGGAGGCGCCGCCGGACAGCGTGCCGGAGAGCCGCACCCGGCTGCCCCGCAGCACGTGCACCTCGTCGAGGTCCACGTGGCGGCCGTCGTACACCTGGGGCAGGGCGCGGACCAGCGCCGCGCGGCCGGCGGCCTCGATGACCACGACGTCGAGCTCGCCGTCGTCGACGGCGGCGAGCGGGGCGATCCGCATCCCCTTGCCGTAGTAGCCGGAGTTGGCCACCACCACGGTGGCGGCGCGGTGCTCGCTGACGACCCCGTCGAGCTCGACGCGGATGTCGACCGGGCGGTAGGTGGCGAGCGCGGCGACCGCGGCGACCGGGTACTGCAACCGGGTGGGCAGCCACCGGGACCGGTCCACGATCGCGGCGGCGCGGGCATCGACCCCGGTGTAGACCGATCCCGCCACGGCCCTGGTGCCGGTGGCGTCGGTGACCTCGAGCAGGTCGACGGCGCGCGGCCGGCCGACGCGCAGCAGCTCCACCAGCGCCGCGGACTCCATGGGCGTGCCCAGCTCGCGGGCGAAGTCGTTGCCGCGACCCGCCGGCACCACGCCGAGCACCCCACCGGCGTCGGCGACCGGGCCGGCCACCGAGGACAGCATCCCGTCGCCGCCGACCGAGACCACCACCGCGCCCCGCGCGACCGCGGCAGCGACGAGCTCGGGGACCTCGTCGGCGGTGGAGGTGTAGCGCACCTCGACGTCGCTGCCCGCCTCGCGCAGCGCCCGCGCCAGCGGTACGACGACGCGAGGTCCCGCGCCGCCGCCGGCGACCGGGTTGACCAGGAAGCAGAACGACCTCGCGGGCGCGGTCACGGGATCAGCACGCCCGGGTTCAGGATGCCGGCGGGGTCGAGCGCCTGCTTCAGCGCGCGCAGCGCGGTGACCCCGACCTCCCCGATCTCGTCGACCAGGTAGGGCTTGTGGTCGGTGCCGATCGCGTGGTGGTGGGTGATAGAGGCGCCGGTGGCCACGATCGCCGCGCACGCGGCCGCCTTGGCGGGCAGCCACCGCTCGAGTGGGGCGTTGTGAGTGCCGGTGTTGTGGGCGCCGGTGTTGTGGGCGCCGGTGTCGGTGTCGCCGGTGTTGTGACTGGCTGTGCCGCCGGGTGTGGCGACGGTGAAGTAGAGCGAGCAGCCGGTCGGGTAGACGTGCGAGACGTGGCAGAGGACGAGGGTGCCCTCGCCGAGCTCGGCGGTCAGCGCCTCCTTCACGGCGGTGTAGAGCCGGTCGCGGTTGGACCAGAAGGTGGCGGTCTCCAGGGTCTCGACCAGCACTCCGGCGTCGAGCAGCCCGTCGCGCAGGTACGGCGCGTCGAACCGGCCGTGCGCCCACGACTCACCGGGCTCTGTCCCGAGCTGCGCACCGCCGGCGGCGGCGAGCACGTCGGTGACCGCGCGCTGCTTGGCGGCGACCGCGGCGGCGGTGCCCTCGTAGCCGACGATCATCAGGCACCCGGTGCTGCCGGCCTCCTCGCCGCCGACGGACTCGGGGTCGGCGAGGTTGATCGCGGTCTCGGCCTCGTCGGAGAGCCGCAGCACCGTCGGCAGCAGGTCGGACTGGGCGAGCTGTCGCATCGCCTCGGAGCCGGTGGCGAAGTCGGGCCACCGCCACCCTTCGTAGACCTTGACCTCCGGGAGGGGCCGGACCCGCACGGTGACCTCGGTGATCACGCCGAGCGTCCCCTCCGAGCCGAGGAAGAGCTGGCGCAGGTCGGGCCCGGCGGCGTTGGCCGGAGCGGTGCCGAGCCGGACCTCGCCGGCGGGCGTGGCCACCCGGAGGCCGACCACCATCGCGTCGAACCGGCCGTAGCCGGCGCTGGACTGCCCCGAGGACCGGGTCGCCGCGAAGCCGCCGATCGAGGCGAACTGGAACGACTGCGGGTAGTGCCCGAGCATCATCCCGCGCTCGGCGAGCAGCGCCTCGGCCTCTGGCCCCCGGAGGCCGGGCTCCAGGGTGGCTGTGGCGGAGACCGGGTCGAGGGCGAGCAGGCGCCGCAGCCGACCCAGGTCGAGGGAGACCACGCCGGCCAGGTCGCCGCGCTCGGCGACCAGGCCGCCGGTGACACAGGTCCCGCCGCCGAAGGGGACCACCGCGATCCGGTGCTCCGCGCAGTAGCCGAGCACCGCGACGACCTGGTCGTGATCCGCGGGTCGCAGCACCACGTCGGGAGCGTCGGCGAGGTCCCCCTCGCGCTGCCGGAGCAGGTCGGGCGTCGACTTGCCACGGGTACGACGCCGCCGGAGGTCGTCGTCGAGGAGCACGTGGTCCTCGCCGACCAGGCCGCGCAACGCGACGAGGTGATAGGGCGCCAGGTCCGGTGCGGGGAGGTCGACCCGGTCGCGGGCCGGGGTGTCGTGGTGGCCGAAGACCAGGTCGACCAGGCCCCGGGTCGCCGCGGGCAGCGGGCCGGCCGCGGCGGGGTCGCCCCAGCGGGTGGGCGGCATCTCGGGCTGCAGGTCGCCGGGCGTGACGGAGGCGGGGACGGGAGGCACGGGAGACGCGGCGGTCATGCGTTACACTGTGACATATGCCGTCACTTCGTCACAACCAAGCCACCGGCGGCGAGCAGCCCGGATCGGACACCGCGGCCCCCTCGCCCCGGGACGGCTACCTCGACGCGGCGCGGGCGTGCATCCTCGACGTCGGCTGGCGGCGCACCACGCTGACCGAGGTGGCCCGCCGCTCGGGCGTCTCCCGGATGACGATCTATCGGGCCTGGCCCGACATGCAGACGCTGCTGGGCGACCTGATGACCCGGGAGTGGACCGAGCTGGTCACCGCCGGCGCCGGCCCACTGTCCGCCGCCGACCCTGCCACCACCTCGCCGCCGTCGCCGCAGACCGTCGCCGCGGCCGTCACCAGCACCGTCGAGGCACTGCGGGACAACGAGCTCTTCACCCGGATCGTCGAGCTCGACCCCGAGCTGATCCTGCCCTACCTGCTGAGCCGCCGCGGCCGCTCGCAGGAGGCGGTGCTCGACGCGCTGGGCGCCGTGATCGCCGCCGGTCAGCGCGCCGGCACCCTCCGCGCGGGCGACGCCACCGCGATCGCCCGCGGACTGGTGCTCTCCGCCCACGGGTTCGTGCTCTCCGCTCAGACGATGACCGACGACGACCTCGACCTGACCGCGCTGCTCGCCGAGCTGCACGCGGTCGTGGTGCGGAGCCTGGCGCCATGACGCTCCCCCGGATCGCCCCCGGTCTGGCCGACCTGCCCGATCGCGTCGACGTACTGGTGGTGGGGGTGGGGGTGACCGGCGCCGGGGTGGCCCTCGACGCCGCCTCACGCGGCCTGTCGGTGCTCGCCGTCGACGCCCACGACCTCGCCTTCGGCACGTCGCGTTGGTCGTCCAAGCTGGTGCACGGCGGGCTGCGCTACCTGGCGAACGGACAGCTCGGTGTCGCCCACGAGAGCGCCGTCGAGCGGGGCATCCTGATGGAGGTCACCGCTCCGCACCTGACCCACGCCCTGCCCAGCGTGATCCCGCTCGCCGCATCGGTCACCCGCACCCAGGGCACCCTCGCGCACGCCGGGCTGTGGGCCGGCGACCTGCTGCGCCGCTCCGCCCGCACCAGCTCCACCACCCTCCCCGCCCCGCGGCGGCTGACCGCGACCGAGGTGAACCGGCTGGCGCCCGGCCTGCGCACCGACGGTCTGCGCGGCGCTCTGCTCGGCTGGGACGGCCAGCTCGAGGACGACGCCCGCCTGGTCGTCACGATCGCCCGGACCGCGACGCAGCACGGAGCGCAGGTCCGCACCCGCGCGCGGGTGGTCTCGATGAACGCCGACCTCGAGGGGGACGCGCCGGGGGTGCGCTGGTGACGCTGCGGGACGAGACCGCCGCCGGCGGCACCCGGCAGGTGCGGGCCCGCGCGGTGGTCAACGCGTCGGGCGTGTGGGCCGGCGACGTCGACCCGACGATCCGGCTGCGGCCCTCCCGCGGCACGCACCTGGTGCTCGGCCCGGAGACGTTGCCTGGACTCGAGGTCGCGGTGTTCGCGCCGATCCCCGGCGAGACCAATCGGTTCGTGATGGTGCTGCCGCAGCCCGACGGTCGTCGCTTCGTCGGACTCACCGACGAGCCGGTCAGCGGGCCGGTGCCCGACGTACCGCACCCGACCGAGGTGGAGATCGGCTTCCTGCTCGACGTGGTCTCCGCATCGTTCTCCCGGTCGCTGCGACGCTCCGACGTGATCGGCGCGTTCGCCGGGCTGCGGCCGCTGCTCGACACCGGCGAGGACGGCTCCACCGCCGACCTGTCCCGCCGGCACGCGGTCGTGCCCGGTCCGCACAGCACGATCACGGTGGTCGGAGGCAAGCTCACCACCTACCGACGGATGGCCGAGGACGCCGTCGACGCGGTCCTCGCCGCCACCGACCTCCCCGCCGACCCGTGCCGCACGGCCACGCTTCCCCTGGCCGGGGCGGCGCCACGCGACCGGCTGGCTCGGCTGGTCGAGGCGGCCGGGTCGGCCGGGTCGGCTGGGTCGGCCGGGTCGGTCGGGTCGGCCGGGGAGGTTCGGCTGGTGCGACGCTTCGGGGCGGACGCGCCGTACGTGCTCGATGCGGCGGGAGGCGCCACCGGCTGGACGGAGGCGGACCTGCTCGCCCCGATCGCCGAGGGACTGCCGGTGACCACCGCGGAGCTGGTCTTCGGCGTCACCCACGAAGGCGCCCACGACGTGGGGGACCTGCTCGACCGACGGACCCGGGTGGGTCTGGTGCCCGCCGAGCGGGAGCGGGCGGTGGGGGCTGCCGAGCGGGTGCTGGGCCTCGGGCTCGGGGCTGCGGGTTTCACCGGCTGACCGGGGAAACCCGCGGACCTGTCGGCCGAAACCCGCACGACACGCCGATGGCGCACGGCGTGTCGTGCGGGTTTCCCCGGCTGACCGGTGAAACCCGCACCCGCCACCGATGAGTTTCTCCCTCGCCCCCGGTCGTCCCCTTCAGGCAGACTGACCGAGGGCCAAGGGAGCCGGCGATGGGAACGATGGTGACCGAGCAGGACGTAGCGACCACGGACACGTCGGGCGTGCCCGCCGAGCTGGCCGACTTCGACACCTTGACCGGCCGCTACCAGCGCGAGCTGATGGCGCACTGCTACCGGATGAGCGGGTCCGTGCACGAGGCGGAGGACCTGGTCCAGGAGACGTTCCTGCGCGCCTGGAAGGCGTCCAGCAAGTTCGAGGGACGCTCCTCGGTGCGCACCTGGCTCTACCGGATCGCCACCAACGTGTGCCTGACCAACCTCGAGGGCCGGCCACGCCGTCCCCTCCCCGCCGGACTCGGTACGGCGGACTCCGTGGTCAGCGAGGAGCTGGAGACCGACCACGAGGTGCCGTGGCTGGAGCCGGTCCCGGACGCGGCCGTCGAGGTCGCCGAGCGGGACACGATCCGGCTGGCCTTCGTCGCCGCCCTGCAGCACCTGCCGGCGCGGCAGCGGGCGGTGCTGATCCTGCGCGACGTACTGCGCTGGAGCGCCGCGGAGACGGCGGCCGCGCTGGACACCAGCACGGCCGCGGTGAACTCCGCGCTGCAGCGCGCCCACGCCACGATGAGCGAACGGCAGCTGACCCCCGACAGCGTGCAGGCCGACCTGGAGCCGGCCCAGCAGCAGATGCTCGACGCCTACCTGCGAGCGTTCTGGGCCAAGGACATCGACACCATCGTCGGCCTGCTGACCTACGACGCCACCTGGGACATGCCGCCGTTCCTCAACTGGTACAACGGCGCCTCCACCATCGGCGACCTGATCGGCACCAAGTGCCCCGGCGGCAGCAACGACATGCCGATGGTGCCGGCCTGGGCCAACGGCCAGCCCGCGTTCGGCCTCTACATGCGGCAGCCCGAGGGACACTTCACGCCGTTCCAGTTCCAGGTGCTCCGGATGGTCGGCGACCCGGCCGCGCCGAAGGTCGCCCACGTCACCGCCTTCTTCGGCGACCACATCTTCCGCCGGTTCGGCCTGCCGGCCACGCTGCCGGCGGACTTCGAGCCCGACTTCAACCCCTCGGCGTTCTTCGCCGGCACAGCCGCCTCCGGGAGCGACCAGGGATGACCACGCCACCGCCGGCCCTCGGCCCGGCGGTGGACACGGGGAGCGCTGTCGAGCTCCTCGAGCGCGCCCTGGCCTACACCTGTGGCGCCCTCGCCACCGTCGCCCCGGCCCATCTCGACCGACCGACCCCGTGCCGGGCGTGGCTGCTGCGGGACCTGCTGGCCCACATGGAGGACTGCCTCGACGCGTTCACCGAGGGCGCCGCCGGCAGCGTCGACAGCCGCCCGGGGGTCCCGAGCGGTGAGGCCGACGTCCTCGCCGCGCTACGGGTGAAGGCGCACCGGCTGCTCGGCGCCTGGACCCTGGTGTGCTCGCCGCTGAGCACCGGCGCGCGGACGGTCAGCTTCGGCACGCACGCCCTTCCGCAGTCCGATGTCGCGGCGCTCGCGGCGGTCGAGATCGCCGTGCACGGGTGGGATGTCGCGACCAGCACCGCCGCCGACGTACCCATGCCGCCGGCGCTGGCGACCGACCTCGAGCCGTGGGCGCGCTGGCTGGTGGTCAACGACCTGCAGGCCGACTCCGTGGGCCAGCCCCGCCTGTTCGCCCCGCCGCGGCCCGGCTCCGCCACCGCCGACCCGGTACGACGCCTGGTCGGCCTCCTGGGCCGCCCGACCTGACCGCCCGACCTGACCCGCCCCGAGGCCCGCCCTCCAGCCCGAGCCCGACGCCTGGAGGACCAGGCTCAGCCGTCCCCGGCCACCCGTCCGGGGTCGTCCCGCAGCGGGTGGGCGATCTCGTCGGCCGGCATCCTCGCCGCCCAGATCGCGATCACCGCGATCACCACCGGCACCAGGGCCGCCACGGTGAACGTGGTGGTCAGACCGATCAGGTCCGCCACCGGCCCGGCCAGTGCCATCGAGACCGGCATCAGGCTGATCGAGACGAAGAAGTCGAGCGAGGCGACCCGGCCCAGCAGGTGCGGCGGCACCCGCCGCTGCAGCAGGGTCCCCCAGATCACCATCGGGGCGGAGAAGAGCGCTCCGGTGACCAGCGCCGCGACCGCCATCTGCCACACCGCGGTGGCGTGCCCGATCACCAGGAACGGCAGGCAGCCGACACCCCACAGCAGGTTCATCCAGGTCAGGTAGCGCCGCGGCATCGGCAGCGAGGCCATCACGAACGACCCGATCGCGCCACCGATCCCGAACGCCGCCAGCACCAGCGCGTGGTCACCGGCGTCGCCGCCCAGCCCGTCCTTGATCAGGAACGGGACCAGCACCTCCAGCGGCCCCATCAGCACCAGGATGAACAGCGAGGCGAAGAGCAGCGTGGCCAGCAGCCAGGGCGTGCGCACCATGTAGCCGAAGCCCTCCCGGACGTCGCCCACCGCGGTGCCCAGGGCGGCACGCACCCCGCGCGGTCGGGTCTCGTCGGGGTTCGCCTCGCGGCGTACCGCGGTCAGCGGGACCAGGGTGAGCACCAGGAGCCCCAGGCCGGTGACCACCGCGGCGACGGCGAGCGCCGCCGAGGAGGACGCGTAGCCGACCACGGCGCCGGCCAGTGCCGGCCCGGCGGCCTGCCCGACCGTGGGTCGCACCATCCCCTCGAACCCGTTGACCGCCATCAGGTCCTCCTCGGGGACCAGGGCGGGCAGCCAGGCGGAGTAGGCCGGGTAGTAGAACGCCATCGCGGCGCCGATGCCGAAGGCGACCACGCCGAGGTGCCACAGCTCGGCCCGGTCGGTCCAGGAGAGCACCGCGGCGGTGGACATGCCGACCACCTCGACGCTGGCCACGGCGATCAGGATCAGCTTCTGCGGGACCCGGTCGGCGACCACGCCCCCGAGCAGTGCCGGCAGCAGCACGCCCACCGCGCTCGCGGTGGAGACCAGGGAGAGCTGGCTGGCGCCGCCGCCGATCCGGATCACCTCCCAGACCAGCGCCACCGCCCACACCCCGGCCGCGAAGGTGGTCAGCGTCATCGCGATGCCGAGTTGTCGGTAGCCGACGTGCCGGAACGGTCGCAGCGCGCGCGGCAGTCGCCGCGCCGGCGGCATCGGCCGTTCGGGCAGCTCGGGGTGGCTGGGGTCGGTGATCAGCTGGTCGGTCATGGGGTCCTCGACCGCCCAGTCTGCCGTCCGCCGCCGACGACGGCACCCGCGTTCCACCCCGGAGGGCACGGACGACGGGATGGTTCGTGGCGGTGACGGTGGACGTGGGGGTGGGGGCGTCGCGGCATGCGCCCAGCAGACAATCTCAAGTTCACTTGAAGTCAACCGCGCCGTCCGTCCCAGCTCCCGAGACGGACGGGCCGCGCGGGTTTCGTCGTACCCGTCCTGGACAGGGTCCACCCGTCGTCCCGGCGCCGAGCAGTGGCTCCGGAGCCCGCCCGTGAAAGCAGCCCGTGACCCCCTTCCTCGCTCTCGGCCTCGCCGGCCTGGTGCTGGTCCTCCTCTCCCTGGTGATCGGCGACCTCCTCGACGGAGCCCTCGAAGGTCTCTTCGACGCCCTCGAGGCCGACTGGATCTCCACCGCGGTGATCGGCGGCTTCGTCTCCGCGTTCGGGTTCGGCGCCGCTGCGGTCGACGCCACCGGCGCACCGTGGCCGGCCGCGATCGGCGTCGGCGCGGTCAGCGGGCTGGTGGTCGGCTGGTTCGCCTGGTGGCTGACCCGCCTGCTCAAGGACGGTCCCAGCGACGGCACCGTCACCATCGCCGACACCGTCGGCCAGCTCGCCGACGTGGTCACCCCGATCCCGGAGCAGGGGTACGGCGTGATCCGCGTCCGGATCGGCGGCCACACGCTGACCTACAACGCCTCGGCGTCCGGGATGCCGATCGAGGCCGGGCGTCAGGTCAACGTCACCGGCGTGCTGTCCCCCACCGCGGTCCAGGTCAACGCGGTCTGGACCCCCGACGCCTGACTCCCCGCACCACCCCGCCACCGAAGAAGGAGACCGATGTCGTCCGAAGTCCTGATCCCGATCCTCGGGATCGTCGTCCTGCTCATCCTGCTGGTGCTCCTGGTGACCAGCCGCTACAAGGTGGCCGGGCCGAACCACGCCTTCATCGTCACCGGGCGCAAGGGCAAGGCGGTGGTCAATCCCGAGACCGGTGAGCTGACCACCGACCTGTCCGGCCAGAAGGTCGTCCTCGGCGGCGGCGTCTTCGTGATCCCGTTCGTGCAGAAGCTGGCCACGATGGACCTCTCCAGCCGGCGGATCTCGGTGCAGATCCGGGGCGCCGTCTCGGGCCAGGGCATCAAGCTCAACCTCGACGGCGTGGCGATCGTCAAGGTCGGCGGCAACGCCGACCAGATCCGCCTCGCCGGCCAGCGCTTCCTCTCCCAGCAGGACGAGATCGAGCCGTTCACCCAGGAGGTGCTCGCCGGCGCCCTCCGCTCCATCGTGGGCGGCCTGACCGTGGAGCAGATCATCCGCGACCGGGCGGCGTTCGCCCAGCGGGTCGCCGACGAGTCCGAGACCTCGCTGACCGGCCAGGGGCTGCTGCTCGACACCTTCCAGATCCAGGACGTCACCGACGACGGCACCTACCTCGCCGACCTGGGCCGACCCGAGGCGGCCCGGATCCAGCAGGCCGCCTCGATCGCCGAGGCCGAGTCCCGGCGGGCCGCCGAGCAGGCCAGGATCGCGGCCGAGGAGGAGATCGCGGTCGCTCAGCGGGCACTCGCGCTGCGCCAGGCCGAGATCAAGTCCGAGACCGACGCGGCGACCGCGCAGGCCTCGGCCGCGGGTCCGCTGGCCCAGGCCGAGCGGGACCAGGCGATCCTGGAGGAGCAGGAGAGGGTGGCAGTGAAGCGCGCCGCGCTGACCGAGCGGGACCTGGAGACCCAGGTCCGCAAGCCCGCCGACGCCGAGCGCTACCGGGTCGAGCAGGAGGCGGAGGCGCGTCGTACCGCCGAGATCGCGGCGGCGGACGCGCGCAAGGCCTCCTCGATCGCCGCAGCGCAGGCGAATGCGGAGGAGGCCCGGCTGACCGGTGAGGCGGAGAAGGCCCGCCGGTCGGCGCTGGCCGAGGCCGAGGCGATCGAGGGGCAGCGGCGCGGTGAGGCCGAGAAGGCACGCCGGGTGGCCGAGGCCGAGGCGGTCCGGGCCGAGGGTGAGGCGCAGGCCGCCGCCACCCTCGCCGTCGGCCACGCCGAGGCGGAGGCGATGGACAAGCGCGCCGAGGCATTCGCGAACTACAACGACGCCGCCGTGCTGCAGATGCTGATCGAGGTGCTCCCCCAGATCGCCAAGGAGGTGGCCGCCCCGATCAGCGCCATCGACCAGCTCACCGTGCTGTCCACCGACGGCGCCGGTGCCCTGCCCAAGCAGGTCAACGACAACGTCACCCAGACCCTGCAGATGCTGAAGACCTCGACCGGCCTGGACCTGCAGCAGCTGCTGCACAAGTCCGTCGAGAAGACCGCCATCGGAGGCGGCGAGGGGGCCGCCTCCGCCTGACGCCGTTCGCAGCAGCCGCTCGGAAGGGGCGGGCTCAGTCTGGTGTCACCGATGCTCGGCGTAGCCGAGATCGGTGGATCCGGGCTCAGCCCGCCGGCAGTGCGACGTACGTCGTCTCCAGGTACTCCTCGATCCCCTCGAACCCACCTTCGCGGCCGAAGCCGGAGGCCTTCATCCCGCCGAACGGGGCGGCGGGGTTGGAGACCAGCCCACTGTTGAGACCGAGCATCCCGAACTCCAACCGCTCGGCCAGCCGGATGGTCCGGGCCAGGTCGCGGGTGTAGGCGTAGGAGGCGAGACCGTACTCGGTGTCGTTGGCCGCGGC
Organism: Nocardioides sambongensis; assembly: GCF_006494815.1. Classification (NCBI taxonomy): domain Bacteria; kingdom Bacillati; phylum Actinomycetota; class Actinomycetes; order Propionibacteriales; family Nocardioidaceae; genus Nocardioides; species Nocardioides sambongensis. The sequence goes on from NZ_CP041091.1 coordinate 3,380,382, forward strand.
GATCGCCTCCTCCTCGGTCTCGAAGGTGGTGATCGGGGCGACCGGGCCGAAGATCTCGTTGCGCACCACCTCGGCGTCGGCCGGCACGTCGACCAGCACGGTCGGCGGGTAGTAGAAGCCCTCACCCTCGATCGCGGATGCGCCGGTCAGGGCGCGGGCGCCGCGCTGCAGGGCGTCGTCGACGAGCTCGGTGACCGAGGTGACCGCCTTCTCGTCGATCAGCGGCCCCACGTCGACCCCCTCGTCCTGACCCCGACCGACGGTCAGCGCCGCCATCCGCTCGGCCAGCTTGGCGCCGAACTCCTCGGCGACCGAGGCCTCCACCAGGAACCGGTTGGCCGAGGTGCAGGCCTCGCCCATGTTGCGCATCTTCGCGATCATCGCGCCGTCGACGGCGGCGTCGAGGTCGGCGTCGGCGAAGACCAGGAACGGGGCGTTGCCACCCAGCTCCATGCTGACCCGCTGCAGCTGGTCGGCGGACTGGCGCACGATCACCCTGCCGATCCCGGTGGAGCCGGTGAAGCTGACCTTGCGCAGCCGCGGGTCGGCCTGGAGGGTCTCGCTCATCCCGCCGGAGTCGGAGGTGGTGACGACGTTGAGGACACCGTCGGGCAGGCCCGCCTCACCGAGCAGGTCGGCCAGGGCGAGCATGGTCAGCGGGGTCTGCCCGGCGGGCTTCACCACCATCGTGCAGCCCGCCGCGATCGCCGGGCCGATCTTGCGGGTGCCCATCGCGAGCGGGAAGTTCCACGGAGTGATGAACAGGCAGGGGCCGACCGGCTTGCGCACGGTCAGCAGCCGGCTGTTCCCCGCAGGCGCGTTCATCCAGCGGCCGTGGATGCGCACCGCCTCCTCGGCGAACCAGCGGAAGAACTCGGAACCGTAGGTGACCTCGCCGGCCGCCTCGGCGACCGGCTTGCCCATCTCCAGGCTCATCAGGCGGGCGAAGTCGTCGGAGCGCTCGGTGATCAGGTCGAACGCCCGGCGCAGGATCTCCCCGCGCTCGCGCGGCGCGGTGGCGGCCCAGTCGGCCTGCGCCGCGACGGCCGCGTCGAGCGCGGAGCGGGCGTCGTCCAGGGTGCCGTCCGCGACGTCGGTCAGCACCGAGCCGTCGGCCGGGTCGATCACGTCGAACCGTCCGCCACCGCTCGCCTCGCGCCAGGTCCCACCCACGAGGAGGCGACGGCGGTCGGCGGACACCAGGTCGAATTCGCTCATGGCCTCACTCTGGCACTCCTCGACAACCCTGGGCAGGGGTCGCCCGGACCCGTGGCGACCCGCCCGCTCCGCCTGTGCGGATCGCCCCATGCAGACCGTCTGAAATTTCCCTCAACCCGGGGCTACCAAAATCCGTACTTATCGGTATTGTTCTCCTGTCGTTGATCGGAGGGAGCACCGAAAGACGGCACAGCCCCTCGTTGACCCCATGCGACGAGGGGCTTCCTCCTTTTTGTGGCAGGTTGTCCTGGTACGTCTTCTGGCGCGGTCTCCGACGCCGACGGGCTGAGCCCGGGTCCACGCTCAGCCAGCCGACCGCAGGAAGGCCTCCAGGATCGGCCCGGCGGTCCGGCTGCCGGACTCTCCCTCGTCGACGTAGACCGCGACGGCCAGGTCGCCCTGGGCCGCGACCATCCAGGCGTGCAGGGCGATCTCGTCGCCCTTGGCGAACTCCGCGGTGCCGGTCTTGGCGATCACCGGGTCCCCCGGCACGTCCGCCAGCGAGGCACCGCTGCCGGAGGTGACCGTCTCGCGCAGCATCGCCCGCAGCTGGCTTGCTTCGGCCGTGGTCAGCTTCTCCGGCTGCTGCGCCGCGTCGTCGGCCCCGAGCTCCGGGAGCAGGGTGGGCACGACGGTGGAGCCGGCCTGCACGCTGCCGATCACGGCCGCCATCACCATCGGCGAGGCCAGCACCTTCCCCTGACCGATCAGGTCGGCGGCCGCCTCGGTCTCGCTGGCCGCGGCGGGCACCTGACCGAAGTAGGCGGGGAACCCGAGGTCGTGGTCGATCCCGAGGCCGAGGCTGCCCGCCGCTGCCGCCAGATCGTCCTCGCCGAGCCGGCCGCGCTCCCCGATGAAGGCGGTGTTGCACGACTGCGCGACCGCGGTGGACAGCGGTATCTCTCCGAGCGACCCCGACGGATAGTCGTCGTAGTTCTCGAACGCCTTGCCGTCGACGGTCACCTGTGCCGGGCAGGAGACCGGGTCGTCGGGTGCGACGCCGGCGCGGAGCAGCGCCAGGGTGGAGACGATCTTGAAGGTGGAGCCCGGAGCCGTTTGCGCATAGGTGGCGTAGTTCTGCCCGTCGGTGCCCGGGCCGTTGGCGGCAGCGAGGATCGCGCCGTCGCTGGGCCGCAGCGCGACCAGCGCACTGGCCGGTCCGACGTCGGCGAGCAGCCGCTCGCCGGTGCTCTGCAGGGTCGCGTCGAGCGTGGTCGCCACGTCGTCGCCATCGACCGGCTCCGCCACGAAGAGCTCGTCCTCGTTGCCGTCGGGACGGACCGCGGTGATGATCCGGCCGGGGGCGCCGCGCAGCTGGTCGTCGTACCGGCTCTGCAGGCCGGAGATGCCGGCGATGTCGCCGGCGCGGTAGGTGTCGGGGTCGTCGGCGACCATCTCGGCGGTCACCGGCCCGACCCGCCCCAGGATGGGCGCGGCGAACTCCTTGGTCGGCGCGAGAGCCAGCGTGTCGTCGACGACGAGCACCCCCTTGATGTCGGCGGCGCCCGAGGCCACCTCGGCGGGCACCTCGCCCCGGCGGTAGGTGATCGCCTCGACGAACGCGCTGTCCCCGGACGCCTGCACCGTCTTCACGTACGACGCGGCGTCGATGCCGACCAGTCGCGCGAGCTCCCGGGCCGAATCCGTGGCGACCGCCGGCTTCACCTGGGTCTTGTCGATCCCGTAGCGCTGGACCGGCCGCTCGGTGACCAGCACCTTCCCCGCGCACCGGTGATCTCGCCGCGCTCGGGGGTGGTCGTGGTGACGTCGAGGACGTCGTCGGCGCCCAGGCCGGGCTCGACGAGCGCACGGTCCCACACCACCGTCCAGGCGCCGCCGTCCTGCTCGAGGGTGGCCTCGGAGGTGTAGTCCCAGCTCTCGTCCTCGGTGACCGCCCAGGACCAGGCCAGGGTCGCGGTCCGGGTGTCGCCGTCGCCGCTCACCTGCTGCGCGGAGACGGTCGCGGCGGTGCCGTCGAGGCCCTCGACGATCGCCGCGAAGTCCGTGGCCGCGACGTCGGGCGCCGCACCGGAGAAGTCGAGCCCGGCGAGCGCGGGGCGGTCGTCGGCATCGGCATCGGAATCGGCGCCGGCGCCGGCGCCGCGACCGCTCCCGCTCCCCGCCTCGCCCTGCCCGTCGCCATCGGCGTCCCCGCCGTCCTCGGTCTCCCCGAGGCGGGTCGAGTCCGCGGTCAGCGCCGCGGCGAGGTCGTCGGCCAACGACTCCGGCGACTCGCCGGACTCCCCGCCGTCGTCGGTGCAGGCGGTCAGACCGAGCGCGACCAGGGCCGCGACGACCACCGCGGCGGAGGCCCGCCGGGGAGTGCCCCGACGGCGTCGGTGGAGGGTGGTCGGGCCCGCCGAGGTCAGCCGCATGCCACCCGTTCTACCAACCGGGTCCGCATCAACACCGCCGACGACGGGGCTCCACGACGGGGCTCCACGACGGAGCTCCGTCACCCGCCGGGAGCAGGCTCGGGATCAGACGAGCAACCCCGCCACCAACGGCGTGTAACCGGAGGCCTGTCCGGCACGGTTCGGGTGATAGCTCTCGCTGATCGGGTTGGAGAACCCGTTGATCCACTCGACGTCGTCGCAGACGGCGTGACCGACGAAGCGGCTGGTCGGGTTGGCGAACCGGAACCCGCGGTTGGCCGCGGCCCGGCTCAGCGTGCTGTTGAGCAGGTCGGCGGTGGCGTTGAGCCGGGTCTCCTCGGCCGGGGAGAAGAACGTGGCGGCGTTGCAGTCCTCCCCCATGAAGACGCGCGGATAGCCGACCACGACCACCACGGCGCCGGGCGCCCGCGAGTCGATCGAGCCGTAGAGGGTGGCCAGACGTCCCGGCAGCGTGTTCCGGATGTAGGCCTGGGCGTTGTCGACGGCGCGCCCGCAGTTGGAGGCCCATCCGGGCAGCGCGCACTCGGTGAGCACGTCGGCGAAGCCGGCGTCGTTGCCGCCGACCGAGATGGTGACGTAGTCGGTGCCCGAGGAGAGCGCCGAGAGCTGGCTGTTGGTGACCGTGCCGACGGTCGCGCCCGAGCACGCCCGGAAGTCGAGGGTGTAGCCCCGCTGCGCCGCGACCTTGGCGGGATAGGCGTAGCTGGAGCGCTGGCAGCTGCCGCTGGAGCTGATGTAGGTGCGGGTGCCGACCCCGGAGGAGTAGGAGTCGCCGAGGGCGACGTACGACGGAGCGGCGGCCCCGGCGGGCGCCGCCAGCCCGACCAGGCCGAGGACGAGCCCGATCGCCGCGGCGAGCAGAGGACGGCGGGTGGCCGATCCGGGGAGCCGGACCTGGTGACGCGACGGTGGCATGGACGAGCCTTCCCGAGAGCCGATGTGATCTGGCTCACTGAAGCACGGCCGGCGACCCGGTGCCAGGCTCATTTTCCTGCAGCCCGGCGGCCTGCAGGTCGGTGCGACGAGGGGAGTCGATCAGGCGGGGTCGCCGGTCGCGGTCGCGGGCCGCGGCCCGGTCACCGACTCCAGCACCGGGAACACCCGCCGTCCCACCAGTCCCCCGACGGCCAGGGTCACGATCGTCGCGGCGAACCCGGCCCATCCGCTGCCGGTCGCCGCGAGCACGACGTACCCGATCAGGGCGGAGCCGGCGGAGAACAGGGCATAGGGCAGCTGGGTGGTCACGTGGGTGATCACGTTGCAGCTGGCTCCGGTGGAGGAGAGGATCGTGGTGTCCGAGATCGGCGAGCAGTGGTCGCCGAAGACCGCGCCCGCGAGCACCGCGCCGAGCGCCGGCAGCAGCAGGTCGGGCTCGCCGACGGAGTTCATGATGTCGCCCGCGATCGGCAGCAGGATGCCGAACGATCCCCACGAGGTGCCGGTGGAGAAGGCCATCGCCGAGGCGGCCACGAAGATCACCGGCACCAGCCAGGCCGGGGACAGGTCGGCGCTCTCCACCAGGCCGCCCAGGTACTCACCGGTGCCGAGCTCGCCGATCAGGTCGCCGAGCATCCAGGCGAGCAGCAGGATGTAGACCGCCGGCATCATCGACTGGGCACCCTGCAGCACCCCACGGCCGAGCACCGCGGTGTCGAACTTCGGGTTCTGCGCGGTGTAGCGCACGTAGTAGTAGAGGGCGGTGGCGAGGCCGAGGACGGCGCCGTAGATCAGCGCCTCGGTGACGTCGGTGTTGGCCATCACGTCGAGGATCGCGAGGCTGTCGCCGGCCTGATAGCCGGTCCACACGATGCCGCAGACCACCCCCACGACGAGGGCGAGGAACGGCACCACCAGCGCCCGCTTGGCGCCGGGGCGGTGGATCGGCAGGTCCTCGGAGAGCTCGCCGGGGATCTCCTCGGACCGGTCGTAGGTGAGGCCCTCCTCGACGGCGCGGACCTCCTCGCGTCGCATCGGGCCGGCATCGATCTGCAGGCCGACCACGATGAAGACGGTGACCACGGCGGCGATCGCGTAGTAGTTGAGCCCGGCCGCGCCGATGAATGCCTCGACGTCGCTGACCTCCAGGGTGGAGGCGGCGACGATCGGCGCCATGATCCCGATGATGCTGGCGCCCCAGCTGGAGAAGGGAGCCAGCACGGCGACCGGCGCGGAGGTGGAGTCGATCAGGTAGGCGAGCTTGGCGCGGGCCACCTGGTGCCGGTCGGTGACCGGACGCGCCACCTGCCCGACGGCCAGGGCGTTGAAGTAGTCGTCGATGAAGATCACCACGCCCAGCACCGAGGCGAGCAGCTGCGCCCCGCGCCGGCTGCGGATCCGGGAGACCGCCCAGTCCGAGAACGCCTGGCTGCCGCCGGACATCATGATCAGCGCCGCGATCACGCCGAGGGTGATCGTGAAGATCAGGATGAAGACGTAGGTGGTGTTGAGCGCGCCGTCGGACCAGAAGATGCCGGAGAACGCCTCCCAGATCCGCACCACGGTGTCGACCGGGTTGTAGTCGGAGACCAGGAACGCGGCGCTCACCACGCCGAGGCCGAGGCTCAGCAGCACCTTGCGGGTGCTGATCACCAGCACGATGGCCAGCACCGGAGGCACCAGGCTCAAGATCGAGTCGCTCATCGGACCTCCGAAGCAGGGAGGCACGACGCTAGGCGATCGGTCCGACCCGCGACAATCCCGTCCTGCACGATGACCCGATGGGGTGAGGTGTGACTGGGTCTCAGGCGTCGGCGGGAGCGGACGTCGCGGCGGGAGCGGACGTCGCGGCGGGAGCGGACGTCGCGGCGTGGCCGTGACGGTGCAGCGGGAGGCCGACCACGGTGCCGGCCACGATGTCGGCCACGTGCGCCTGGAAGTGCGGGCAGGTGGAGACGTCGTGGGCCCGGCACTCCAGCGCGTGCCGGGTCAGGTGCCGGGAGCGCTCGATCTCGGCCTGGCGGCGGTCCAGCTCGTCGAGGTGCGCGACCAGCAGGGCGTGCCGGTTGGCGGTGCTGCCGTCGATCAGTCCGGCGATCTGGTCCAGGGACATCCCGGCCGCCTTGCTGGAGAGGATCACCGCCACCCGGTAGGCGTCGTCCTCCACGTAGTAGCGGCGGTCCGCGCTGTCCCGCCGGGGTCGCAGCAGGCCCTTGGTCTCCCAGTGCCGCAGCACATGCGTCGGCAGGTCGAACCGGGCCGCCAGGTCCCCGATCGACCACCTGATCTCACCAGCACTTGACTTCATGTCGACATGAACTCACAACCTGGTGACCTGCGCAAGTCCACCGATCCGTGAGGAGAGCACCATGACCCGACGCCTTGACCCCACCCCCACCCGCCCCGCTCCCGACTACGACGTCGCGGTGATCGGCGCCGGCAGCGCCGGACTGCAGGCCGCCCTCACGTTGGGCCGGATGCGCCGCCGCACGATCGTCTTCGGCACCGACCGCTACCGCAACGACCCGGCGCACGCGATGCAGAACTTCCTCGGCCACGACGGCACCCCGCCGGCCGAGCTGCGCGCCGCCGCCCGCAAGGACGTCGAGGCCTACGCCAGCGTCACCTTCGCCGACCGCGGCGTCACCCGGATCAGCGGCGCCGCCGACGAGTTCGTCGTCGAGTACGACGGCGACGGGCCGGTCACCGTCCGCCGGATCGTGCTCGCCACCGGCGTCGTCGACGAGCTGCCCGACGTCCCCGGCCTCGCCGAGCTGTACGGCGACGTGGTCGCCCACTGCCCCTACTGCCACGGCCACGAGATGGCGGACGGCCCGATCGGCTTCCTCGGCGTGGGTCCGCACACACCCGTGCTGGCCGAGCTGATCGGCCGGCTCGCCACCGAGGTGGTGATGCTCAGCAACGGCGTCCCGCGCGAGGAGCTCGACCCGGCGACCCTGGCCGCGCTCGGCGGCGCCGACGTCCGCACGGCCGCGGTGACCGGCGTGCGTCGTACCGACGACGGGGTGGCGGTGGCACTGGCCGACGGCGCCGAGGTGGAGCTGCACGGCCTCTTCGTGCACCCGGCCTGGCGTCAGGCCGCCCCGTTCCCCGAGCAGCTCGGGCTGGAGACCGGGGAGCTGGGCGGGGTCCTGGTCGACATCATGGGTGCCACCAGCCGTCCCGGCGTGTACGCCGCCGGGGACCTGGCCCACCACCGGGACCTGCCGATGCCGATGGCGTCCGTGCTGCAGGCCGCGGCCGCGGGCCAGGTCGCGGCGTCCGCCGCCGACCGGGACCTCGCGATGGCGGACGTGGCGCGCCGTACCGCCTGAGGCTCGCGGCGGGCGGGGGTGCGCGCGCCCCATGCGGATTGGTCGCGAATTGGCCCAGAATCCAGCCGATCCGCATGGTGCGCGGACCACCCGGCGCCCTAGCGTGGCTCGCGATCGCACACCGACTCGGAGGTCCCCATGCACCGCACCCGACGTACCCCCGCCCTGCTGGCGGCGCTGGCCGCCACCACCGGCCTGGCCCTGGCCGCCACGGCCGCACCGGGCACCGCCGCCCCGGACCGCGCGCCCGACCGGCACGGGGGTGCGCACGGGGGGACTCACGATGGCAAGCACCACGGCAAGCACGACCACGGGCACCCCGGACATCACGGGCATCACGGACACGGCCCGCAGGAGGTGCGCTTCTCCACCTTCAACGCCTCTCTCAATCGCGGCACCGCCGGGCAGCTCGCCGCCGACCTCGCCACCCCGGACAACACCCAGGCGGCGAACGTCGCGGAGACGATCCAGCGGGTGCGGCCCGACGTGCTGCTGGTCAACGAGTTCGACCACGACCCGGCCGCGGTCGACCTCTTCCGGGAGAACTACCTGGAGGTCGGGCACCACGGCGCACGACCGATCCGCTACCCCTACGCCTACATCGCTCCGTCCAACACCGGCGTGCCCAGCGGCCACGACCTCGACAACGACGGTCAGATCGGCGGGGGCAACGACGCCTACGGGTTCGGCCTGTTCGAGGGCCAGTACGGAATGCTGGTCCTCTCCAGGTATCCGATCGACACCGGCGCGGTGCGGACCTTCCAGACGTTCCGCTGGGCCGACATGCCCGGCGCCCTGCTGCCCGACGACCCCGCCACCGACGCGCCCGCGGACTGGTACTCCGAGGACGAGCTCGCGGACGTGCGCCTCTCCTCCAAGTCGCACTGGGACGTCCCGCTGCGGATCGGCCGCAAGACCGTCCACTTCCTGGTCTCCCACCCGACCCCGCCGACCTTCGACGGACCCGAGGACCGCAACGGCCTGCGCAACCACGACGAGATCCGGTTCTGGGCCGACTACGTCTCCGGGGGCCGCACGGCGTCCTACATCTACGACGACGAGGGCCGGTACGGCGGCCTGCGGCCGGGCAGCCGCTTCGTCATCGCCGGCGACCAGAACGCCGACCCGCTGGACGGCGACTCCGTCGACGCGGCCATCGACCAGCTGCTCGACCACCGTCGGATCACCGACCCGGCCCCGCGGTCGGCCGGAGGCGCGGAGGCCGCCGACCAGGGCGGCGCCAACGACGCGCACCGGGGCGACCCCGCGCTGGACACCGCCGACTTCGCCGACAGCGCGCCGGGCAACCTGCGCGTGGACTACGTGCTGCCCTCGCGCGGCACGAAGGTCACCGGGTCGGGGATCTTCTGGCCCACCGACGACGACCCGCTCTACTACCTGACCGGCGACTACGACACCACGCAGTGGCCGGGCACCGGGGTGCCGACCTCCGACCACCGGCAGGTCTGGGTCGACCTGCGCTACTGACGCCCGACGGTGCCGATCGGTGTCACCAGATGACACCGACCGGCACCGTTGACGGGTCGTCGACGTCTCAGTACCAGTTCACCCGCTCCGAGTGCGCCCAGGCGCCCTCGGGGTTGCCGTACCGGGCCGCGATGTAGGCGAGCCCCCACCGGATCTGGGTCTCGGGGTTGCTCCGCCAGTCGGGACCGACCACGGCCATCTTCGTCCCCGGCAGCGACTGCGGGATGCCGTAGGCACCCGAGCTGGGGTTCTCGGCGAGGTGGTTCCAGCCGGACTCGCGGTGCCACAGCGCGTCCAGGTAGGGCCACTGGGTGCGGTCGAACCCGAAGTCCAGCATCAGCCGGTAGCCGAGTCCGCGGTTGGAGTCCGGGGCGACGTCGGTGGGCAGCAGCGTGGGCTCGGCCGAGGGCAGCCGCTGCGCGATCCGCTCGGCGGTACGACGCAGCTCCTCCAGGATCACCGCATCCGGCACCTGGGCGGCCGCGCCCGTGCGCTCCCGCCCGGTCGGGCCGGCGCTCCCGCCCGACGCGTCCGACGCGTCCGGTGAGCTCGGGTCCGGGTCGGCCGAGGTCACCGGTGCCGTCGGGGCGGCCGGCGACGCGGCCTCCTGCGCCGGGGCGCAGCCGAGGAGCGACAGGCAGGCCAGGGCCGCCGTACCGACAGCGGCACGCGCACCAGCCCCCCGCGGCATCGGCTCAGTCGCGCTTCCGGTGATCGTGCTGACGGTCCCGGTCGAAGCTCTTCTTCGGGGGGCCGTAGTCCTTGGACAGCTCGATCAGTTTGCCGCTGATCCGCGTCTGCTTGAGCTTCTCCCACGCGCCGTCCGGCAGCTTCGCCGGCAGCTCGACGACCGAGTAGTCGCCGCGGATGGTGATCCGGCCGAAGTCGCGCCGGTCCAGTCCCCCCTCGTTGGCGATGGCGCCGACGATCTGGCGGGGCTCGACCCGGTGTCGCTTCCCCACCTGGATCTTGTACGACGTCAGCGGCTGTCCTCCGCGACCCGACCGACGCTCGCCACGATCCCGGTCGCCGCGGGGTCCGCGGTCATCGCGCGGCCCGCGGTCGTCGCGGTCGCGACGCGGACGACGCTCCGGCTCGGGCTGCGGCTCGAGCAGCAGCGGGGTGTCGCCCTGCATCACGATCGCCAGGGCGGCGGCGACGTCGACCTCGGGGACGTCGTGCTCCTTGATGTAGTGGCTGACCACGTCGCGGAAGAAGGTGATCTGCGGCGACTCGAGCGCGGCGGTGATCTGGTCGTCGAAGCGGGCCAGGCGGGTCTCGTTGACCGCCTCGATGCTGGGCAGCTGCATCTGCTCCAGGGTGGAGCGGGTGGCCCGCTCGATGTGCTTGAGGAGGTAGCGCTCACGCGGGGTGATGAACGAGATCGCGTCGCCGCTGCGCCCGGCGCGGCCGGTGCGGCCGATCCGGTGCACGTAGGCCTCGGTGTCGGTGGGGATGTCGTAGTTGACGACGTGGCTGATCCGCTCGACGTCGAGACCGCGGGCCGCGACGTCGGTGGCGACCAGGATGTCGAGCTTGCCGGACTTGAGCTGGTTGACGGTCCGCTCGCGGTTCTGCTGGGCGATGTCGCCGTTGATGGCGGCGGCGCTGACGCCGCGGGCGCGCAGCTTCTCCGCGAGGGTCTCGGTCTCGTTCTTGGTCCGGACGAAGACGATCATCGCCTCGAAGTTCTCGACCTCGAGGATCCGGGTCAGCGCGTCCACCTTCTGCGGATAGCTGACGATCAGGTAGCGCTGGCGGATGTTCTCCGCGGTGCGGGTCTTCCGCTCGATGGCCACCTCGACGGGGTCGTTGAGGTAGGTCGAGGAGAGCGCCCGGATCTGCTTGGGCATGGTGGCGGAGAAGAGCGCCACCTGCTTGTCGCTCGGGGTGTCGGCGAGGATCGTCTCGACGTCCTCGGCGAAGCCCATGTTGAGCATCTCGTCGGCCTCGTCGAGCACCAGGAAGCGCAGCTCGGTGAGGTCGAGGGTGCCCTTCTCGAGGTGGTCCATGATCCGGCCCGGGGTGCCGACGACGACATGCACGCCGCGACGCAGGGCCGACAGCTGGACGCCGTACCCCTGACCGCCGTAGACGGGGAGCACGTGGATGCCCTTGGTGTGGGCGGCGTAGGACTCGAACGCCTCGCAGACCTGGAGCGCGAGCTCACGGGTGGGGGCGAGGACGAGCGCCTGCGGGGTCTTCTGGGAGATGTCCAGCCGGTCCAGGATCGGCAGCGCGAACGCCGCCGTCTTGCCGGTGCCGGTCTGCGCGAGGCCCATCACGTCGCGGCCCTCGAGCAGGTGCGGGATGGTCTCGGCCTGGATCGCCGAAGGCGTCTCGTAGCCGACGTCGGCCAGTGCCTTGAGCACCTTCTTGCCGAGCCCGAGGTCGGCGAAGCCGGGTGCGGGCTGCTCCTGCTCGGTGGTCTCGGCGGCGTCCGCTGCGGTCGGCTCAGCGGTCGGCTCAGCGGCGGCGTCGGCCGGAGAATCGGGGGAAGTCACCGTCCAACGGTAGTCGTGACGTCCAGCACGGGAAGATTCCCCGGCGCGGTGCGCTCGCTCACGCCTCTACCACGCCGCCCGCGGCGGGCGGCGACCAGGCTCAGCGGACCTTCGGGCGGGAGGCCCTCAGCCCAGCTGGACCCCGCACGCGGCGTCGGCGTTCTCGCGCAGGCCGGGAGGTGTCACTCCACGGTGACCGACTTGGCCAGGTTGCGCGGCTTGTCGATGTCGAGGCCGAGGTGCAGCGCCGCGCGGTAGGCGAGCACCTGCAGCGGCACGGTCAGCAGGATCGGGTCGAGCACCCGCACCGAGCGGGGCACGTCGATCCGGAAGCAGTCGCCCTTCGCCACCCCGCCGAGGTCCACGCCCTCGTGGGTCACCACGACCAGCGGACCGCCGCGGGCGGCGATCTCGTGCAGCGCGGCGACGTTGCGCTCCACCAGCTCGTCGTCGGGGACGATCGCGACGGTCGGGACCTCGGTGGAGATCAGCGCCAGCGGACCGTGCTTGAGCTCGGAGGTCTGGTAGGCCTCGGCGTGCCGATAGCTGATCTCCTTGAACTTCTGGGCCCCCTCCCGCGCCACCGGGTAGCCGCGGACCCGGCCGATGAAGAAGAGGCTCGCGGCCTCGGCGAGCCGCTCGGCGATCGGCGCGAGCTCGTCCTCGCGCTCGACGATCTGCTGGATCTGGTCGGGCAGCTCGCTCAGCGCGGCGATCAGCTGCTTGCCCTCGGCCAGGGACAGGTCGCGCACCCGTCCGAGCTGGAGCGCGAGCAGCGCGAAGGCCAGGAACATGTTGGTCAGCGCCTTGGTCGAGGCGACCGCGACCTCGGGGCCGGCGTGCAGATAGATGCCTCCGTCGACCTCGCGAGCGATCGCGGAGCCGACCACGTTGACCACCCCGATCACCCGGCCGCCCTTGCGCTTGATCTCCTGGATCGCGAGCAGGGTGTCGATGGTCTCGCCGGACTGGCTGACCGCGACGTAGAGCGTGTCGGGCTCGATGATCGGGTTGCGGTAGCGGAACTCGGAGGCGGCCTCCGCCTCGGCGGGGATCCGCGCCAGCTCCTCGACCAGCGCCGCCCCCATCTGGCCGACGTAGTACGCCGACCCGCAGCCCAGGATCTTGATCCGCCGGATCGCCCGCAGCTCGCGGGCGTCGAGCTCGAGGCCACCGAGGTGACTGGTGCCGAAGCGCTCGTCCAGGCGACCGCGCAGCACCCGCTCGGCCACGGCGGGCTGCTCCCGCATCTCCTTGTGCATGAAGGAGGTGGTGTCCCCGGTGTCGTAGTCGCTCGGGTCGATGTCGACCGCGGCAGCCCGGCGGTCCACGGCGGCCGGACCGTTCGGGCTGAGCCGGTAGGTGGTGAAGCCGGCGGCGGTGACGGTCGCCATCTCGCCGTCGTCGAGGTGCGCGACGGTGGTGGTGTAGCGGACCAGGGCGGCGAGGTCGGAGGCGACGTGCATCTCCTTCTCGCCGACACCGATGATCAGCGGCGAGCCGTTGCGGGCGACCACCATCCGGTCGGGGAAGTCGGCGTGCACGAAGGCGACGCCGTAGGTGCCCTCCACCCGTCCCAGCGCCTCGGCGACCTTCTCCTCCAGGGTCTCCGCGGTGGATGCGGCGACCAGGTGGGCCAGCACCTCGGTGTCGGTGTCCGAGGTCAGCTCGATGCCACCGTCGACCAGCTCGGCACGCAGCGCGGCGGCGTTGTCGATGATCCCGTTGTGCACCACGGCGACCCGGCCGTCGGTGTCGGTGTGCGGGTGGGCGTTCACGTCGTTGGCGGGGCCGTGCGTGGCCCACCGGGTGTGCCCGATGCCGGCCTTCCCGGCGAAGCGCTTCGGCAGGCTCTCGCCGAGGTCACGGACCCGCCCGGCCTTCTTGGCGACCCGGAGGCCGGTGCCGCCGACCACCGCCACGCCTGCGGAGTCGTAGCCGCGGTGCTCGAGCCGGGTGAGTCCCTCGAGCAGCAGCGGTGCTGCCTGCTGGGTGCCGATGTAGCCGACGATGCCGCACATGGAGCGTCTCCTTCGATGGTCGGACGGTGGAGCTTCGGGGTGGTTGTGCTGGTGGTTCGAGTGGGTGGTGCTCGGCGGGGCCGGGTCGGGGTCGGTCAGCCGTAGACCAGCCGGCGCAGCTGTCGCTCGCTGAGCTCGGGTGCCGCGACGACACGGTCGCGCAGCTCGGTGTGCAGGGTCCGGAAGATCTCCTCGTTGCGCGCGCCGTGCAGCTTGAGCTCGGCGTGGCGCCGGCGGACCAGGACGTCGACCGGCTCGGCATGGAAGGCCAGCACGTCACCGATCACCCGTTCGGCCTCCGAGGGACTGAGCCCGGTGCTGTCGACCACGTGGTCGAGCAGCTGCTGGTCGATCCGCACCAGGGAATCATGCGTCGATTTCCGCCGAGTGCCAAGTTCCTGCCCGATATCGGGCAGGAACCCGCGGAACGTTCCACCCAAGCGCGGCGAGAAGGCCGCCCGCGGCGGACGTGCGGAGCCCAGGGAGCGACTCCAGACTGGAGTGGAGGGGCGGGGTCGCCGTGAGCCTCCGGGCGTGGTCCCAGTGGAGGAGCCATCGGCGATTCGGCCCGAATTGAGGCATCCGGGTGGAGGCCGTGCTACTTTGGTGAACAGAAAGTGAACAGGAGGTGTCTCATGCACGACTCTCAGACGACCCGCTCTGAAACGCCCCGCCTTGCGATGCGGTGGGTCCAGGTGACCGACGCAGGTGGCCGTACGCGCATGGAGGCGCGGTGGATCGACCCGGCGCTCGCGCGTCCGGCTCACGCCGCCTGACCCTCCGACGCGACGAAACTCTGAGGCCGCGGCCCGCTCCTCGAGCGGGCCGCGGCCTTCGTCGTGCCCCGACCGCGGCCGGCATCGGAAGAAAGTCGGGCGGGGCGGGAATGGATCCGCCGGGAGCTCCGTTCGGTTAGTTGAGACTTCAATCAACCCGTCCAGCACCACGAGGAGACACCATGTCCGAGACCACCACCACCGCCCTGGCCGACCTCACCGGCGACTACACCATCGACGCCGCGCACAGCCGCCTCGGCTTCGTCGCCCGCCACGCGATGGTCACCAAGGTCCGCGGCGCGTTCAAGGAGTTCGAGGGCACCGCCCACATCGACACCGCGAACCCGGCCGCGTCCTCGGTCGACCTGGTCATCAAGGCCGGCAGCATCGACACCGGCGTCGCCGACCGCGACGGCCACCTGGCCTCCGGCGACTTCTTCGACGTCGAGACCTACCCCGAGCTCCGGTTCACCTCCACCGCCGTCGAGCGCGACGGCGAGGAGTGGACGATCACCGGCGACCTGACCATCAAGGACGTCACCGGCCCGGTCACCATCATCTTCGAGGAGGGCGGCTCGGCCAAGGACCCGTTCGGCAACCTGCGCGTCGGCTTCGAGGGCGACGTCACCGTCAACCGCAAGGACTGGGGCCTGACCTGGAACGCCGCCCTGGAGACCGGCGGCTTCCTGGTCTCGGAGAAGGTCAAGCTCGAGTTCGACATCTCCGCGATCCGCAACGCCTGATCGCAACCGCAACGGCCCGGCGCGACGCGCCGGGCCGTTGCCGTTTTTCGCGTGCATCCCGGGCCCGGCGGGAGCACACTCGCGCTGTGACCACCCGCACCGCACTGCCCGCCGGCCTCACCACACGCCCGCTCCACCCCGGGGACGCCCGCGCCGTCTTCGAGGTGATCGCCGACTCCGAGCGCCACGACATCGGCACCGTGGAGATCGAGGAGGCGGACATCGTCTCCGACTGGCAACGTCCCTCCCACGACCTCGCGTCGAGCTCCGTCGCGGTGCTCGACGGCGCCCGCCTGGTGGCGTTCGCCGAGCTCATCAGCACCGACCGGTACGACGCCGGCGTCCACCCGGACGCCCGGGGTCGCGGCATCGGCACCTGGTTGGCGCACTGGGTCCAGGACCTCGCCCGATCGCGGGGCGCACGGGTGATCGGGATGCCGGTCCCCGAGGACTCGCCCGGCGACCGGCTGCTGACCGGGCTCGGCTACCGGATCCGGTGGACCAGCTGGGTGCTCCGGCTCGGCGCCGGCGAGGAGGTCGCCGCACGTCCGCTGCCGGCCGGCTACCGCCTCCGGGAGGCGGTCGAAGCGGACCGGCCCCAGATCCACACCGTCCTCGAGGACGCCTTCCTGGAGTGGTCGCAACGCCCGCGGCAGAGCCTGGAGGACTTCGCGGCCGGCGTCTGGGAGCGGCCCGGCTTCGAGCCGTGGCACCTCCAGGTCGTCACCTGCACGGCACCGGCCGGCGATCAGGTGGCGGACACCGACCGGGCGGGCACCGAGCAGGTGGGCACCGAGCAGGTCGTCGGCGTCGCCTTCGCCTGGAACGTGGTCGACGGCGACGCCACCGACACCTACGTCGACCGGCTCGCGGTCGCCGCCGACCACCGGGACAGGGGGCTGGCGCAGGCCCTCCTGGTCGCCACCTTCGCCGAGGGGCGGCGGCGCGGTGCCACCACCAGCTCGCTGTCGACCGACTCCCGCACCGGCGCACTCTCGCTCTACCGGAAGGTCGGCATGCGGCCCGACTCGGTGTGGCTGCACCGGGCGATCGACCTGACCCCGTGACCCCGGGCGGCACCGCCCGGTCCGCGCAGCACGCTCCCGAGAGTGGCGGCCGCCGAATCGGTGACGCCACCCGACCCGCAACCACCCCGGTGGCCTAGGCTCGACGGCCATGGGTGAGGTCTTCGCCGGGCGCTACGAGCTGATCGACCCGATCGCGTCGGGCGGCATGGGCACCGTGTGGCGGGTCCTCGACCTCCACGACGACGAGGTCAAGGCCGCCAAGATGCTGCGCCAGACCGACGCCGCGATGCTGTTGCGGTTCGTCCGCGAGCAGTCGATGCGGATCGACCACACCCACGTGGTCACGCCCCAGTCCTGGGCCGGGGTCGACGACCGGGTGCTCTTCACGATGCCGCTGGTCCGGGGTGGGTCCGTGGCCGGGTTGATGAAGCAGCACGGCCCGCTGTCGCCGTACTGGATCGGGCATCTGGCGGACCAGACCCTGCAGGCGCTGGAGGCGGTGCACGCGGCGGGCATCGTCCACCGCGACATCAAGCCCGGCAACCTGCTGCTCGAGCCCACCGGGACGGGCGTGCCGCACCTGCGCCTCACCGACTTCGGGATCGCGGTGCCCGAGGACGAGCCGCGGCTCACCCACGTCGCGATGGTGATCGGCACGCCCGGCTACATGGCACCCGAGCAGTACGCCGGCGGCGACCCGGACCCGCGATCGGACGTCTACGCGCTCGGCATCGTGGTGCTCGAGATGCTGACCGGGAGGCGGCCGCCCGGTGAGGGAGCGCCGCCACCGATCGACCTCTCCACGATGCGCAACGGCGACGCCGGCCACGACGCCGTGGTCGACCTGATCGAGGCCGCGACCCGCTACGACGTCACCGGCCGTCCGGGCGCCGGCGAGCTGCGTCGGCACCCGGCGATGGCGCGGCTGCTGGCCCTGCCCGCCGATCCGACCGACGGGGTGCGGATCGACGACGGGTTCCCACCGATGCCGGAGCGGTCCACCGCACCCGCCCGAGGCGGCACGGCCGCCACCGCCTACCCGCCGCCCCCGCCGCCGAGCGCCGCGCCCGCCTCGATGCCCGCCCCGATGCCGCCGCCGACCGCCCCCACCCTGGTCGGGGCCGGCCCGGAGAGGCCCGGCTCGACCGGGGCGTCGGCGCGCGCGTCGTACCTGCTGCTCGGTGCGGGCGCGCTCGCCCTGCTGATCGGGATCCTGCTGCTGCTGCTCTGAAAGCCTCCGCGAGAGGTCAGTCAGAGCTCGCCGAGAGGTCAGTCAGAGCTCGCCGAGAGGTCAGTCAGGGCTCCGCGAGAGGTCAGTCAGCGGCGCCGCAGCCGGAGCGCACCGGCCACCAGGCACGCCCCGCCGACCAGCGCGAGCGCGATCCCGGCGTACCGCTGCGGACCCCACCAGGCATCGTCGTCGGTGCCGGCGGGGAGGACCGCACCGTCGGCGGCGGTAGCCGAGAAGGTCTCCGCGGCGATCAGGAACGGGGTGGCGGGGTCGTAGCCGCCGGGCGCCTCGCCGCTGTCGGGGCCGAGCACATTGGATGCGTAGGTCGGTGCGCCCGACTCGGAGCCGGTCACGGCGACGGTCAGCTCCACCGGTACCTCGACCGGATCGCCCTCGGCACCCTCGTCCGGTGGGGAGACCGCCAGTTGCACCCAGTAGTCGCCGGGCACGGGAGCACCGACCGATCCGTAGCGGTTCAGGTAGCCGACCGCGGGGGTGCCGACGGTGAGCTGCGCCGGCTCCTCGCCGTACGTCGCGGAGGCGGATCCGTCGTCGGTGCTGTTGCTCCACACGCCGCGCATCGGGTCGACGACCCGGATCTCGACGTCGGGTCCGTAGAAGGTCGCGTCCGGGTCGCCGTCGTCGTAGGCAGGCAGATCGGCGACGGCGCTGACCTGCTGCCCCCACCCCACGGGCACCCGCCACAGCTGGGTCTCGCCCTCGGCCAGCGTGGTGGCGACCTTGGTGCCCTCGGCGGTGGCGTCCAGCCCGGTGGCGTCGTCGAAGGACGCGGTGCCGGGGGTGTCGGTGGCGGCGGCATCCGTGGTCACCGGCCGATAGCTGTCGTCCACGGGTGCCGCCGGCAGGTCCGCGACGCCGGACGCGGGCGCCTCCTCGACGATCTTGAGGGCGATCGGCAGGTCCGTCTCGGCGCTGCCGTAGCCACGGTCGACCGTGATGGTCAGGGCGGAGGCGCGCAGGCACTCGTCCTGGCGGTCCTCGGGTCGTCGCCGCCGACCACGACCGAGGTCCCCATCAGTACGTCGGGGACGGCGTAGGCCCCCGACCCGGTGCCGCTGCCGCAGTCGGTGTCCGCGGTGCGCACGGAGAGTCCGATGGCATCGGACGCGGTGCCTTCGGGCGCGCCGACGACACCGACGTGCACGGTGCTGTCGGCGATCCGGCGCTGGTAGCGGAAGAAGTGCTCGTCGTTGCCCGAGCCGGTGCCGCCGAGGGTGTCGGACCAGACCCCCGGGCCGACCTCGGCCGGATTCGCGCGGTCCGTGACGCTGCCCGAGACCGGAGCGCCGCCCAGGTCGACGCCGTCGGCGGCGGCGCTGGCTGTTGCGCCGGTGGCGGCAGTGGCGCTCACCCCGAGCAGGGCAGCGCAGGTCGCCAGGGCGAGCGAACGGCCGATCCTCACGCGCTGCAGGGTAACCGGGGGACTCCCGGCGCCCGGCAGGCGGTGAGGACCGGCCGTCGTACGAGCGAGGTGCTCACTCCTCGGGGTTGGCCTGCTCCGGACCGTCGGCGAGGATGCCGTAGAGCCGGCGCCGGGCGTCGGCGAGCACCTCGACCGCAGCACGGCGCTGGGCGTCGGAGCCGCTGGTGACGATCTGCCACACGGCGCTCATCACCTGCGGGAGCTCGGCCTTGATGTCGGCCTGCTCCACGTTGCCGGGCACCTCGGGCTGACGCTCGAACGGCATCCAGACCGCGGCGAGCTCCTCGGCGTTCTCGGCGCAGTAGCGCGCACCGGAGGCCGTCAGCCGCAGCGCGCGGCGGCCGCTCTCCTCGTCGAGCTCGACCAGCCCCTCGTCCTCGAGCTGCTGGATGGTCGGGTAGACCGAGCCGGGGCTCGGCCGCCAGGCGCCGTCGCTGCGCTCGGCGATCCGCTGGATCACCTGGTAGCCGTTGGGCGACTCGTCGCGCTCACCGGCGACGCGCAGCACGTCCAGGATCGCGGATCGTACGTCGCCGCGGCGGACCCGCGGGCCACGCCCGGTCTCGGGCCGGCCGAAACCGAGCAGTCCGGCCAGCCAGGGCGGCGGACCGGCGGGGCCGCCGTACGGGCCGCCGCGGTGACCGCCGGGGCGCGGGTGCTCCCCCCAGGGTCCGTCGGTCCAGGCACCCCAGCCGCCGCGCTGGCGGCGTCGGGGCTCGGTGTCCTCGTAACGCTCGTAGGCGTTGCGGCCACGGCGTGCGCCGTAGCCCTCGTCATCGCCGCGGCGGCCGAAGCCGCCGCAGAACTCGTCGTAGTGGCGTCCCATGGTGGGACCTCCTTCGGTTCAGTGCCCCGGGTGGTCCTGGGGCTGTTGTGGATTCGGGGTGATCGCGATCCGGCGGCGGGTCCGCGGCGGGTCCGCAGCGGGTGGTGCCCGGTCGCATGGCGGAGCGTTATCTCGTCGGCATTTCGCGATATATCGTGAGCGTACGCCGGAAGTGGTGGCGACACAAGCTCGTGGTGGGTCGGGGTCGAGCGCGGCGGAGTGTGCGGCGGCGGTGTGATGCGGCTGAGCGGGGGGTTGAGCGGGAATGAGTGGGGACTTGTCAGCCGAAACCCGCGCGACACGCCGGTGTCGCCCGGCGTGTCGTGCGGGTTTCACCGGCTGACCGGTGAAACCCGCACCCCCTCAGCGCCGCAACCAGCGCCCATACGCATCGAACGAGTACTCCCGCCCCAGGAAGTCCGCAACGAGATCGGCGGCGTCCGCCTCACCACCCCGCGCCAGCACCCGGTCGCGGTAGCGGCCGGCCACCTCGGGATCGAAGAGTGCGCCGTCGGAGAACGCGCTGAACAGGTCCTTCGCGATCACCAGCGACCACATGTAGGTGTAGTAGCCCGAGCTGTAGCCGCCGAGGTGGCCGAAGCTGGCGAACATGTGGGTGCCCTCGAGGTACGGCAGCGCGGCGTACCGCCCCTGCAACTCGATCATCCGCTCGGTCAGGTCCGGCGGCGTTGCGCCGGCGGAGGTGTCGGCCGGGTCCCGGTGGAACCAGTACGACATCGCCGCGTAGAACATCTGGGTCCGCGCGTAGATCCCCTTGCCGTAGTCGTCGGCCGCCCTCATCTTCGCCACCAGCTCGGCCGGGATCGGCGCGCACGAGGCGTCCGTCGCGAAGGACTGCAGCACCTCCGCGTCCCACGCCCACTCCTCCAGCATCTGGCTCGGCGCCTCCACGAAGTCCCACTCCGTGGCGACCCCGGCGAACCGGAACCAGTCGCCGTGCCCGGCCAGCACGTGGTGCAGCAGGTGCCCGAACTCGTGGAACAGGGTGACCACGTGGTCGTGCTCCATCAGCCCGCGGGAGAAGTTGCAGACCAGCACCCCCTCCGGCGCCTGCAGCCCGGCGACGCCGTCGACCAGGGTGAACTGGGCGGCGTGCTTGTACTTCCCATCGCGGGCGTGCAGGTCCAGGTAGATGCGGCCGAGCAGCGCGCCCTCACGCTCCCCCCGCGCCGCATACACGTCGTACGACGCCACGTCGGCGTGCCAGGACGCCACCTGCACCGGCTCGTACCGCAGCCCGAAGAGGCGTCCGGTCACCTCCAGCAGCCCCTGGCGCACCCGGGTGAAGTCGAAGTAGGTGCGCACCTGCTGGGAGTCGACCTGGTACTGCTCGGCGCGGACCAGCTCCTGGTAGTGGCTGGCGTCGAACGGCTCGATCGCGGTCGCGTCGGGGAAGTCGCGGCGGTAGCGCTCCAGCAGGACGGCGAGGTCGCGCTCCAGGGGATCGGCCGCGGCGTCGGCGATCCGGTCGATGAACTCCGGGATCGCGGCGCCGGTGCCGATCATCTTCACGTCGGCGTCATAGCTGGGCCAGTCCTCGAAGCCGACCGTGGTGGCGAGCTCGTGGCGCAGCGCGAACATCTCGGTCAGCAGCGGCTCGGCCGTGGGCCACCCGCGCTCCAGGAAGGCGGTGGTGATGTCGCGGCGCAGCCCCTGGTCGCGGGCGAACATCCGGACCGGGATCGCGTCGGGGTAGTCGGTGGTGACGGTGACCAGGCCGTCCTCGTCCACCGGGTGCTCCGCGCGCCAGTCCTCGGGGAGCCCGGCGAGCCGGTCCGGCGCGACCCGGACGGTGCGCACGTCGTCGCGCGCCACCTTGGAGAACTCCTGGTCCAGCTGGGTCAGCCGCTCGCTGATCGCCGAGATCCGGGCCCGGGTCTCCTCGTCGCGGTCCACTCCGGAGCGGCGGAAGTCGTTGCGGACCTTGGCCAGCATCCGCTGCGCGAGCGGATCGCCCGCGAGGGCGTCGGCGTCGAGGGCCGCGAAGACGTCGTACAGGCCACGGTCGAGGCTCCACTCGGTGGCGAGGCGCTGGGCGTCCTGCTCGGCCGTCTCGGCGATGTCGCGGACCTCGAGCGCGGGGTGCACGTTGCCCAGCAGGGAGCCGACCGCGGCGGCGTTGCCGAGGTGACCGCCGGCGCGGTCCCACAGCCGCAGCACCGCGCGCGGGTCGCCGGGGTCGGCGGTGCGGACCTGCTCGACCAGCGCCCGGGCGGCGGCCAGCTCGCTCGCCGCCCGTTCACCCACCCAGGCGGCCCAGGCGGCGGAGCCCTCGGTGGTGGTCGGGTCGGCAGCGGGCAGCGCGAGCAGGTCGGTCACCCGGTCAGCCTAGGAGCCGGGGACCAGCTCGGAGAGCCGGCGCGTCAGGTAGGCGCGTTCCGCGGCGTTGTCGCCGGTCTGGATCGCGGCACGGTAGGCGTCCGCGGCCTCCCCGCTGCGTCCCAGCCGGCGCAGCAGGTCGGCCCGCACCGCGTGCCACGCGTGGTAGCCGTCGAGCCGGTCACCCAACTCCTCGACCTCGGCCAGCGCCACCGCCGGACCGTCCAGCTCGGCCACCGCCACGGCCCGGTTCAGGCGGACGATCGGGGACGGGTCGATCC
Organism: Nocardioides sambongensis; assembly: GCF_006494815.1. NCBI lineage: Bacteria > Bacillati > Actinomycetota > Actinomycetes > Propionibacteriales > Nocardioidaceae > Nocardioides > Nocardioides sambongensis. The sequence continues at coordinate 3,402,949 of NZ_CP041091.1, forward strand.
GGCGCAGCCGGTCGTAGAGCGCGACCACCTGGGACCAGTCGGTCGCCGCGGCGCTCGGTGCGTCGGTGTGCACCGCGTTGATCGCGGCCAGCAGCTGGTAGCGGCCGGGGCGGTTGATCGCCAGGCACTCGCGCACCAGTGCGTGCCCCTCGTCGATCAGCTCGCGGTCCCAGCCGCCCCGATCCTGGTCGGTCAGGGTGACCAGGACGCCGTCGCGGACCCGGGCCTCCCGGCGCGCCTCGGTGAGGAGCAGCAGCGCGAGCAGCCCGGTCGCCTCGGGGTCGGGCAGCAGCTCGCGCAGCACCCGGGCCAGCCGGATCGCCTCCGCGGTCAGCTCGGCGCGGACGGGCTCCCCCTCCCCGCTGGCCAGGTAGCCCTCGTTGAAGACCAGGAACAGCACCGCGAGCACGGCGTCCACCCGGGCCGGGAGGTCGTCGGCCCCCGGCACCCGGTAGGGGACCTTCGCCGCGGCGATCTTGCGCTTCGCCCGGGTGATCCGCTGCGCCATCGTGGTCTCCGGCACCAGGAACGCGTGGGCGATCTCGGCGACGCTGAGCCCACCGAGCAGCCGCAGCGTGAGGGCGATCCGCGCCTCCGGCGCCAGGGCCGGTGGCAGCAGGTGAAGATGAGCCTCAGTCGGTCGTCGGCGACCGGGCCGGTGGGCTCGTGCGGAGTGTCGTCGTACAGCATGGCGGCGGCCCGGTGCTTGGCGTCGCGACGGCCCTCCCGCCGGATCCGGTCGATCGCTCGGTTGCCGGCGGTGGTGGTCAACCAACCCCCCGGATTGGGCGGTACGCCGGAGTCCGGCCACTTCTCGAGCGCCACCAGCAGCGCCTCGGCGGCCGCGTCCTCGGCGACGTCGATGTCGCCGAAGCGGCGGACCAGGGATGCGATGAGCCGGCCGTACTCGGCGCGGAAGACCCGCTCCACCTCTGCGGAACCGGTGGCGGAACCCGTGCCGGACCGGGTGGGTCCCGACGCGTCGTCAGGCACCTCGTCGGCTCAGGCCTCGGCCGGCGGCTCGGCCTGGAAGGGCCGCACCTCGACCTTGCCCTGGCACGCACCGGACCCCGCTGCGGCGTAGCGGAGGGCGGCGTCGAGGTCGGGCACGTCGATGATCCAGAAGCCGCCGATGTGCTCCTTGGACTCCAGGTAGGGCCCGTCGGTGAAGACCGGCGACCCGCCGGCGCTGTCGACGACCGTCGCGGTCTCGGCCCCCTCGAGGCCACCGGCGAAGACCCACACCCCGTCGGCCTGCAACTGCTCGTTGAACCGCTCCACGTCGGTGAACATCCGCTGCATCACCTCCTCGGGGATCGCGGCGTACTGCTCCTCGTTGCCGTGCACGGACAGCAGGTACTGCGTCATCTGGTTCCTCCTCGTCGGTGGCGGCTCCGGTGACCGCCTCTCATCCTCACCACGAAGGAGACCATCGCGCCACGACACATCCCTTCGACCTTCTTCGTCGGACGCCCCTTCCGCGGCGTCGACGCGTGCTGCGCAGACCCGGCGCGCCGGCGGACCCTGCGGACGCCCAGCACGTCACGGAGGCGAACGTCCGCGCCGATCCCGGTGAGTGGGATCGCAGCAATGGCGATGTGACGGGGGTCACTACGGTCCGGACGACTTCTTGACACGTGTCAGAAGCCCGCCCGAGAACCGAAGGGACCCCTATGAAGGTCATCCGCCTCGCCCTGCCGGCCGCCGCCGGCGCCCTGGCCGCCTCCGCCCTCGCCTTCCCCGCCGGCACCACCGCCCAGGCCGCACCCGGCCCGGCCGAGCGACCGACCGCCCCGGTGAGCGCGCCGGCTGCGGCCGCCGGTGAGACCCTGCCCACCGAGGGGCTGGACATCCTGCTCACCAACGACGACGGCTGGGACGCGCTCGGCATCACCGCCGTCCGCGCGGCACTGACCGAGGCCGGGCACCACGTGGTCACGGTCGCCCCCACGAAGAACAACAGCGGCGTCAGCGCGCAGGTGCAGTTCGGCGGACAGGTCAACGCCGTCGCGCACGAACCCGACCTCTGGGGGTCAGCACCACGCCGGCCGGCACGGTCCACTTCGGGATGGACGAGTTCTTCTCCGGCGAGGCACCCGACCTCGTCGTCTCCGGCACCAACGTCGGCCAGAACACCGGCTTCGACACCAACTACTCCGGCACCGTCGGCGCCGCCACCGTCGCCAGCGGCGCGTACGACGTACCGGCGGTCGCGATCTCCACGGCCGCCCCGTGGGGCAACGACGCCGGCGGCGCCTACGACGAGACCGCCGACCTGCTCGTCCAGATGATCGACGCCGGGCTGCCGCTGCTGCCGCGCGGTCAGTTCCTCAACGTCAACTACCCGCAGCTGAGCGGGTCGCGCACCGAGCCGCTCGGGCTCCGCTACGCGATGAACTCGCAGGCCTCGCTGGCCTCCATCAAGTTCGCCCCGGCCGGGGGCGATGACCCGACGCTCTACAACATCACCCCGGGCCTCGGCAGCGAGCCGCACGCCGACGGCACCGACACCAAGCTGCTGGGCGAGGGCTACGTGACGGTCGGGGTGCTCGACGCCGACCGCTCGGTGGACCCGGCGCAGGTGCCCGACGTGGTCGACCTGGTCTCCGTCCTCAACGGCGAGGACCCGGCGCCCGACCCCGCCGCCGTGGTGCGCCCGCTGCCCGGCAAGGTCGCCGCACGAACCGGCTACTGGGTGCGCACCGCCAACATCGCCGACGCCGGCAAGGTGAACGTGCTGTGGAAGTCGGGCCGCAAGATCGTCGCCCGCTCCACCGCCACGGTGAAGGACGACCTGTTCACGCTGCGCACCCCGACGAAGAAGGGCACCTATCAGGTCAGCGTCACCCAGGCCGGCCAGAAGCTGCGAGCCCAGCAGGTCAGCGTGCGCTGACCCGGGTCGCGTACCCCGGCAGGGACGAGGCCGGGCGGGGCGGGTGGGCCGGATCACGGTCCATCCGCCCCCTCCGCGTGCGGGCCCAGCGTCGGTTCGCACCTAGGATCTGTGGGTGGATCTGCGCGGGCTGCTGGCCGACACCCGCCCCCTGGCCAACCCGCACTTCCGGCGACTCTGGCTCGCCAACATCATCACCGTGGTCGGCGCCCAGCTGACGGTCGTCGCGGTCCCGGCCCAGATCTACGCCGACACCGGCTCTTCGGCGTACGTCGGACTCACCGGGGTGTTCGGCCTGGTCCCGCTGGTCGTCTTCGGCCTGTGGGGCGGCGCGCTCGCCGACCACTTCGACCGCCGCACGCTGCTGGTGATCACCACCACCGGGCTGATCGCGACCAGCGTGCTGTTCTGGCTGCAGGCGGCGCTGGGCTCCACCGACGTGTGGCTGCTGCTCTGCCTGTTCTCGGTGCAGCAGGCGTTCTTCGCGGTCAACCAGCCGACCCGTTCGGCGGTGCTGCCGCGGCTGCTGCCCGACCGGCTGCTGCCTGCCGCGAACTCGCTCAACATGACGGTGATGCAGGCCGGCGCCATCGCCGGGCCGCTGGTCGCCGGCGTACTGATCCCGTTCACCGGCTTCGCCTGGCTCTACCTGATCGACTCGATCTGCCTGCTGGCCACCCTGAGCGCGGTGGTCCGGCTCCCGGCCCTGCCGGTGCACGGCGTGGTGGGAGGTCCGCCGGGGCTGCGGTCGGTGGTGGAGGGACTGGCCTACCTGCGCACCCAGCCGGTGCTGATGATGTCGTTCGTCGTGGACATCATCGCGATGCTGTTCGGGATGCCGCGGGCGCTGTTCCCGCAGATCGCGCACGAGAGCTTCGCCGGGCCCGAGGAGGGTGGCCTGGTCTTCGCCCTGCTCTTCGCCGGCATCCCCGCCGGCGCGGTGCTCGGTGGCGTGCTGTCCGGCTGGGTCTCGCGGATCTCCCGGCAGGGGCTGGCCGTGATCTGGTGCATCGTGGTCTGGGGCGTGGCGATGATCGGCTTCGGTCTCGCTGTCGGCGCCGCCACCGCGCAAGGAGGCGCCGCCCACGGCTGGCTGGTCGTCGCCATCGCAATGCTGGTCCTCGGCGGTGCCGCGGACATGGCCTCCGCCGCGTTCCGGATGAGCATCCTGCAGTCCGCCGCCAACGACGCGGTGCGCGGACGGCTGCAGGGCATCTTCATCGTGGTGGTCGCCGGCGGCCCCCGGATCGCCGACGTCGCCCACGGTGCCGCGGCCGCCGTCGTCGGCACCGCCGCCGCGGCCGCCGGCGGAGGGGTGCTGGTGGTGGTCGGGACGGTCGTCGCCGCGCTCGCCGTACCGTCCTTCGTGCGCTACCGGATCACCCGCCCAGAGGTCACCTGAGGACCGCCGAGGGGTCGGTGGCGGACACGCGAGAGGTCGCGCGGGGACCCGCGAGGGGTCGGGCGGAGACGGGCGAGGTCGCGCGCGGACACGCGAGGGGTCAGGTCCCGTCGCTCATCCCGACGGCGGCGCCCAGCTGCCGAACAGCCCGCGGAGGTAGGCGGCCTGGCCGACGTGCTGGGCGCAGTCGTTGCAGACGCTCACCAACCGCACCCCGAGGGTGACCGGCGGGTCCCAGTTGGTGTCCACCACCCGCTCGAGGTCGTCTGCCGACACTCCGGCGAGGTACTCCGCCGATCGGGCGTACGTCGCTCGGTGGTACTCCGCGAGGAGGTCGGCGCCGAAGCCGGACACCGCAGCCGCCTGCTCGGGAGTGTGTCCATAGCCGTGGTCGGCGACGTCGAGATCGAGCGCGAAGCGCTCCGCGAAGCCCTCTGCCGTGTAGACCTGCTCGGTGCCGGCCACGCCCGCGATGTGGTCGTCCTGGACCCGGGACAGGTGCCAGATCAGCCAGCCGATCGTGTTGGCGCCGTTGCCGGGGCTCGCGTGCAGTGTGGCGTCGTCGAGGTTGTCGAGGACGCCGTCGACGTCCTCGCGGACTCGCCCCAGCGCATCGGTCAGGAGGTCTGCTGGTGTCATGGGTACGACGCTACGCCAGCCGCCAGCGAGCGCCGACCGGTTCGGGCCTGACCCCTGGGCAGTCCCCGCCCGACCTCTCGGCAGTCCCCGCCCGACCCCTCGGCAGTCCCCGCCCGACCCCTCGGCAGTCCCCCACCGACCTCTCGGCCGATCAGCGGTCCACGTCGGCGGCCATCGTCGCGGTCGTCTCCCCCACGTCGGGCACCCGGACCCGGGGCAGCATCGCCAGGGCCAGTGCGGCGACGAAGGCGCTGGCCGCGCAGAGGCCCCACACGGTGAGGTAGCCGGAGAGCGGGGCGTGGCCCTCCTCGGCCGCCTCCAGCGAGCCGGTCGCGGAGAGTGCGATCGCGAAGACGGCCGACGCGATGGCGCCGCCCACGGTCTTGGTCGCGTTCGTCATCCCGGTCGCGAAGCCGGTGCGCTCGGGTGGGGCGGCAGCGGCGGCGACCGCAGGCAGCGCCGCCACCAGCGCGCCGGAGCCGAGGCCCACCACCGCCATGTTCACCAACGCCTGCGCCGTGGTGTCGTGCAGCGGCAGCCACAGTCCGTAGCCGAGCGCCACCAGCAGGGCCGAGGTGACCAGCGCCCCGCGTTCACCGAGCAGGCGGGAGGTGAGCGGGAGGGTGAACGCACCGATCGCCATGAAGATGACGTACATGCCGACCAGGGTGGAGACGAAGCCCGCGCTCGCACCCAGCCCGTAGCCGACGGTCTCGGGGTCGGTCCGGGCGAAGGTGGACAGCGGGATCTGGGCGCCGAGCACCGACATCCCGAAGAGGAAGGCGCACAGCTGCACCTGCCACTGCCCGCCGGTGGCGAGCAGCCGGACGTCCACGATCGGCTCGGTGGTGACCAGCTCGGCCCGGACGAAGGCGACCATCACCGCCACGCCGGCGACCAGCAGCAACCAGGGGATCGGGCTGCCCGGCCCCTCCAGCCGGATCACGATCAGGCCGGCCATGACCAGGCCGAGGGAGGAGATCAGCAGGCCCAGCCCGCGCAGGTCCAGGTCGGCGGCGCCGGGGCGACGCCCACCGGAGGTCCCGGGGACGGACTCGATGCCGAACCAGATGACCACGAAGCAGGCGGTGACCGCGATCGCCGGCAGTGCCAGCAGGGTGGTCATCGACGTGGCCCCGACCAGCGCGCCGGAGGTGAGCGCGCCGACGATCACGGCGAGCTCGAGGGCGCCGACCAGTACGGCCGCGGCCCGGCGGGTCAGCAGGTGCTGGCGCGGGTCCCCGGCGGTGCGGCGGTAGACGATGGCGACCTCGAGCGGCAGCCAGACGACGTACGCGCCCTGGAGGGCCGAGCCGATCAGGAACGTGGTGAAGCTGGGCGCGAAGGCCATCACCCAGGAGCCGGCGGCGGTGACCGCGGTCGACCAGAGCAGCACCGACTTGTGCCCGACCAGGTCGCCGAGGCGGGCCAGCGGAGGCACCACCAGCGCGGAGACGATCAGCTGGGCGGCCTCGAACCAGTTGACGTCGGCGTCGTTGATCGAGAGGTGGTCGGCGATGTCGGAGAAGATCGGCGTGTAGTAGCCCTGCAGGATGCCGCTGGCGAGCTCGACGCAGACCAGGAAGCCGACGATGGCGGCGAGTCCCCGGGCCGGGGAGATCCCGGCGGGGGTGCTCATCGGGCGGCTCCGGCGCTCTCGCCGTGGGCGGGCAGCCCGCTGATCAGTCGGCGGTACCACTCGATCCCGTCCAGGTAGTCCTGCACGCCGATCATCTCGTCGTAGGAGTGGATCGCCTCGCGCTGCGCCTTGCTCATCCGGAACGGGGTGAACCGGTAGACCCGCTCGCTGATGGCGGTGAAGAACCGGCTGTCGGTGGCCGCCATCATCACGTACGGCGAGGGCACCGCCTCGGGGAAGCAGTCGATGATCGTGCGCTCCAGCAGCGAGAACGCCGGGTCCTGGCGCTGCTGCGCCACCGAGCTGTACGGCGACAGCGGGCTCGGCTCGTTCGACTCCACGATGTCGATCCGGATCGAGTCGTCGTCGATCACCCGTCGCACGTGGGCGACGGCGTCCGCCACGGTGTCACCGACCATCACCCGGATGTTGACCCCGGCCCGGGCGCTGGCGGCGATCACGTTGAGCGCGGGCGAGCCGGAGAGCGTGGTGACCGCGAAGGTGGTCCGGGTCAGCGCGGCCGCCTCCGGACCGGCGGCGACCAGGGCCCGGATGATCAGCGGCCGCAGCCGGGGCGAGGTGTCCGCGGCGTCGACCACCTTGCGGATCAGCGGTCGCAACGGCCCGGCCATGTGCGGGGCCATCCGGGCGAAGAGCTCGAGGGTGGCGTCGGGCAGGCGGCCCGGCATCGGCGTGGAGTCCAGCCGGGTGATCGCCCGAGCGATCCGCGCGGTCGGGCCGTTGCGGGCGGGGGTGGAGGCGTGGCCGCCGCGCCCTTCCGCGGTCAGCTCGAGCGAGGTGACCCCCTTCTCGGTGACCCCGACGACGCCGATCGGCGCGGACACACCGGGGAACGCCTCGCCGGCGATCGCGCCACCCTCGTCGAGGACGAACCAGGGCCTCACCCCGCGCCTGGTCAGCTCCTCCACGGCGAGCGTCGCCGCCGTACCGGAGACCTCCTCGTTGCAGCCGAAGGAGAGCCAGACGTCCTGGGCGGGCACGAAGCCGGCGGCGAGCAGCGCTTCGACGGCCTCGCAGATCGCCACCAGCGATCCCTTGTCGTCGAGGGTGCCGCGGCCGTGCACCGCCGGACCGAGGCCGGGGTGGTCGTGGACCTCGGCGCCGAAGGGCGGGTGGCTCCACCGGCTCTCGTCGCCGATCGGCACCACGTCCAGGTGGGCCATCAGCACCACCGGGGCGTCCTCGCCGCGGCCGCGCCAGTGGAACAGCAGCCCGTGGGTGTCGATCCGGGTCGCCGGGAGATGCTCGTGGAGCAGGGGGAACTGCTCGAGCAGCGTGTCCACGAACTCGTCGAACGCGGCCAGGTCCATCCGGGTCGGGTCGCGGTCGGAGACCGTCGGGATCCGGACCAGTTCCTGCAGCTTCGCGATCGCCGCGTCCGCGGCCGGCGTGCCCGCCACCAGACCGGTCCCGGCCGCCCCCTGCTTGCGCTTCCTCCTCGCCATGCCCGGAGCCTAGGCCCGCGGGTGGCGGGTGGCTGCGCGCCCCATTCGAATTGGTCGACTTTGCGCCGAGATCCGAGCCAATTCGAATGGGGCGCGGTGCTTGAACACCAGCCCGAGCGTCAGCGGATCAGCTCGTCCAGCCGGTTGTAGACGCCCGCGTCGCCCTCGATCACCCTGCTGGAGCGCCCGTCGATGCCGACCGGTACGTCGCCGGCGACGGTGATCCGCCGCACCTCACGCGTCTGGGTGTCGAAGTCGGCCACCGCGTAGTGCTGCGTCGCGCGGTTGTCCCAGATCGCGACGTCGCCGGCCGTCCAGTTCCAGCGGATGGTGTTCTCCAGCTTGGTCACCCGGTCCTGGAGCAGGTTGTAGAGGGTCGCGGACTCCTTGGAGTTGAGGCCCTGGAACTTCTGCACGAAGTGGCCGAGCACCAGCGCGCGCTCCCCGGTCTCGGGGTGCACCCGGACCACGGGGTGCTCGGTCCGGTAGATCTCGCGGGTGAACTCGGCCCGGGTGTACTGCGGGTTCGACTGGTCCTCGGTGTCGAACGAGTTCGCGTAGTCGTAGTCGTTGGAGTGCACCGCCCACAGCTCGTCGACCAGGGCCTTGAGCGCCGGCGGGAGCGTCTCGTAGGCGGTCACCGTGTTGGCCCAGTTGGTGCTGCCGCCGTAGGCCGGGATGGTCACGCCGCGCAGGATCGAGAAGGCGGGCACCCGGTCGACGAAGGTGACGTCGGTGTGCCAGGAGTTGGCCGCCATCCCCTTGGTGGCCTTGAGCGCGAGCACCCGGGCCGAGCCCGTGTTCACGGTCGGGTGGGCGGTGGTGAGGGGCCCGAGCAGCTCGCCGAAGCCGATCTGCTGCTCGTCGTCGAGATGGTGCTGGCCGCCGAAGAAGACCACCTTGTGCTCGAGGATCGCGGCACGGATCCGGGCCACCGTGTCGGCGTCGAGATCGCCGGAGAGGCGCACCCCCTCGATCCGGGCTCCGATCCGGGAGCCGAGCTTGGTGACGGTGATGCCGCCGGGCCGGCCGGTCTCGGAAGCGGTGCTCTGGCGGTCGATCTGAATGGTCATGGTCATCCTCTCGGGAAGCTGTTGTGGCCCACCACGGTCCGCAAAGAGCCGGGGCCGGGACAACGGTTCTGCGCGTCGTGCACCGAAGGCGGAGCCGGCCGGGGTGTCGGTTTGAAATGCCTCCCTGGGCGTGTTCTACAGTTTGTCGAGTCATCTAGTCGACTTTGACACGACCAGCGGTGCGACCCGCACCTGCCCGCTCCTCCGGAGGTACCTCAGTGCGTCATCGAACGCCCACGATCACCGTCACCCGCGGCCGGTTCGCCTCGACCGCCGGCCAGGTCCTCGAGCAGGTCCACGCCGCCGGCTGCGCCTCCCGCGAGGAGATCGCCGGCGGCACCGGGCTGAGCGTGGCCACCATCGGCCGCACGGTCGGCCCCCTGGTCGAGGCCAGGCTGCTCCGTGAGCGCCCGGACCGCGCCCACACCGGAGCGATCGGCCGCCCCGGGATCCCGGTGGAGATCGACACCGACCACTTCGCGGTACTCGGCCTGCACATCGGACGTCGGATCGCCACCGTCGCCCTCGGCGACCTGGCCGGACACGTGATCACCCACCGCACGCTGCGCCGCTGCGCCGGCGAGGCACCCGACCTCGCCGCCCTCGCCCGCGCCGCCGCCGACCTGCTCGCCGCCGACGCGGGACGCGCCCCGCTCGCGCTCGGCGTGGTGGCGCCCTGGCGCGACCTCGGGCTCGACGAAGCGGCGATCGAGACCGAGCTCGCCGAGCTGACCGGCCTCGACGTGCGCGGCGGCGACCACATCGCCGCGGTCGCCGCGACCGAGTACTTCCACCGCCGGCAGGGCACCACCGGCGTCACCCTCTACGTCTACGCCCGCGACACGATCGGCTTCGCCTCGGCCGTCGACACCGGCACCGGGGTCGAGGTCTCCCGGGTCGGCTCGCTGGCCCACTTCCCGACCGGCTCCTCGGTGCCCTGCCGGTGCGGACGCACCGGGTGCCTCGAGGTGAGTGCCGGCAACGAGGCGGTGCTCTCCCGGGCCCGCGCCGCCGGCCTGGTCCGCGAGGACGACGCCGCAGCCCTGTACGCCGCCGGCCCGGCCGTCCGCCCGCTGCTCGCCGAGCGGGCCAGGGCGCTGGGGGCGGTGGCCGCCCACGTGCGCGACGCGATCGCCCCCGACCGCGTGGTCCTGGTCGGGCAGGGCTTCACCGGCGAACCGGCGGTCCTCGCCGACGTGCTCGACGCCTACGACCAGGGTGCGCTGCCCGACGTACCGGTCTCCTTCACCCGGTTCGGCGCCGGCATCCAGGCGGTCTCCTCCTGCACCGTCGCCCTGCGCCCGATCTACGACGACCCGTTCGCGCTGGTCAGCCGTCCCGAGGCGCGCCCGACGCCGACGTCGGCCAGCGCCTGACCCGCTCCAGCTCCGACCCGCGACACCTCGCACCCCCTCGCACCCCTCTCGAAAGGCAGACCTGTGTCTCCCCACCCCCGATCCCGCCCGCACTCCCGGCTCGCCGCGCTCGCCGCGGCGGCGCTCGCCCTCGTCCTGGTGAGCGGCTGCTCCTCGGCCGTCGACGAGCTGAGCAAGGCCTCCGCCGAGCCCCAGCAGGGCGGAACGCTCCGGGTCGGCACCACCGCCGACGTGGTCCCCGCCAACACCTTCACCAACTCCAGCGACACCGGCGACCTCCTGGTCGGCGCGGTCTACGACACGCTGATCGACTATCCGCTCGACAGCCTGGAGCCGGAGCCGCGGCTGGCCACGTCCTGGGAGTTCAACCCCGACGGCACCGAGCTGACCCTGCAGCTGCGCGACGACGTCACCTTCCACTCCGGACGTGCGTTCACCAGCAAGGACGTGGAGGCCTCCATCAAGACGTGGGCCGACCCGCTGTGGACCGTGCAGCTGCAGCGCACCGCGGCCGGCGTGACCGGCTTCGACACCAGTGACGAACACGCGATCACGCTGACGTTCGACCATCCGATGAGCAACGTCCTCGACCTGCTCGACATGATGCCGATCATCGACGCCGAGAGCCTGGACGACGTCCGCTCCGGCAAGACCTGGATCGGCACCGGCCCGTTCGCGTTCGAGTCCTGGCAGCCCGGGTCCCAGCTCACCCTGGTCGCCAACGAGGACTACTGGGACGGCGCGCCGCTGCTGGACGGCGTCGACATCAAGGTCATCCCCGACCCGCAGGCCCAGGTCGCCCAGCTGCGCTCCGGCCAGCTGGACATGACCAGCAGCGCCTCCAAGCGCGACATCGAGTCCCTCAGCGAGGACGACCGGTTCTCGGTCCAGGAGTGGAAGGGCGCCGAGGCCCAGCTGTACATCGGGGCCAACGTCGAGAACAAGGCGCTCCGCGACGTCCGGGTGCGGCAGGCGGTCGCATACGCGTTGGACCGCGACCGGATCGTGGAGGAGGTGCTGCGCGGGTCCGGTCGTGCCATCACGCTGCCCTGGCCGGAGTACTCCCCGGCCTACGACGCCGACGCGGACGCGACGTACTCCTACGACCTGCAGAAGGCCGCGGCCCTGGTCGAGGAGGTGAGCGCCGAGGGCGGCGAGGTGCCCACACTCCCGCTGACCTATCCGTCGGGGAGTCCCGACTACGACGCCGTCGCCCAGATCGTGCAGTCCGACCTCGCCGAGATCGGGATCACCGTCGAGCTCCAGCCCGTCGAGCAGGCCGAGGCGATCAAGCGGCTGATCGGCGGCGAGTTCGAGGGCCTCTGGCTGCTGCAGCACTCCTACGCCCAGTTCAACCCCTCGACCCTGACCGTGTCGGCCTATCCGTTCAACGCCGACAAGAACACCTCGGGCTACCTGGACCCCGACTACCAGAAGGCGGCGGAGACCGCCTGGGAGAAGAAGCCCGACGAGGTCACCGAGGAGGACTACGCGGCGCTCAACCAGCAGCTGCTGGACGGCTCCTTCCTGCTCGAGATCGCGCTGATCTACTCGCAGTCGGTGACCTCGTCCCAGGTCGGCGGGCTCGAGCTGAGCAAACGCAACGAGTTCGACCTCTCCGACGCCTACCTCGCGGAGTGAGCCGATGACCCGCTATCTGATCACCCGCGTCTCCTCGGCCCTGCTGGTGCTGCTGATCGCCTCGATCGGGATCTTCGCCCTGCTGCGCGTGGTGCCCGGCGACCCCGTGGAGATCCTCGCCGGGCCCGACTCCACCCCGGACTCGCGGGCCGCGATCCGTGCCGAGCTCGGGCTGGACCAGCCGTTCTTCACGCAGTACGTCCGGTGGCTCGGCGACCTGGTCACCTTCGACCTCGGACCGTCGTACCAGCTGGGCGGGTCGGTGGCCGACCTGGTCGTCGCCGGGGCGCTGAACACGATCGTGCTCACCCTCACCGCCCTGCTGATCGCGGCGGTGGGAGCGCTCGTCGCCAGCACGCTGACCGTGGTGCTCGACAAGCCCTGGTTGAACAACCTGCTCGCCGCCTCGAACACGATGGCGGTCGCGGTGCCGACCTTCGCCACCGCGCTGGTCCTGGTGCTGCTCTTCGCCGTGCAGAACCCGATGCTGCCGGCCGGGGGTACCCCGCCGGACGGGTTCATCGCACGGCCCGACATCACCGTGCAGTACCTGCTGCTGCCGGCGATCGCGCTGGCCCTGCCCGCCTGGGCTGCCCTGACCCGGTTCCTCACCGAGTCGCTGCACAGCCAGCTGCGGCAGCCCTACGTCACCACGGCGCGGGCGCTGGGCATCTCCCGCCGGCGGATCGTGCTCACCCAGGCGCTGCGCAACGCGCTCCCGTCCAGCGTCACCATCCTCGGTCTCCAGTTCGGCACGCTGCTCGGCGGCGCCATCCTGGTCGAGGCGGTCTTCGCCTGGCCCGGCCTCGGCCGGCTGATCGAGCAGGGCATCGCAGCGCGGGACTACCCCGTCGTCCAGGTGCTGCTGCTGCTCTCGGTGGTGGTGTTCGTGCTCACCCAGCTGACCACCGACCTGATCCACGCCTGGCTCGATCCGCGGGTCCGGCTCCAGGGGGTGTCCTGACATGTCGACCACGTTCTCCAGGATCGACGGCGCCGACGAGCCGCTCACCCCGGTCGCCGAAGGTCCCCCGCCGGGAGACGCTCCCACCAGCCGGCGGGCGGGCCCGCTCCGGTCGCTGCGCCACTCCCTGCTCCGGGGTCGCGGTCTGGTCGGGGTGATCCTGGTCGGCACCGTCGTCGCGCTCGGCCTGCTCGCGCCGCTGCTGGCGCCGTACCACCCGAACGAGCAGATCAAGGGGGCCAACCTGCTCGGCCCCAGCGGCGCCCACTGGCTGGGCACCGACGAGGTCAACCGCGACGTCCTCTCCCGGACGCTCTACGGGATCCGCGCCGACCTGGTCGTGGTGTTCGCCGCGGTCCCGATCGGCGCCGCCATCGGGATCCTGGTCGGCCTGGTCACCAGCTGGTGGTCGGTCACCGACGTGATCGCGCAGCGCTTCTTCGACCTGCTGCTGGCCTTCCCGACGCTGATCCTGGCGATCCTGCTGACCGCCTTCTTCGGCCCCGGGCTGTTCACCATCGGGATCGTGATCGTCGCGGTCGAGATCCCGGTGTTCGGACGGCTGGTGCGCACCTCGGTGCGCACCGTGCGCGAGATGCCGTTCGTGGAGGCCTCCCAGGTGGTCGGCGCCGGCCCCGGCTGGGTGCTGCGCCGCCATGTCCTGCCCAACTCGATGGAGCCGCTCACCGTGCAGCTGGCGGTCTCGATGTCGGTCGCCGTCTTCATCGAGGGCGCGATGAGCTTCCTCGGTCTCGGCATCCGCCCGCCCGACCCCTCGCTCGGCTCGCTGATCCGTGACGGCGTGCGTCTGATGTACGACGCACCGTTCCTCGCGGTCGGCCCCTCGTCCTGGTCGTCGCCCTCGTGCTCGGCCTGCTCCTCATCTCCCAGTCCCTCGCGGAGGCCCGTCGTGCCTGACCCCACCCACGCCCGTCCCACCCACCCCCGTCGCACCTCCGCGTCCGCATCCCTGGTCGCCGAGCCGGTGCTGCAGATCGAGCACCTCGCCATCTCCTTCAGCCACCCGCGCCCCGCGGTCGAGGACATCTCGGTCACCGTCCGCCGGGGCGAGGTGCTGGCGCTGGTCGGCGAGTCCGGCTCGGGCAAGTCGATGACCGCCCGCGCCGTGCTCGGCCTGCTCCCGCCCGGCGCCCGGGCCACCGGCTCGATCCGGTACGGCGGCACCGAGCTGCTCGGCCTCGACGAGAAGGGCCTCGACGGCATCCGCGGCAGCGAGATCGCGATGGTCTTCCAGGAGCCGCAGACCGCGCTCAACCCGGTCCGCACCATCGGCTGGCAGCTGAAGGAGGCGCTGCGGGCGCACGGCGTACGGAGCAGGTCGGCGGTCCGCGAACGCTCCCTGGAACTGCTCGCCCAGGTCGAGATCCCCGAGCCCGAGAAGCGGCTCGGCTACTACCCGCACCAGCTCTCCGGCGGTCAGAAGCAGCGGGTCGTCCTCGCCCTGGCGCTGGCCAACGAGCCGGCGCTGCTGCTGGCCGACGAGCCGACCACCGCCCTCGACGTCACCGTGCAGGCCGAGGTGCTGCGGCTGTTGCGGCGGATCCGGGAGCGGACGGGCACCTCGATCGTGCTGATCACCCACAACATGGGAGTGGTGGCCGAGATCGCCGACAGGGTGCTGGTGCTGCAGGCCGGAAACGTGGTCGAGACCGGTGAGACCCGGGCGCTCTTCGCCGCCCCGCGCGAGCCCTACACCCGGCACCTGCTGGGTTCGGTGCCGCGGCTGCCCGGGCGCGACGAGGCGGATACCGCGCCGCCGAGCGGTGCGACCGCGGTGGCCGCCCTGCCCGCCGGAGAGGTGGAGCCGCCGGCCGTGCAGTTCGACGGCGTCCACGTCCGCTACGGGTCGCAGCGCCGGGGGCGCTCCTTCCCCGCGGTCACCGGGGTCGACCTGACCGTCGCCGCCGGCGAGGTGGTCGGACTGGTCGGCGAGTCCGGGTCCGGCAAGACCACCCTGGGCCGCCTCGCCGCCGGGCTGGTGCCGCTCGCCGGCGGCACCGTCCGCCTCGGCGGCCAGGACCTGCACGGCGGTGGCCGGAGCCGGGTGCGGGCACTGCGGCGCGGCCTGGCCTTCGTGCACCAGGACCCCGAGGCGTCCCTGGACCCACGGTTCAGCATCCGGGCCTCGATCCGTGAGCCACTCGACGTCCACCGGCTCGGCACCCGGCAGGCCCGCGACGCCCGCGTCGAGGAGCTGCTCGACGCGGTGCAGCTGCCCGTCTCGTACGGCGACCGGCGGCCGCGCGAGCTCTCCGGCGGACAACGGCAGCGGGTCGCGCTGGCCCGCGCCCTGGCGCTGGAGCCGACGCTGCTGGTCGCCGACGAGCCGACCAGCGCGCTCGACGTCTCGGTCCAGGCCACGGTGCTCACCCTCTTCGCCGACCTGCAGCGCGAGCTCGGCTTCGCCTGCCTCTTCATCAGCCACGACCTGGCCGTGGTGCACCAGGTGGCCCACCGCGTCGCGGTGCTGCGTGCCGGTCGGCTGGTGGAGACCGGGCCGGTCGCCGAGGTCTTCACGCGGCCGCGTGCGGACTACACGCGACGCCTGCTGGACGCCGTACCGGTGCCCGATCCGGCGCGGCGCGGGCGGCGGGTGCGCAGCCTCGACGACGCCCGCGCCTCCTGACGCCCGTGTCGCGCCCCATGCGGATCGGTCGCGAATTCGCTGGGATCCGAGCCCATCCGAATGGGGCGCGGCGCCTGAACACCAGCCACTCCCGAGAGGACCCCTCATGCACGACCGCACCGACCCCCGCCGCCACCTCCCCCACCCCGGCTCGCTCCCGCCGTACGACGCCGCCACCGACGTCCGCGACCAGGTCGACAAGCTGCCGGTCCGCGACCGGCTCCAGCCGCCGGCGACGGCCCCCAACGTGCTGGTGATCCTGCTCGACGACATGGGGTTCGGGGCCTCCTCCACCTTCGGTGGGCCGTGCCGGATGCCCACCGCGGACGCGCTCGCCGCCGACGGGCTGCGGTTCACCCGCTTCCACACCACCGCGATGTGCTCACCGACCCGCGCCGCCCTGATGACCGGTCG
Organism: Nocardioides sambongensis; assembly: GCF_006494815.1. NCBI lineage: Bacteria > Bacillati > Actinomycetota > Actinomycetes > Propionibacteriales > Nocardioidaceae > Nocardioides > Nocardioides sambongensis. Next base: position 3,419,103 of record NZ_CP041091.1, read on the forward strand.
CAACCACCACCGGGTCGGCGTCGGCACGGTGGTGGAGATCTCCACCGGCACCCCGGGGCACAGCGGGATGCGGCCGCGGTCGGCCGGCACGCTGGCGCAGGTGCTGCAGGGCAACGGCTATGCCACCGGGGCCTTCGGCAAGTGGCACCAGACCCCGCCGTGGGAGCAGACCGCCGCCGGCCCGTTCGACCGGTGGCCCACCCACGAGGGCTTCGACCACTTCTACGGCTTCCTCGGTGGGGAGGCTTCGCAGTACGAGCCCACCCTGGTCCGCGGCACCACCTTCGTCGACCCGCCGCGCAGCGCCGAGGAGGGCTACCACCTCTCCGAGGACCTGGTCGACGAGGCGATCAGCTGGACCGGTCAGGTGTCGCGGCACGGACGAGGCAAGCCGTGGTTCTGCTACCTGGCCTTCGGCGCCACCCACGCGCCGTTCCAGGTCCCCGAGGAGTGGCGGGACCGCTACCGCGGTGAGTTCGCCCACGGGTGGGACCGCCAACGCGAGATCACCCTCGCGCGGCAGCGCGAGCTCGGCGTCGTACCGGATGACGCCGAGCTGGCGCCGTGGACGCCGGGGGTGCCGCACTGGGACGAGATCCCCGCGCAGGAGCGGGAGACCGGGCAGCGGCTGATGGAGCTCTACGCCGCGTTCGCCGAGCACACCGACGCCCAGGTGGGCCGGCTCGTCGATGCGCTGCGCGAGCGCGGCGAGCTGGACGACACGCTGGTGCTGTTCATCCTCGGCGACAACGGCGCCTCGGCGGAGGGGACCATGGTCGGCACCCTCAACGAGCACCTGCCCTTCAACGGCATCGCCGAGTCGGCGGACCGGATCGCCACGTTCCTCGCCGAGCGTCCCAGGGATCTGGGCGGCCCCGACACCTACCCGCACTACCCGGCCGGGTGGGCGGTGGCGATGGACACGCCTTACCAGTGGACCAAGCAGGTGGCCTCGCACTACGGCGGCACCCGCAACGGGATGGTGGTGCACTGGCCGGCGGGGATCGCCGCGCGAGGCGAGGTGCGCCACCAGTGGCACCACGTCAACGACGTGATGCCCACTGTGCTCGACCTGATCGGCCTGCCGGTCCCGGCGACCCTCGACGGCGTCGAGCAGGACGACCTCGACGGGGTCTCCTTCGGTTACTGCCTCGACTCCCCGGAGGCAGCCGAGAAGCACACCACCCAGTATTTCGAGATGTTCGGCAACCGCGGGATCTACCGTGACGGGTGGACCGCGGTCGCGCCGCACAAGGCGCCCTGGCATCCTGCGTCGCAGGAGACACCGCGGTTCGACGAGGACACCTGGGAGCTCTACGACACCGTCACCGACTGGACGCAGGCGCGTGATCTGGCCGCCGAGCGGCCCGAGCTGCTCGCCGAGCTGCAGGCACTCTTCGACGCGGAGGCCCGGCGCAACCGGGTCTATCCGCTGGACGACAAGCTGATCCGACGTTTCGGCGCGGGCGGCGGCGCGCGCCCGGAGCGACCGGCCTCGATCGTGCTCGGGCCCGATGACGGGCGGCTGCGCGAGGACGCCGTACCGGATCTGAAGAACTGCTCCTCCCGGATCACGGCGACCTTCACCGGGGGCCGGGCCGACGACGGGGTGCTGGTCGCCCAAGGTGGTCGGTTCGGCGGCTGGTCGCTCTACGTCAAGGACGGGGTGCCGTCGTGGGCCTACTCCTACGCGGCGATCGAGTGGACCCACGTGCGGGCCGCAGCCCCGTTGCCGCAGGAGGCCGCGGACCACGTGGTCGAGCTGGAGTTCGCCTACGACGGTGACGGGCTGGAGCCGGACGGGCCGGGGACGGACCGGTTGGGGTTGGGTGGCGACGTGACGCTGCTCGTCGACGGGGAGGTCGCCGGCCGGGGGCGGTTGGAGCGCTCACTGGTCGCGATGTTCTCGATGGACCAGACCCTCGACGTCGGCATCGACCGGGGCACCCCGGTCACCGCGGACTACGGCGCCGGCCACCGCCGCGGGTTCGCGTACGCCGGCAGCGTGCACCGGGTCGCGCTGGAGGCCGGCGAGGCGGTAGCGCTGCCGCTGCCCGACCGGCTGGCGTCGGTGATCGTCGGGCAGTGAGCGCGGGGGTCGGGCTTGCGTCCTACGTTCGGTGGTCCCCCGGCACCAGTTCGTGCGACGCATCACCCGGCGGCGCCCCGGGCTACTCGGGGGACGAGGTGATTGTCCGGGACGAGCCCGGGGTAGACGGGCTCGCTGTGAAGGTACGTGATCGGTGGGGCCAGACCTGGCGGGTGACCCGGCGCTGGGTGCCGTGGCGGCGACGGCTCAAGGGGATGTGGCGCGGACCGTTCGAGATGATGCCCGCCGGCGCCGACGACCCGATCAGCCTGATCATCTTCACCGTGATCGCGCTGCCGCTGATCCTGCTCGCGATCGTGGCGAGCCTGGAGCTGCTGGTGCTGCTGCTGGTCTTCCCGTTCGCGGTGCTGATCCGGATGCTCTTCGGCCGGCACTGGGTGATCGAGGCCCGCAAGGGCTTCCGGATCTGGTGGCAGGACGAGGCCGGTGACTGGCGCGCCAGTGGTGAGCAGATCCGCCGGGTCGTCGACGCGATCGGGGCGGGGGAGCTGCCGCCCAACAACGTCGACACCGAGCCCGAGGAGGCGGCAGCGTCCTACCCGCCGCGCTGACGCCGTACGACGAACGCCGGGTCCCGCTCCGCGCAGAGGGAGCGGGACCCGGCGTTCGGATGGCTGCGGGGTCAGGCGTTGATCGGCTTCGGCACCGCGGTGCCGGGCTGGCGACGCTCGGCGTCGGTCAGCCACGCGAGCTGCTCGAGCCGGGTGAGGATCTCGTGCAGCATGTCCGCGGTGGTCGGGTCCGCGGCGTCGACCTCGTCGTGCACGCGGCGGGCGGTCGCGCAGACCGCGTAGATCGAGGCGACGATCTTGTCGATCGCCTCGCCGGTGTCGACCTCGCCGGTCGGGAAGGCCGGGAGGCTGGACTGGGCCGCGACACGGGCCGAGCTGCCGTCCGGCACGACGTAGACCGCGCGCATCCGCTCGGCGACGTCGTCGGCGAAGTCACGGGCGGCGTCGACGATCTCGTCGAGCTGCAGGTGCAGGTCGCGGAAGTTCGCGCCCACGATGTTCCAGTGGGCCTGCTTGCCCTGGAGGTGCAGGTCGGTGAGGTCGACGAGGACCTGCTGGAGGTGACCGGCGAAGGTCTCGTCGCCGACGAAGACGGGGTGGGAGACGTGCTTGTCGTGGTGGGTCGCAGTGGTGGCCATGGGTGGTGCTCCTTTCGCTGAACCATCCGAGGTCCGGTGCGGACCTGATGCGACGACTATGGCACCTTTTCTTGAACGATTCCAGATAAGTAAGCCTAGCCTTCGTACGCCGGGACACCAGCGGCGATCCGGCGGTAATCCGGTGGCGATCCGGTCCGGCGATGAGTTCGACTGTCGGTGGTGGTCACTAACGTCACCAGCGTTCGCCGGCCCGTCGGGACCGGCGCTGCACGAGGGAAGGGATCGATGACCACGACGATGATCCGCGCCAGCGGACTGACCAAGCACTACGGGAGCGTGAAGGCGCTCCAGGGCCTCGACCTCGAGGTCTCCGAGGGCAAGGTGCTGGCCCTCCTCGGACCCAACGGGGCCGGCAAGACCACCGCCGTCCGCTGCCTGACCACCCTGCTGGTGCCCGATGCCGGCACCGCGGAGGTCGCCGGCGTCGACGTGCTCCAGGACCCGGTCGGAGTGCGGTCGCGGATCGGCCTCTCCGGTCAGTACGCCGCGGTCGACGAGCACCTGACCGGCTACGAGAACCTGGTGATGGTGGGGCGGCTCTACCACCTCGGCAAGGCCCGGGCGCAGGAGCGGGCGCGCGAGCTGCTGGCCCGCTTCTCGCTGACCGACGCCGCCGACCGGCCGTCGAAGACCTACTCGGGCGGGATGCGGCGACGCCTCGACCTGGCCGGGGCGCTGGTCGCCGAGCCGCCGGTCCTGGTGCTCGACGAGCCCACCACCGGGCTCGACGTGCGCAGCCGGCAGGAGATGTGGGACGTGATCCGCGAGCTGGTCGGCGGCGGCTCCACCCTGCTGCTCACCACGCAGTACCTGGAGGAGGCCGACAAGCTGGCCGACGACATCGTGGTGATCGACCACGGGCGGGCGATCGCCCGCGGCACCTCCGACGAGCTCAAGGCGCGCACCGGCGGCGAGCGGATCGAGGTGGTCCTCGCCGACGCCGAGGACCGCGACGCGGCCGTCCGGGTGATGGCGGAGGTGGCCGCCGCCGAGGTGATCGTCTCCGACAACAGCCGGGAGCTGACCGCCGCGGTGCAGGGCTCGGGCGCCGGCGAGCTGCTCCGCGTGCTGCAGGGTTTCGAGCGGGAGACGGTCACCGTCCTCGACGTCGGCCTGCGGCGACCCACCATGGACGACGTCTTCCTGGCCCTGACCGGCCGAGCCGCCGAGGACGACACACCGACCGAGCAGGACGAACGGACCGGACCGGCGGCCGAGACGACGGACGCGGAGGTGGCCCGATGAGCACGACCCAGGCACTCACCGACGGCTGGGTGGTCGCCCAGCGCAACCTGATCAAGATCAAGCGGGTCCCCGAGGTCCTGGTCTTCGTCCTGGTCAGCCCGATCATGTTCGTGCTGCTCTTCGCCTACGTCTTCGGCGGCGCCATCGACCCCGGCGGCAGCGTCGGCTACAAGGAGTTCCTGATCGCCGGCATCTTCGCGCAGACCGTGGTGTTCGGCGCGACGTTCACCGGCGCCGGACTCGCCGAGGACATGCAGAAGGGCATCATCGACCGGTTCCGGTCACTGCCGATGTCGAGCTCGGCGGTGCTGGTCGGCCGGACCACCTCCGACGTGGTCTACAACGTCCTGTCGCTGATCATCATGGCGCTGACCGGCCTGCTGGTCGGCTGGCGGATCCGGGAGGGCTTCGTCGACGCGCTCGCCGGGTTCGCCCTGCTGCTGCTCTTCGCCTACGCGATCAGCTGGGTGATGGCCTTCGTCGGCCTGCTGGTGCCGAGCGTCGAGGTGATCAACAACGCCTCGTTCATCGTGATCATGCCGCTGACGTTCGTCTCCAACGCGTTCGTGCCCACCGACCAGTTCTCCGGGATCCTGCAGACCTTCGTGACCTGGAACCCGGTCTCGACCCTCACCCAGGCCTCGCGCGAGCTGTTCGGCAACACCGGAGGTGTGCCGGTGCCCGACGCGTGGCCGATGCAGAACCCGGTCGCCTACACGCTGATCTGGATCGTCGGCATCCTGCTGGTCTTCGGGCCGCTCTCGGTCCGGCAGTACCGGCGCACCACCAGCCGCTGAGCACCAGCCGCTGAGCCACTCCCTCCGCACGCGCGACGCCCGCCCGGACCCCACCGGGCGGGCGTCGTGCTGTCCGCCGCCCCCGGTCGGCTGGTAGGAAGTCCGCCATGAGCTCCCCGTGGTCCCGCGCAGTGCCGGGGTTGCGTGCCTTCGCCGGCTATCGGCGCTCCTGGCTCCGGGCGGACCTGCTCGCCGGCGCCACCCTCTGGGCGATGCTCGTCCCGCAGTCCCTCGGCTTCGCGACCCTCGCCGGCCTGCCACCGGTGGTCGGCCTCTACGCGGCGATCGGCGCCATGCTCACCTACCTGTGGTGGGGATCGTCGCGGGTGCTCAGCGTCGGCGCCGAGTCGACCGTCGCGCTGATGGTCGCCACCACGCTCACCGCGCACGCCGCACCGGGCACCGAGGAGTACGCCGACCTCGCCATGGTGCTCGCGCTGCTGGTCGGCCTCTTCCTGGTGATCGGCGGAGTGCTCGGGCTCGGCCGGGCCGCCGACTTCCTGTCCCGTCCGGTGCTGGCCGGCTACGTCTTCGGCTCCGGCGTGCTGATCGTGACCAGCCAGCTGGAGGGGTTCTTCGGCTCGTCGGTCGACCCGACGCCGTACCTGACCGAGGTGGGGGCGGTGCTGCGCAACCTGGACGAGGCCGACCTGACCGCGGTCGGCTTCGGCGTGGCGTCCTTGGTGCTGGTCCTGGCGTTCCGGCGCTGGCTGCCGGCGGTGCCCGGCGCACTGCTCGCCGTCGCCGGGTCGATCGCGGTGGTGGCGCTCCTCGACGTCGACGTGGCGGTGGTCGGCGCCTTCGACGGCGGGCTGCCGGCGATCGGTCTGCCCGACCTGGGGTGGTCCGACGTCGGGATGCTGGTCGCGCCCGCGCTGGCGATCGCGCTGCTGGTCTATCCCGACAGCGCGCTCACCGCGCGGTCGCTGACCGTGGGCACCCCCGACCGGATCGACGCCGACCGGGAGTTCTTCGGGATCGGGGCCGCCAACCTGGGCGCCGGGCTGCTGGGCGGCTTCCCGGTCAACGGCAGCCAGTCCCGCAGCTTCGTGCTGCGCGATGCCGGCGCCCGCTCCCAGGTGGCGAACCTGGTCGCCGCCGCCCTGGCGGTGGTCACCCTGATCGCGCTCGCCCCGATCTTCGACTACCTGCCGACCGCCACGCTGGCCGCGATCGTCATCGTCGCCGGGCTCTCCCTCTTCGACGTCGCAGAGTTCCGGGCGTTCTGGCGCTACCGGCGCAGCGAGTTCTGGACCGCCGTGGCGACCGTCGCCGCCGTGCTCGGCCTGGGGATGCTGGTCGGCATCGCGGTCGCGATCGGCCTGACCATGCTGCTGATGGTGCTGCGCGCCGCCGACGCACGGGGGCGGTGCTGGGGCTCCTGCCCGGCACCGACACCTACCGCGACGTCGCGGACCACGCCGACGCGGTCACCCTCCCGGGGCTGCTGCTCTACCGGTTCGACGCGCCCCTCTTCTTCGCCAACGCCGGCCGGATGCGCGACCACCTGCTGGCGCTCCAGGCCGAGCAGGGGGCGCGCTGCGTGGTGCTCGACCTGGAGGCCACCCACGACATCGACTCCTCCGCGATCCAGGTCCTGCACGAGCTGCTCGACGAGCTGGACCGGCGCTCGGTCACCCTCGAGCTGGCCCGCGTGCGCACCGAGGTGCACGCGCTGCTGCGGGTCGGCGGTGTCGAGGAGCGGCTCGACGGCCGGCGGGTGCACCTCGAGGTGGACGACGCGGTCCAGGCGTTCCGGTCGCGCGGGGACTGACCCCGGCGACACCGCGCATCGCCGTCCCCGGCCCGGGTACGGGAGTGACGCACCGGCCCGACCTCGGGCGCCACCCGGACCGCGTCAGGAGATCGTGCGATGGATCATGCCGACACCACGCCGCGGCGCCTGCGGGAGCGGGCGCGCACCGTCCCCCGTGGAGACCTCGACGGGGCGCTGGCGCTGGCGGCCTCCCTGGACCTCCCGCGGCCGGGGCGCGGCGACACGCAGGTGCTGTGGCAGGCCCTCACCGCGCTGGGATCGGTCGACCTCCAGCTCGCGCGCGCCGTCGAACCCCACCTCGACGCCCTGGCGATCCTGGGCGAGGCCGGCACCGAGCCGCCGCCGGGCGCCACCTTCGGCGTCTTCGCCGCCGAGGGTCCGGGCGTGCGGCTGAGCGCCCGCGCGGCCGACCGCGGCTGGCGACTGGACGGGGTCAAGCCGTGGTGCTCGCTGGCCGACCGGCTCAGCCACGCGCTGGTCACCGCCTGGGTCGACGAGGACCGCCGCGGCCTCTTCCTGGTCGACCTGCGCGCTCCCGGTGTCGACACCAGTGCCGACGCCTGGCACGCCGTCGGCCTGCCCGACCTGGTCAGCGCGCGGGTGACCTTCGCCGACGTGGCCGCGGTGCCGGTCGGCGACCCCGGTTGGTACCTGCAGCGCGACGGCTTCGCCTGGGGCGGCATCGGCGTCGCAGCGGTCTGGTACGGCGGAGCGGTCGGCCTCGCGGGCCGGCTGGCCGCCGCCTCGCGCCGACGTGAGCCGGACCAGGTCGCGTTGGTCCACCTGGGCGCTGTCGACACCGCCCTGCACGCCGCGCGAACCGCACTGGAGGCGGCGGCCGCCGCGATCGACGCCGGCGACGCAGGCGGATCCGCCGGCTCCCTGCTCGCGGCGCGCACCCGCCAGATCGTCGCCGACGCCGCGGAGACCACGCTGCGCCACGTCGACCACGCGCTCGGCCCCGGTCCCCTGGCCGGCGAGGCCGAGCACGCCGCCCGGGTCGCCGACCTGCACCTCTACCTGCGCCAGCACCACGCCGAGCGGGACCTGGCCGCGCTGGGACGTGACGTGCTCGACCGCGGGCTCCTCGACCTGCCCGAGGACAGCCGGTGAGCGCGCGCTCGTTCACGGCGCAGGACCGCGGGAGCTCACCGACGACGTGGCGTCAGGACCCGCGCTGGCACGCGGCGCCGACCGTGGACCTGGGCGGGATCGAGCGGGTCGTGGTGCTCGCCGCCCATCCCGACGACGAGACGCTCGGCGCCGGCGGGATCGCGGCCACGCTCGCCGCGCGGGGCGTCCCGGTGACCCTGGTGCTGGCCACCGCCGGCGAGGCCAGCCATCCCGCCTCGCCCACCCATTCGCCGCAGCGGCTGGCGCAGCGCCGGCTGCGGGAGTCCGCGGCGGCGCTGGCCGTGGTGGCCCCCGCGGCGCACACCGTGCACCTCGACCTCGTCGACGGCGCCGTGGCCACCCGGGAGGAGGAGCTGGTCCACCGCCTGGTCAGGGTGGTCGGCGACGGGCGCTCCACGCTGCTGCTCAGCCCGTGGCGGGAGGACGGGCATCCCGACCACGAGGCCTGCGGACGGGCCGCCGCGGTCGGTGCGCGTCGTACCGGCGCGAGACTGCTGCAGTATCCGATCTGGTGCTGGCAGTGGGCCACGCCGCAGGACCTGCCGTGGGAGCTGGTGCGCCTGCTGCCGCTCGGTGCGCGGGCGCGAGCGGCCAAGGCCGGTGCGCTCGCCCAGCACTCCTCGCAGGTCCGGCCGCTGTCCCCCGCGGCGGGCGACGAGCAGCTGCTCCCCGACCACTTCCTGGAGCACTTCGCGGGCCCCGAGGAGGTCTTCCTGGCCGAGGCCGCGGCCGACGACGCTCTTGACGACCTGCACCGCCGGTCCGCCGACCCGTGGCGGACGGGCTCTGACTACGAGCGGCGCAAGCGCGCGCTCACGCTGGCCGCCCTGCCGCGCCCCCGCTACGGCCGGGCCCTGGAGATCGGGTGCTCGGTCGGCGCGCTCGCCGAGGACCTGGCCGACCGCTGCGACCACCTGCTCGCCGTCGACGCCAGCGGGGCCGCGGTCGACGCCGCCACGGAGCGTCTGGCTGCCACGGACCGTGCCGACGACGCGGCCGCGGTCCGGGTCGAGCAGCGCTCCCTGCCGCGGGACTGGGACGCGCGGTGGCAGGCGGAGCCCTTCGACCTGGTGGTGGTCTCCGAGGTCGGCTACTTCCTCAGCCCCGGCGAGCTCGAGGAGCTGGTGGAGCGGCTCCGGGGCGGCCTCGCCCCGGACGGCGACCTGCTGCTGTGCCACTGGCGGCACCCGATCCACGGCTGGCCGTTGGACGGCGCGGCGGTGCACGAGCGGTTCCGGGAGGGCTCCGGCCTCCCGGTGGTGGCCGAGTATCGCGACCGCGACGCGGAGATCCTGGTGCTCTCCGCACGTCCGCTGCCAGGAGCGCAACCGTGACCAGCACGCGGATCCTGCGCGGCACCGGGTCCATCCGGGCCGTGTACGTCGTGGTGCCCGCGCGCGACGAGGAGGCCCGGCTGCCCGACTGCCTGGCCGCCCTGCGGTCGGCGGTCGCCGCCCTGCAGGTCGAGCGTCCGGGGATCACGGTGCGGACGCTGGTGGTGCTCGACCGGTGCCGCGACGGGTCGCAGCGGGTGGCCGCGAGGTTCGCGGTGCCGGTGCTCCCGGTGGACGCGGGTGCGGTGGGTGCCGCGCGGCGGGCGGGGGTGGTCGCCGTGAGCTCGGGTGACCTCGGTGTCGGCTGCGGGGCTGGCATCGGCGGCGACCAGGTGTGGCTGGCCAACACCGACGCGGACACGGTGGTGGGGCGCGACTGGCTGGTCGACCAGGTACGGCTCGCCGAGCTCGGCAACGACCTGGTGCTCGGCCGGGTCCGCCCCGATCCCACCGAGCTCTCGCCGGTGGAGGTCGCGGCGTGGGCCGCCCGGCACGACCCGCGGGGGACCTCGATCCACGGCGCGAATCTCGGTGTCCGACTCTCCACCTACCTGGCCGCCGGTGGGTTCCCGGCGGTGCGCGAGCACGAGGACGTGGTGCTGGTCGAAGCGGTCCGGCGCGCCGGCCACCCGTGGACGATCGGGCCGACCGTCACCACCTCGGCCCGGCGGACCGGCCGGACCCCCGGCGGCTTCGCCGGCTACCTGCGGACCCTGCGCCTGGAGATCGGGGCGACGCCGGGCTGACGGGATCAGCGCGGGGCGACGACCGGCTGCGGCGCCCGCAGCAGGCTCCCGTCGAGCACCCCCGCGACCGTCCGCGTCAGCACCACGGCCCAGGCCAGCACCAGGCAACCGAAGAGCACCCCGGCGACCAGCGCCAGCGGCAGCAGCCCGGTGACGCCGGCCAGCCCCGAGGTCCCGGTCACCACGGTGCCGACCGGGAAGGTGAACGACCACCAGGTCAGCGTGAACGGCATCCCCGCCCGCACGGTGCGCCAGGTGGTCAGCGCCGCGACCGTCAGCCACAGCATCGCGAATCCCCACACCGGGATGCCGTAGACCAGCGCCAGGCTCTCGAACGCCGTCCCGTACGGCGCCGGCAGCACGCCTGGTGCCAGCAGTCCGAGGTGGTGCGCGGCAGTGACCGACTGGCCGAGGGGTCCGAGCACGATCCACAGGGTGGGGACGCGGGCGGCCGGCCCGGCGCCGTACCGGACCATCCGGTGCACGATCAGCGTGATCACCACGAGGCTGGCGAGCAGGGTCAGGCCGAAGAGGCCGTAGCAGAGGAGCAGGAAGCTCTCCCGCGCCTGGCCGGCCGGGACGTGCGGCACCAGGAGCGCACCGGTCGCGGCCGAGACCATCGGCGGCACGACGGGCATCAGCCACCCGCCGAACGCCTCGTCCCCGCGGAGCGCGAGCCGGGTGAACGCCGCGTAGGGCACCAGCACCGCGGTGGCGATCCCGAGCAGCGTCCCCGCGGTCCAGAGCACGGCGTGCAGGGCGAGGGCCGCCTCCGCCCCGATCCACCGCTGACCGGCCAGCATCGCGCCGGCGCCGACGGTCATCAGCGCCATCGCCGGGGCGCCGTAGAAGTGCACCATCACCGGGTCGGTGCGGTGCCCGTTCGCCACGGTCGGGTGGTGGCGGTGGTGCAGCACGGTCGCGGCGGTGACCGCGACCAGCAGGGTGGCGGCGAGCGCCCAGAGCGCCGCGGCGACGGTGGCGGCGCCGGGCACGTGGAACGGCAGGCCGAGCAGCGCCACCGGGAGGATCCCGGTGCCCATCACCGAGGCGTACCAGTTCGGACCGACGTAGCCGAGGCGCGTGGTGACGCTGGAGGTGCCGGTGGTCCGGGCGGGTGAGGCGGGAGCGAGAGCGGCGGTCACCTGTCCAGGTTCGCCGGTGGGGAGGCGCCGCGGTAGCGGCACGTTCTTGGGCGCTCACAAACCAGACTTGTGAGTGCGCCGCAAACCTCCGGCGGCGCCGGACGCGCCGACCTTTAAGTGCGTTCGAGCGCGAGCACCGGGATGGTGCGAACGCCCTCGGTCTTCTTCTCGTAGTCGGCGAAGCCCGGGAAGTCGCTGGCCTGCGCGGCGTAGACCTCGTCGCGCATCTCGCCGATGACCTCCTTCACCGAGACCTCGTAGGTGTCGATCCCGGCGTCCGTGCCGCGCTCGATCCGGGCCCGTCCGGCGGCGACCAGGTTGTGGTACCAGTCCGGGTTCTTCGGCGCGCCGGCCGCGGAGGCGAAGACGTAGACGGTGTCCGCGTCGTCGGGGTCCGGGCGATACATCATCGGGTTGGTGCGGGCCTCGCCCGACTTGCGGCCGACGTGGTGCACCACCACCATCGGCGCGCCCTCGAACGGGCCCCCGACCCGGCCGTCGTTGTCGCGGAACTCCGCGACGATCCGTGCGTTCAGGTCCTCGACGTCGGGCATGTGCAACTCCTCGGTGGTGGGGACGTGCTGGTGGTTCGAGTCTGCTCGGTGGGTGTCTGCATGGTCGGTGTTCGGCTGGTCGGTGTCCGGCTGGTCGGTGTCCGGCTGGTCGGCGTCGCCGGTGCGGGTCTGCGTGGGAGCGGGACGCAGCCGCAGCACCCGCAGCCCCACCCCCGGTACGCCCTCCACCACCCGCCGCAGTCGTGCCAGCGTGATCTGGGAGACCGTGCGATAGCCGAGCCGCCGCGCCTCGGACCGCTCCGCGGTGGGCTCGGGCAGCGTCACGCAGATGGAGTGACGCCTCCGGCCATCGGCGATGTCGGCCTCGATCACCGCCTGGCCGGTGGTGCCCGAGCCGGCGAAGAAGTCGAGCACCACGTCGCCGTCGGAGTTGGCGGCGAGGGTGACCAGGCGTCGTACCAGCTCGACCGGTTTGGGGCTGTCGAAGACCGCCGCGCCCATCAGCTCGCGCAACCGCCGGGTCGCGGTCGAGGTCTGCATCTCCTCGTCCCACCAGGTGGTGGCGGTGCGGCGCTTCGCGGCGGCGTCCTCGCGGTAGTACTTCTGCAGCAGCGCCCGGGGTCGTACGACGATCAGCCCGGCGTCGTACTTGGCCTGCATGGTCCGTTCGGAGTAGCGCCAGTAGCCGGCGACGCCGTGGAACTCGTAGTAGGGGTTGCCCTTCTTCGCGCCGCCCGGACCGTCGACGGGGACCAGGCGGTAGGGGCCGCGCTCGTCGACCAGGTCGAAGCCCTCGAGGACCGGGTCGAGCCCGAAGTCGGCGCGTCGGTCGGCCAGCGCCGGCAGGTGGCGCGCGTAGAGGTGCAGGAAGTTGTGGGACGGGGAGACCAGCCGGTCGTTGGAGACCGACGCGCGGGAGCGCACGCAGATGGTGGCGAGGAAGTTCTCCCCACCGAAGACCTCGTCGAGGACCAGCCGCAGCTGAGCGGTCTCGTGGTCGTCGATGGAGACCGCGAGGAGGCCGTCGGTGGTGAGCAGCTCGCGGGCCAGCACCAGCCGGGGAAGGATCATCGACAGCCACCGGCTGTGCCGGCACCCGTCACCGTCGTCGCCGCTGACGTCGTCGCGGTAGACGAACGGATTGCCGGTGTTGTAGGGCGGATCGATGTAGATCAACTTGATGCCCGCGCAGTGCTCGTCGCGCAGGAGCTGGAGGACCTCCAGGTTGTCGCCCTCGATGAAGAGGTGGCGGGCGTCGTCCGGGCGGATCGCTGCGTCGAGGTCCTCGACCAGCGTCGCGGCGCACGGGGCGGACGCCCGGTCGAGGGCGTCCTGCTTGCCGACCCAGGTCAACCCGTAGCGCTCGGGGTCACCTGTGTCGTGGGTCACACGCTGACAGTAGCCGTGCGCGACACTTAGGTTGAGTCCATGCGCGCGTCTCGCCTGATCCCCGCGGTGCTCACCGCGCTCGCCCTGACCGTCCCGGCGTCGACCTTGTCCGCGTCGACCGCCGGGGCCGAGCCGGTCGACCCGGCCCCCAACCCGTGGCTGGAGGCCCGGGTGATGAACATGGCGCACTCCGGCGGCGAGAACGAGGCGCCGATGAACACCATGTATGCGTTCGAGCGTGCCGCGAAGCTCGGCGCCGACATGCTCGAGCTCGACGTGCACTCCACCGCCGACGGACGCCTGGTGGTGATCCACGACGCCACCGTCGACCGCACCACCAACGGCACCGGCCAGGTCGAGGACCTGCCGGTCCGGAAGGTGCGGCGGCTCGACGCCGCGCACTGGTTCGTCCCCGGCCGGAGCGCCGTGCACGGCCTGCCCGCCCAGCGGTATCCGCTGCGCGGCGCCCGCTACGGCAAGGTCCGGGTGCGCGGGCACCAGCCGAAGGACTTCCGGGTGCCGCAGCTGTGGGAGGTGTTCAAGCGGTTCCCGCGCACGCCGATCAACATCGAGATCAAGGGGACCTCGGACGCCGACCTGGCGTCGTACCAGCGGACGGGGCGGTTGCTCGCCCGGTTCCTGAACAAGGTCGGCCGCACCGATGTCATCGTCGCCTCCTTCAACGACGCCGCGCTGACCGACTTCCACCAGCGGGCGCCGCAGATCGGGCTGGCGCCGGGGATGGCCGCACTCACCGCCTACGTGCTCACCGGCACCCCACCGATGGAGGGCACCGTCGCCCTGCAGGTGCCGGTGACCTACCAGGGCATCCCGATCGTGACGCGCGCGTTCGTCGACCGCGCGCACAGCGACGGATACGCCGTGCACGTCTGGTTCAGCGGCTCGGCGCCGGACGACGCGGCGACGTACCGGCGGATGATCGACACCTGCGCCGACGGCCTGATGCCCGCCCGCCCGACGGTGCTCGAGACGATCCTCGACAAGCGCGGCATCGTGCGTCCCGGGCAGCCGGGCGTGGATCCCTGCGCCTGAGGGGCTCTGGGGCTGGTCGTGGTGATCGTCTGAGTAGTGTCGATTGCTCATGTTCGCCGGTGGTAGCGGTGCGCACCGTTGGGGAGCCGCGTAGTGACGTAGCCGGGGTCGTGTTCGCGGTGGTGGTGGAAGTTGCAGAGGAGTACGCCGTCGGCGAGGTCGGTCCTCCCGCCACGGGACCAGGGGTCCAGGTGATGCGCCTCGCACCAGGTCGCCGGCACGGTGCAACCCTCGGCGCGGCAGGTGCGGTCGCGAAGGCGAAGTGCTTTGCGTTGGGCGGGGCTGAACAGGCGTTGGGCGCGGCCGAGGTCGAGGACCTCGCTCTTCCCGCCGAGGACGGCGGGGAGGATCTTGGCGGTGCACGCCAGCCGTCGGGCCTGAGCGGCGCTGATCCGTCCGGACTGGTCCGTGTCGCCGGCATCCAACAGCTCGGCGACGCCGAGGCTGCGGGTGAGGTGGTCATGGTCGATCGTGACGACCAGGGTGGTCGCGTCCCCGCCGTGGTCGGGAAGGCTCGCGGGGTCGAGGTGTTCCAGCAGCGCGCAGAACGCGTGCCCGAGGGCTCGAGCCCGCGGGAGCCGCTCGAGGTCCGGGTTCTGCTCCCTGGTGTGGGCGCCGGCGTGGCGGGGTGAGGTGTAGGCGTCGAGATAGGTGACCAGGCGGGTGGCGATGTGGTCGGGCACGGTCGCGATCACCCGGGACATCCCGTCGCCCAGGCCCCGGATCCGCACGGTCGTCTTGCGGTGCGCGTCGTGTTCGAGGCGTTCCAGGTGGCGGGCGTCCTCTTCGTCGGCGACCTCCGGCGCGACCACGTGCAGGATCCGGTCGGCCAGGACCCCGAGCTCTCTGGGTCCGAACCCGGTGTCGGGGGCGTCGGAATGGTCCCCGGTCCCATAGGCCACCAGGTCACAGTGGGCCCGTTCCCTCACCGCGGCCTCCAGGTGGTCGGGCAGCGCGTCGAGTCCCCGGACGACCACGCGTGCCTGGTCCGGAGTGAGCCGCCCGGTCGCCATCGCGGCTGTGACGCCCGGCCACCGCTCGGCCGCGGCGGCGAGCTCGGCCTCGGCCCGCAACCGTCGCGCCTGGACGTTGGAACGCGATGCCACCCATCCCGCGACATCGCGGGCACCATGCAGGTCGGCCACATCACCACTCGCGGACAGCACCCGCATCCGCAGCTCGGTCAGCTGTGCTTCCGCAGCAACCAGCTCAGTCAGGAGCGCCTCGCGGTCCTCGGTCTTCAGGAACGCCGGCTGTGCATCCGCGACCCCGGCCAACTCGGCCCGCACCCGGGTGACCGCACCGGTGATGCGGTCGGGGTGGGTGTGGTCCAGAGCCATCAGGGGCCTTCCGAGAGTGTCCGCGAGGAGCGTTCCGCTGACCCGGATTCTACCTGCGATCGAACACCAGTTCGACCCCTGCGAGGAAGATGGTGGAACCGTTTCCGCAGGTCACCGGCCGTTTTCCACAGCACACCGACGCCACCTGGCTCGCGCTGTGACCTGCGGGGCGCACGGGACCGTCGCCCGCGGATCCCTGACCGGCCCCGAACCGTCGTGCCCCCCTGACAAGATGGCCCGCATGTCCGCACTCGCCGTGGCGCTGGCCTATCGCCGCCTCGTCGAGGACAGCGCCACCCTCCGTCTGCTGCGCGCCGACAACGCGCCGGTGATCGCCGCGCTGCTGACCGTCCACCTCGGCGCCCCCGGCACGCGGCTGCCCGTCGAGGACGTCTACGAGCTGATCGACGCCGACCTCGAGGTGCTCCGCGACCACTTCGTTCTGCCCCAGACCGCCCGGGGATACTGCGACGACTGGCGCAACGCCGGATTCCTGGTGCGACGCCCCGCGGCGGAGGCTCGCGGCGAGACGCTCGAGCTCGCTCCCGACGCGGTGGTGGCGCTCCGCGTGGTCGCCCAACTCGAAGCCCCGCGCTCGACCGTCACCCAGTCTCGCCTGATCAGCCTGGCCCAGGCGGTGCGCCAGCTCGCCATCGACACCGATCCGGACAGCACGACGCGGCTCGCGGCGCTGCGCGCCGAACGGGACCGGCTCGACGAGCGGATCGCGCGAGTCACCCGCGGCGAGGTCGACGTACTCGACCCACGCGAGGCACACGAGCGGGTCACCGACGTCCTGCTCCAGGCGCGCGACCTGCCCGGCGACTTCGCGGGCGTGCGAGCGCGGTTCGAGCAGCTCAATCAGGAGCTACGAGCGCGCATCCTCGACGACGACCGGACCGACGGGCGCAGCAGCGTGCTCGACGACGTCTTCCGCGGCGTCGACCTGATCGAGACCTCGGACGAGGGCCGGACCTTCAGCGCGTTCTCCTCCCTGATCCGCGATCCCGAACGCTCGTCGGCCTTCGAGTCCGACCTGTCGGCGGTCCTGGACCGCGACTTCGCCGGTCACCTCACGCCGGAGGCGCGTCGTACGCTTCGCTCTCTGGTCCGGGACCTCAAGCGGGGCAGCCGGGAGGTGCACGGCGAGCTGACCGAGTTCGCCCGCGGGTTGCGCCGCTACGTCTACTCCCAGGAGTTCCAGCGCGACCGAGCGCTGCGCGACGCCCTCCAGTCCGCGCTCTCCGCAGCCGTGCCCGCCAGTCGCGAGGTCAAGCCGTACGCCGACCTGCCGCACGAGCTGGAGCTGTCGGCGTTGCGGCTCTCGACCGTCGGCGAGCTCGCGCCGCACGACCCCACCGACTACGACACCGGGTCGACGCTGCCCGATGCGGAGACCGAGAGCATCGACCTGTCCGCCCTCGCCGCCATCGCGCGGGAGAGCGAGATCGATTTCGCCGAGCTGATCGACAACGTCAACCGGGTGCTCGGCAATCAGGAGAGCGCCAGCGTCGCCGACATCCTGCGCGCCACACCCGCCACCCAGGGCCTGGCCAGCGTGGTCGGCCTGCTCTCCCTCGCCCTGGCCAACGGCGAGGTTCGCGACGATGGTCACGAGCAGCTCGCCTGGACCGGCGTCGACGGGGTCGATCGTGCGGCGGACGTCGCCGTGCACGTCTTCACCGAGAGGATCCGATGACCGAGGAGCACGCAGCGAGCACCGACGCGCGCCCGAACCTGTGGCCCGGTGATCTCGGTTCGCTGCACGAACAGTCGCGGCGCGCGTTGCTGGAGATCGTCAAGGGCCCCTACCTCTCCGGCCGCCGCCGTCCGCAGCTGTGGGCGGCGCTGCTCGCCGACGAGGCGGCGATCCGCTCTCAGCTGCACAACCTGTTCCTCGAGCTGGTCATCGACCCGGTCGACGAGTTCGCGTTCGTCCGCAAGGTCCGCACCACCGAGCTCGACGTGCCGAGCCCGTTACGCACCGAAAGCCTCAACTTCCTCGACACCGCGATGCTCCTGGTGCTGCGCCAGCTCCTGCTCGCCGCGCCCGGCGAGCAGCGGGTGATCGTCGGACAGACCGAGATCTACGAGCGGTTGGACGTCTATCGCACCGGCGACCGATCCACCTTCACGCGCAACCTCAACGGCTCCTGGACCCGGATGTTGAACAAGTTCCGCGTGCTCCACTCCGCCGGGGAGGGCCGGGCCGAGATCTCCCCGGTGGTGAAGTTCGTCCTCGACCACGACCTCGTCCTGGCGCTGGCCGACGAATACCGCCGCATCGCGGAGAAGTCGGAGCCGGGCACCGAGGAGGCGGACGGGGCATGACCACCTCCGAGGACGCGCTCTTCGCCGTACCCGATGCGCCGCACAGCCAGTGGCGCCTGGCCGAGGTCCAGCTCGCCAATTGGGGCACCTTCGACGGCGCCATCTATCGCCTCCCGGTCGCCCGCCGCGGCCACCTGGTCACCGGACCGTCGGGCTCCGGCAAGTCCTCGCTGCTGGACGCGATCGCCGCCGTGCTGACCCCCGACAAGTGGCTGCGCCTCAACCAGGCGGCACAGGGCGCGGGCGCGCGTCAGGACCAGCGCAGCGTCTACAGCTATGTCCGTGGGGCGTGGTCGCGCACGATCGACGCCACCGAGGACCGCGTGGTCAGTGCCTACCTGCGCCCCAAGGCGACGTGGAGCGGGATCGTGCTGCGCTTCGAGGACGGCGACGGCGGCGTCGTCTCGCTCTGCCGACTCTTCTTCGCCCGCGCCACGGCCACAGCCTCCTCCGACGTCAACGACCTCTGCCTGCTCGACCGCTCCGCCGTCGACCTGCGCGACCTGCAGGAGTTCGCCGCCGAGGGGCTGGAGACCCGCCGGGTGCAGAAGGCCTGGCCGGACGCACTGGTGACCAGCAACCACTCCCACGGCCGGTTCTACGCGCGGATGCGGTCGATCTTCGGGATCGCAGACGAGACCGCGCTGCAGCTGCTGCACAAGACCCAGTCGGCGAAGAGCCTGGACAGCCTCGACCAACTCTTCCGCGACTACATGCTCGAGCGCCCCGCCACCTTCGACCTCGCCCAGAATGCGGTCGACCAGTTCGGCGAGCTGCGCGACGCCCACGACCGCGTGGTGCAACTGCGCGAGCAGCGCGACCACCTGATCGGCCTCAAGGACCATGCGGAGCGGTACGACGCCGCGCAGACCAGGGCCGGCGCAGCCCTCGCCCTGATCGAGGCGGTCGGTCCCTTCCAGCGCCGACGCGGGCTCGAGCTCGCGCGCGGCGAGCTGGAGGCAGTTCAGGAGCGGATGAGCCGACTGACGATCGAGGCGGACCAGGCCGAGGAGGCCTATGCGGCCGCCGATGACGCCGTCGCCCGCTCGGAGCGGCTGGAGCTCCAGCTGGGAGGTGCCGAGACCGGGCACCTGCAGCAGCGGATCCGGGCCGCTGAGGAGTCCGCCCGCGATGTCGACGCCCGGTGGAAGCGGTTCGCCACCGAGCTGCGCCGGGCCGGGGTGGACCGCGCCCCCACGCGAGTGGAGGAGTTCGCCGAGCTGGTCCGCGGGATCGACGAGATCCTCGCCGACGCGCCGCCAGCGGTGTCGGTCGACCATGATCGGCTGGCCGCGCTCGCCCGGGCCAGGGACCGGGTCTCGTCCGTCGAGGCCGCGGTTTCCTCGATCCGGACCACCGGCAGCACGGTGCCCGAGGAGCTGCTCCGGATCCGCGCGACGCTCGCCGACGAGCTGGCGGTCCCCGTCTCGGCGCTGCCCTTCGCCGCGGAGCTCATCGAGGTGCGGCCCGAGCACGCCGCGTGGACGGGCGCGATCGAGCGGGTGCTGCGTCCGTTCGCGCTGGCCCTGCTGGTGCGCTCCGAGCACCTCGGCTCGGTCAGGCGCTGGATCGACACCCACCGCCTGCCGGGCCGCCTCGTCTTCGAGGAGGTCGCCGACGACGCGCCCGCGGCGCGGCCCGCCGGTAGCGACCGGTCCCTGGTGCACCGGGTGACCGTCTCGGCGGGCCCGTTCGCGAACTGGATGAACGGCCAGCTGTCGGCGCGGTACGACGTCGCGTGCGTCGACTCCCCCGACGAGCTCGACGACCACGTGCGAGCCGTCACGATCAACGGCCAGGTCAAGACCTCGCGGACCCGCTACGAGAAGGACGACCGGCGACGCATCGAGGACCGCAGCCAGTGGGTGCTCGGCGACCGCGAGGCCAAGCTGGAGGCGCTCGTCGAGCAGTTGCGGGAGGCCACCGAGGAGCACCGTCGGATCGAGGAGGTCGTCCAGCGGATCGAGGCCGAGCACCAGGCCGCCGTACAGCGGCGCACGATCCTGGAGAGCGCGCGGCAGCAGAGCTGGTCCGACATCGATCGGCAGGGCGCCGCCCAGGCGGTCGTCGACCTGGAGGACCAGTTGCGAGCGCTGACCTCCGACAACGCCAGCCTCCATGCTGCGGTCCAGGCCGCCCACACGGCTCGCGATCGGCGCAAGAAGGCGCACGAGGCGTTGATCAACAGCCAGTCGGCGCTGAAGTCCACCAGGACCGAGGACGCCGAGCTGCGCGAGGTCATCGCGAGCATCGAGGCGGAGCTCGCATCGGGAGCGATTGCCGAGGTCGAGCCCGGGCTGGCCGAGGAGCTGGCCCGACGGTTCCGGACGCGCCGGCGCAACCTCACCCGACAAGTGATCGGTGAGGTCGGGCAGCAGGTCACCCAGCAGCTGGGTCAGGAACGGGACCGGGCCCTGGCCGAGGCGCAGAGTGCCACCGGTGCGCTGATCGGGTCCGCCACCACCTTCAACGACACCTGGCCGGCGGCCGCCGCGACCGCCGAGCTGGTTGCGACCGTCGACGACCGGCGTGGCTACCTGGAGCTGCTCGACACCATCGTCGCGCAAGGGTTGCCCGAGTACGAAGCGAACTTCCTGCGGTTGCTGCGCGAGCGTTCGCGGGACCTGATCGGTGAGCTGGTCAGCGACATCCTCGCTGCGCCTCGTGAGATCCAGGACCGGGTCACCCCGGTCAACGCCTCGCTGCGGCGCTCGCCGTTCGACGAGGGACGCTTCCTACGTCTGCGGGTGAAGACCCGGCGGACCGAGACGGTCAACCGGTTCATCGCCGACCTGCGGTCGGTGGCCGAGGGCAGCTGGTCCGACGACGACCTCGGTTCGGCCGAGCGACGCTTCGCCACGCTCGACTCCCTCATGCGGCGGCTCGCCTCGAGCGAGCACGCGGACCGCACCTGGCGTCACCAGTGCCTCGACACCCGCCAGCACGTGACGTTCCTGGCCGAGGAGATCGACGAGCACGAGCGGGTGCAGGCGACCTACGACTCCGGAGCCGCGATGTCCGGCGGCCAGCAGCAGAAGCTGGTGATCTTCTGCCTCGCGGCGGCACTGCGCTATCAGCTGGCCGACACTGAGGACGCGTTCCCGCGCTACGGCACCATCGTGCTGGACGAAGCCTTCGACAAGGCCGACACCCGCTACACCCGCATGGCGCTGGACGTCTTCGTCGAGTTCGGGTTCCAGATGGTGCTGGCGACGCCGCAGAAGCTGCTGCAGACGATCGAGCCGTACGTCGGCGCCGCCACCTCGATCGAGAACCCGACCCGCCAGCGCTCGGTGGTCGCCGACGTGGTGTGGAGCGACGAGTGATCGGTGTCGGCGACGCCCGCCGCACCGCCCACGACAAGCTCGCGAAGAGACTGACGGGGTGGGCGGTCACCGCGCCGCAGGCTCCTGCGCTGACGATCCCGCTGAAGCCACCGACCGAGCGCGCCGCACTGGCCGATCAGGCCGCGGCGGAGTCGTGGGTGCGGGAGTGGCGGGGCGTCGTAGTGCCGGTGGGGGCGGAGGTCGAGTGGGAGACCCGTGACTGGCAGCGACTCGGTCGCCAAGAGGTGCCGGTGCGCCTGCGGTTGACGACAGCGGATGCGGTGGCGGCCTTCGCGAAGGGCTCCGCCGCGCGAGACTGGTCGACGCTGACCCGTCGGATCGCGGCCGTGCGCGACGGGTTGGGCGCGTCGGCGGCGGTGGACGCCGCGCTCCGTAAGCACGCGGCGGCCCTGATCGGGTGGTCCCCGAACGATTCGACCGCGCGATGGCGGTGGTCGCGTGGCTCTCGACCCACCCGGCCACGGGGCTGCGACCGCGCCAGGTGCCGATCCGCGGCGTCGACACCAAGTGGCTGGCGGCGCACCGGGCCGTCGTCACCGATCTGCACGCGGCCGCCACCGGCGCGCCGGGGTTGGGGCTCGTCGAGGCCGACCGGCTGGTGCGGATCCGGATCCTCGATCCGGTGCCGGCGATCGGCGGGCTGTGCGACCTCGCCGCGCCGGAGACGCAACTTGCTCAGCTCCCGATCGCGCCCGCGGTCGTGCTGATCCTGGAGAACCTCGAATCGATGCTCGCCCTGCCGCCGTGGCCGGGGGTCGTCGCCGTCCACGGCTCCGGGTACGACGTCGACGCGGCCGGTCGCCTGCCCTGGGTGCAGGCGGCGCGGGTCGTCTATTGGGGCGACCTGGACTCTCACGGCTTCGCGATCCTGCACCGGCTGCGCTTCTGGCTCCCCGACGTCCCCTCGCTCCTGATGGATGAGCAGACCCTGCTCGATCACCGGGACCTGTGGGTGACGGAGCCCAAGCCGACCCGCGCCGTCCTCGACCGACTCACTCCCGGCGAGAATGCGGCTCTGGCGCGGCTGCGGGCCGAGGGCGACGTACGGCTGGAGCAGGAGCGGATCCCCTGGTCGGTGGCGCTGGCGGCGCTGGAAGGCGCGGTCGCCCCGCGATGACGCGGGCCGCCTGTGGATGACCGGTCGACCAACGCCCGGCGTCGGGGCACTCTCGTCACGCCCACCCACGATGAGGCCGCCGACCGCTGAGGCTCGAGCAGGCGATGCGTGATGCGTGATGCGATATTATGGTGAGTATGCGCACCACCCTCGACATCAACCCCGCGTGCTCGCCGCAGCCCGTGCGCGCGTCAACGAGGGTCAGAACAAGAGCCTCGGCGAGGCGGTCTCCGCCCTCGCACTCGCCGGCCTCGCGAGCACGACCGAGTCACGCGGCCCCTCCGATGGTGGTCTCGTGCTGCTGCCGTCGACGCCGGGTCACGTGATCACCGGCGACATGGTCGCTGAGGCCATGCTCGATGAGTGAACTCGACCTGCCGGACGTCAACGTGCTCGTGGCACTCCTCCATCCAGACCACGTGCATCACCGCGCCGCCCACACGTGGTTCGGCTCGGTTGCTCGGTTCGCGACCACTCCCGTCACCGAGTCCGGGTTGGTGCGCATGGCACTCAATCCGACCGTGATGGGCGTGGCCGCCGGCGCCGGACAAGCGCTGGACTCACTGCGGTCGCTGCGCCGTCACGAGCGCGCCGTGTTCCTACCCGACGACTCATCTCTCGCCGAGGCGAGCATCGACCTGGTCGGACTGACCGGTTGCCGTCAGGTCACCGACCTGCACCTGGTGAACCTCGCCGCGGCCCACTCCGCCCGCCTGGTCACCTTCGACTCGAAGATCCAGCCGATCCTCGCGCCCGACGACCAGGGGTCGGTGCTCACCCTGGGCTGACCCGCCGCCACCCGGAGGGTTGGGAGCTGTCGATCTCGCCCAGGAAGTCGACGACGATCCGATTGACCTCGTCCGCCGCCTCCATCTGCACGAAGTGTCCGGCCCCAGGGATCATGTGCACCTGCTCCAGCCCGGGGACGAGGTCGCGCATCTCGTCGATCGAGCTGCCGGCGACCTGCATGACCGGATCGCGATCGCCGGTGATGAAGCAGGTCGGCACGGTGACCGGCTCGTCGGGCCGCGCCTGCTTCTCGTGCCAGATGTGGTCGTTCGCGCGGTACCAGTTGAGTCCGCCGGTGAAACCGGTCGCGGCGAACGTGTCGACGTACACCTCGAACTCGGCCTGGCTCAGCCACGGCCACGGCAGATCCGGGGCTTCCGGGAGGACGTCGAGGTAGCCGTTGCCATCGCTGGGGTGGGCGTAGATGTCGGTGTAGTGGTAGCCGCCGGACAGCGCCCAGAAGGCCCGCTGCAAGAACTCCCGCGGCCGTACGTCGAGCTCGGCCTCGGCGACGCCCGGCCGCTGGAAGTAGTCCAGGTGGAACCAGTGCTTCCTCGCCACCGCCGCGAACACTTCGCTGGGCAGGATCGGCAGCTGGGCCGCACGCGGCACGCTCAGCTGGACCAGCGCCCGCACCCGTCGCGGGGCCCACTGCGGCAGGTCCCAGACCAGTGCCGCACCGAAGTCGTGCCCGACGAACACGGCTTCCTCGATCTCCAGCGCATCGAGCAACCCGACCATGTCCGCGACGGTGCTGCGTCTGTCGTAGGCGGCGGGATCCGCCGGTCGCCCACTGCCGCCGTAGCCCCGCATGTCCGGCGCGATCGCGCGGTAGCCGGCTGCGGCGAGGGCGGGGAGCTGGTGGCGCCAGCTGTAGGCGAGACCGGGGAAGCCGTGGCACAGGACGACCGCGGGGCCGGCGCCGTGCTCCAACACGCGGAGGGGGATCTCGCCGACGTCGAGGGTGTGGTCCTTCATCTTGTCGGACCACATGCGCGCTGGACATCGGGTGCTGTCCGCACCTCCGCCACGGGCCCTACCTGACGGTCGGGTTGAGGTCCGTATCCGGGCAGCCGCGGTTCG